>JAZNWS010000037.1:0-23277 GCA_045593485.1 Eubacteriales bacterium | reverse complement strand
TGTTTCCACGGGTGACGTTGACGTGATGCTTTCGGTCGGTAACAACTTCTTCTACACCAAGAGTCTGCCTTGTACTCTGTGGTTCTTTGATAAGGCAAAGAGAGAGGAAAACAAGGACAAAGTCCTCTTTATCGACGCGCGCAATTACTATACCGTGGTTGACCGCACACTCAACGAGTGGAGCGAGTGGCAGATGAAGAATCTGAACGCAATCGTTTGGCTCTATCGTGGAGAAGCCGAAAAATATACCGCGCTTTTGAATGAATATAAGCAGATTTTAGGACAAGCTCTGCCCTTTGAAGAAATATTGAAGCTCCTCGAAGAAGAACGCGTAGAGCTTCAAAGACGAGCAAAGATTGAGGTTGAGCATGCTGGTCGTAACGATAAAAAGCGTGTTCAGGCACACTACGATGAAATGATTGCGGCCAAGAATGCCGAAATCACCATTGCAAAAGAGGCAATTTGGCTCACCGAAAAGTTTGGTGAGGGCGAGTATCGTGACGTTCTTGGTCTTTGCAAGCTGGCAGACCGTACCGAGATTGCCGAAAAGGGCTATTCTCTCACACCCGGAGCATACGTCGGTGTTGCACCTGTTGAAGATGACGGCGTAGATTTTGCCGCGCGTATGGCAGAGATACATAGCGAACTCATCACCTTGCAAGCCGAATCAAACGAACTGATGGAAACCATCTCAAAGAATATGAAGGAGATGGGGTTATGAGTTGGAAAACAGTAAAACTTGGTGATTGCTGTGTAAAAATTGGTAGCGGTGCTACTCCCAAAGGTGGTGCTACCGTTTATATTGAAACTGGTACAGCGTTGATTAGGAGTCAAAACGTATATAATTTAGCATTCGATTACCAAGGTCTTACGCACATTGCCGAAGATGCAGCAAAAAAATTAATTGGTGTTACTGTACAAGAAAGGGACGTTTTATTAAACATAACGGGTGACTCTGTTGCGAGAGTTTGTATGGTACCTAATGATGTTTTACCTGCAAGAGTAAATCAGCATGTTGCTATCATCAGAACCAATGAAAATCTATTACCTGAATATTTGTTGTACTATTTGGCAAGTCCACATATGCAGGCGTATATGTTAAATTTAGCTGTTGGAAAAGGTGCCTCTCGAAATGCTTTAACAAAAGGTATGATTGAGGATTTTCCGCTTTTGTTACCTTCTTTAGAAGAACAAAAAAGCATAGTAAATTATCTCTCCGCCTACGACGACCTCATTGAAAATAACCAAAAGCAGATCAAGTTGTTGGAAGAAGCGGCACAGCGGCTCTATAAGGAGTGGTTTGTGGATCTCCGTTTCCCCGGATACGAAAACACGCCCATCATCGACGGCATGCCGCAGGGGTGGAAGAAGGAACTTGTGGGGAATGTTATCGAGAAATCATACAGAAGCAAACAAGTAATGACTGCTGATTATTTGGCAGAAGGCAAAATTCCGATAATTGACCAAAGCCGAGATTTTATTGCCGGATATACGGATGATGAAGAAACTTTAGTTTTTTTAGGTAAGCCTGTTATCGTTTTTGGCGATCACACAAGAGTGTTAAAATACATTCAATTTCCATTTGCTAAAGGTGCAGATGGAACGCAATTGATAGTATCAAAATGTGAAAACATGCCACAGTCGCTTTTGTACTTAAGTTTGCTGAATGTGGATTTGTCAAACTATCACTATGCAAGACATTTCAAATATTTAAAAGCAGAAGAAATTATAATCCCTAATATAGAGATTGCTGCTAAATTCGATTGCTTGGTGTCTCCTATATTCAAAAAAGTTCAAATTTTAAGAGATCAAACAATAAACGCTCAGCAAGCCCGCGACCGGCTGTTGCCCAAGCTTATGAGCGGTGAATTGGAGGTGCAACAATGAAAAAAATATACAACATGTACAAGCGTGAAATTTGGGTCGGTGTTGTGGTTTCTTTAATAACGGCAGCAATTATGAGCTTTGGCGCTTGGTTAATTGAAATCGTTCCGGCGGTTGGCTCTACGCTTTTTGAAACAATCTCAAACGTTTTGTATTCATTGGCCGCCACTCATTCGGACAACCATTTGTTAAGACTTATTCTTTTTGGTGGGCTTAGTGTTTTAGCAGGAATTTTTTCAAAAACTATTATTGACGGTTTAAAATTATACAGAGCATCGCTTCGCCTTGAGAAAAACAGCAAGAAACTCACCCTAGAGGATTTGTCAGAAATAAATGACCAAGCGACAAAAGAATTGCAGCTCGTCAAAGAGCAAGCAAAACATGAAAGTATCCCAGACCTCGTCAAAAAGGGGAAGAAGATCGGAAAAGCTGCAATTTGGATGGTTGTTCTCATTGCTTTTTTGTATATGTCTATAACTTTTTTTGTAACAACACCTATGTCTTTGTCGAACAAATTTCAACAAGATATTATTAAAATAGCACCCTATGTAGAGGAAAGCGAGATAACTCAATTAAAATCCGATTGGGTATGTATGCGAAGCAAAGAAGACTTCGACGCCATTTATGAAAGAATAAATCAAATAAAAGAAGAACATGATTTGCCTTGAGTTCGCTTTACTAATAATATGGAGGGTGGGTATATGATTATCAACGAAAAACGTGCAATTGCCTATTTTGACATTTTAGGTTTCAAGACGAAAATAGATCATACCCCTTTGGACGAGTTGGCAAGTCAGTACGAAAGAGTTATAAAATATACCGATGGAGAGTTCTCTGTTGATGGCGGCGAAATACACATCAAACAAGTTTGTCATCGTTATGTTTTCTCAGATTCAATATTTCTTGTTGCATTTGAAGATACAGAAGAGAGTTTTATCGATTTGGTGTCTTATGCGTGGAATATGATGAGAAGATTTATTACCTTGGGATTCCCGTTGCGTGGCACAATCACTTACGGTGATGTTTATATAAACTTGGAGAAAAATATCTTTTTGGGAAAAGCCATATCCAGAGCAGTTGAGTTAGAAGGTAAACAACAGTGGATTGGAGCGATTGTGGAGGATTCTGCAATCGAACGATATAAGGGTGCATTTTTAAACGGCGACGCTGAATCATACCTCCTTGAATTAATGCTACCAATTTATGATGTTCCACTAAAAAATCAACCGCGTGAAAACCATCATGTAATAAATTGGCGCTTAAATATCATATCAGAAATTGGAACAAAAGCATTGTTCAAAAACGAGCCATTCGATTCTTTCGTCCAGGAAAAGATTGATAATACACTTTGCTTTGCAAAAGAAGTGGTAGAGGCAAAACTTGCTTACTTTTGCGACAACTCTCTTCCGCAACGATATGCCCCTCTCTACATTGGACGAAAAAGTCCGAAGGACGGAGCTCCTGATTTTACACACGGTGATGAATACTGATACTCGGTACTATTGGTGTCATTTTTGTGCATAAAAAATGTTCTACACAATGTTTAAACATATATAGTAGGTGCCCAAATGAGCTTGGAATATTCCAAAAATATACTTGTTCAGTATGGCGACAAATTGGAGGTGTGATAATGGAAGAACAATCCCTTGCACGATCTTTTGGAAATTCTTTAACAGAGGAAGTGTCGGGTATTACCGGCGAATATGTTGAACTCGGGTTGGATGCCCTTACGGAGGATGGTCTTTTTAAGGATATTCCTATTGTTTCCACTGCAGTTGCAGTTTATCGGATTGGTAAAAGCGTTCGCGAAAAACACCATATCGCCAAATTGATCTCTTTTTTAGACGAAATCAACAAGGGAATTACGACCGAGGAAAAGCGCCAAAACTATCGGGAGAAATTTGCATCCAACGAAAAATTCAGAAATCAGGAAATAGAGTATATCTTGATTCTGATTGACAGATATATCAGTTTGGATAAAGCACAGATGTTGGCAAAACTGTACTTAGCATACTTGGATGGAGATATTATCTGGGGAGAATTTACTATGTACGCAGAAGTGATCGATCGTTTGTTGCTGTGGGACTTCCGCACATTGATATCTGAAGCGACAACCTTCCACACATTGCGAGATAGCAGTGCGGATACTATACTCCGTTTGGTTGCCCTTGGATTGTTGGTTGAAGACAACAGTATAACCATTTCTGAAGCAAGAAAAGTTATTCAGGGTGAGTTTAAAAGCGCAAGCAAAATGAGTAGCGACTCTAAAAAGAAAAAGTACAGACGAACTGATTTCGGACGAAAACTTGCGGATATATTTCGCTAAGAGAGCTTTTGCGAGATTGTTCATAATCAACGGTATAAAACCACATTAAAAGGACGATGGAGGTACCCAAATGAGCTGGGAATATTCCGAAAATATACTTGTTCAGAACAGTGCGGGAAATGTTCTGAAGGACAAGCTGGGTTGGGAGGTCGTGTTTGCCTATAACACCGAGGTGTTGGGCGAGAACGGCACACTGGGCAGAAAATCATACAAGGAGATCGTGCTGACGCGATACTTGCGCCAAGCGCTCTTTGAGAATAACGATTGGATGACGGACGAATACGCTGATTCTGCCGTCAAGACCCTATGCGCCTATACGGCATCTGCCACGCTCATGCAGATCAATGAAGAGAAATATTCCATGCTCCGCGACGGTATCCCCGTACAAGTCAAAAAGCCCGACGGCACCTTTGAATCCCGCAATGCTGCCGTATATAATTTTGCAGAACCGACAAAGAACCATTTCCTTGCCGTTCAAGAGCTGAAAATCCATGGTGAGCTTTACCGCCGCAGAACCGATATCGTCGGCTTTGTCAACGGTATTCCGCTTTTGTTTGTAGAGCTGAAAAAGCAGAACGTAGATGTAAAGAACGCCTACGATTGCAACTATACCGACTATCTTTCCACCATTCCTCAGCTCTTCCGCTTTAATGCCTTTTTGATGCTCTCCAACGGACTTGAAGCCAAGGTTGGCACGATGGGCTCAAAATACGAGTTCTTCCACGAGTGGAAGCGCCTGAAAGAGGACGAAGTAGGCGCTGTTGACCTTGAAACCATGCTTCTCGGCATCTGCAACAAGCAAAACTTTATGGATCTGTTTGAGAATTTCATACTGTTCGACCATTCGGGTGGTAAGTGTGCGAAAATCTTCGCACGTAATCATCAGTATCTCGGTGTCAACGAAGCGGTTGAGTCCTACAAGGCAAGGAAACTCAAAAGCGGAAAGCTTGGCGTGTTCTGGCACACGCAAGGAAGTGGTAAGAGCTATTCCATGGTATTCCTTGCACGGAAGATCCGCCGTCAGTTTACAGGTAGCCCGACCTTTGTTATTCTCACCGACCGCGACGAGCTAAATAAGCAGATCAGCGATACCTTCGAGGCGTGCGGATGCTTAAAAGGCGAAGCCAAAAAATATCGCCCGGCAACCGGTAAAAAAATGATGGAGGCCATTCGCGCCAACGCAAGCTTTGTGTTTACCCTCATTCAAAAGTTCAACGATGAAACGGTGAATAGTGAAGCGCCTTTTGCTCCCGATTACGATATTATAATTATGTCAGACGAGGCACACCGTTCTCAAAACGGAATTTTCGCAGATAATCTTGCCAAACTTCTTCCTACTGCATCTCGAATTGGTTTTACCGGCACACCGCTGTTTAAGTACGATAATATCACTGAGCGTACCTTCGGTACTTACGTTTCGATCTATGACTTCAAACGCGCGGTAGATGACGGTGCAACTGTTCCGCTTTACTATGAAAACCGCAGTGATATGCTTCAGATCACCAATCCCGAAATCAACGACGAGCTTCTTGATGCCATTGAGGCGGCGGACCTTGACGTGAATCAGCAGGCAAAGCTGGAGCTTGAACTTGCTAAAGATATTCACATCATCACATCCGAGCCCCGTCTTGACACCATCGCAAAGGACTTTGTAGAGCATTACTCTGACATTTGGACAACGGGCAAGGCAATGTTCGTATGCGTAAACAAGGTAACTTGTGTGCGCATGTATAATCTCGCGCGGAAATATTGGGCAGAAAAGATTGCCGAGCTTGAAGCAGAGTTGAAAGTTGTCACACAGCAAGAGGCACAAGAGCTGGAGAGAAAGATTGCTTGGATGAAGGAAACCGAAATGGCGGTAATCGTCAGCCAAGAGCAAAACGAGATTCAGACATTCAATAACTGGGGTCTTGATATTCTGCCTCACCGAACCAAGATGGAAAAGCGCGAGATGGACAAGGAGTTCAAGGACTCCGATAATCCTTTCCGCATCGTGTTTGTTTGTGCCATGTGGTTGACTGGATTTGACGTGAAATCCCTTGCGACCATCTATCTGGACAAGCCTTTGAAAGCACATACCCTTATGCAGACGATTGCGCGTGCGAACCGTGTTTGCGACGGCAAGAGCAACGGCCTTGTTGTTGACTATATCGGTGTTGTTAAGGCACTCCGTCAGGCTCTTGCGGATTACACTGCAGAAAAAGGTGGCAAGCCCGGTGACGATCCCGCACCCGACAAATCTGAACTGATTGCAAAGATTATGAGCACGATTGAGAACATTGATGCTTATATGGCAGAGCACGGATTTACTCTCAAATCTTTAGTTGAAGCCGATGATTTTGCAAAACTCGCTTTGGTCGCATCGGGAGCAAACGCTATGTGCGCTACCGATGAGATCAAAAAGCGTTTTGAGATACAGGCACGTGAGCTGTTCCGTATGTTTAAGTACATCGAAAAAGGCGAGGTCTCGGATAAAACCGTACACTATAAAAATGCGATAAGTGCCGTATATGATCAGCTTCAGGAGAAGCGTGTTCACGCAGATAATTCTGCTTTGATGGCGCACATCAATCAGATCGTCAGCGAATACGTGGCGGTTGTTCATACGAGCAACGAAGGACTTGTTGAGAGCAAGAAATTCGATATCAGTAATATTGACTTTGACCGTTTGCGCCGTGAATTTGAGAGAGTGCAGAACAAGAACCTGCTTCTCAAGGATTTGCAGGTGTTGGTTGAGCAGCGTCTTGCTCAAATGATGCGAAATAATCCCTTGCGTATCGATTATTATCAGCGTTATCAGGATATCGTTGACGAGTACAACAAGGACAACAAAAAGGATGAGATTGCTATCGTCTTTGAAAATCTTATGAAGCTTGTAAACGACCTTGATGAAGAGCAAAAGCGTTACGTTAAAGAAGGCTTTGACAGTGACGAGGAACTCTCTATTTATGATCTCTTGATAAGCGGACAATCTCTTTCCAAAGAGGATATCAAGAAGGTCAAGAAACTTGCGCAAGAGATGTTGATCAAAATCAAGGCTCGTATCCACGAGCTTGATCATTGGCGCGATAAGGAAGAAACGCAATCTATTATCAGCGTAATGATTCGAGATCTTTTGTGGGCGAATCTGCCTGAAAGCTATAGCGATAACGAAATAGCTGTTTATAAACAAACGCTTTACGAGTATGTTTATAATACGTATCCGGCGGCATAATTCCGTACGCAAACTTAAAAAATCCCGCTTAGCATTAAATGCTTAGTGGGATTTTTGCCCTAAAGAAGTAAATATATAAATAATGCAACACGAAGGGTTATACTGCGTGTTGCATTTCTTGTTATGCCCCCCTGTCATCTTTCATAGTTATAGTGAAGGCTTATAACAGCCTAATAAATACACAAATGGAGGAAACAAAACAATGAAAGAAACAAAAAACAACACGAACAGCAACATCGACTTTGATCAAGGCTACAACATCTGCCCTGCGTGCGGACGAAAAGCACAGGATATTATGGTAGGGGACATATATTACGTTGGATGTCCTTACTGTGGTATGCGCAATGGCGTAAGCACGTTGGTTGAAGAAGAATTGACCGATGATGTGAAAGAGCAAATGCGCGCCGCATGGAATAAGAAAGTGCTTAAAAGCTTCCTTGATCCCGAGGCGCTGGAGGTGCTCGATCTTAGCATCGGAGGTTATGTTCTCACGACGATGGATGATGGGCACATCATACATACCGCAGAGACGATGGGAGATGTCATGCGCTATCTCGACATGGCCGGAGACGATAAGAGCTATGGTATTTATCTTAACATCGAAGGAACGCTGCAGTATATTGGTTCGACATTCCTTGTATGGCTCATCCGCCAAGAACTGGACAAGTAAAACAAAACAATAACGGCATTCAGACGCCCCTCTCACAGGAGAGGGGCGTTCTTCTTTGTTCTTTGCGGTAGGTAATGCCACATGGTTATCGCACTTGTGCATTAAATGTTACGAGCATACTTCATCCATCATAATTATAGTGAGAGGGGATACAATGCAGGAGTAATGAAAGATGGAGAATGGAGAGAAAGCAATGACTGATGGAGAATTGAGAAGAAGGATGGAGAGAAAAGAGACAAAATAGACGGTTACTCGTCACATCAGTGACCGAGTAAACGGCTATCTAGGTCTGAGCGGGGAAAAACAAAGCTCTATTATATAGAAATTTTTGAAAAATCGCTATATAAGAAAAGCTATTTTTCCAAGCGCTATGCGCAAAGGCGGTCCTACCGCGCCTCAAATCTTGGTGGGGATGTTTTACTTTAACATCAAAAATACGTATATAATAGGAGGTTTATCATGGGAAGAAAAAATTCAAGCAAATCGCTTAAACAACAGGTCAAGGAGTGTCTTGATTCCAAACTCGCGATAGGGAGGAGCAAATACGTTGCCAAACTTGCGGGGACATATACCAGCTACATATTCTCGTGGGACACATACAGAAGTTATCTTAAGCATTGCTGCTATTTCGTTAAATGGGCAAAACAGCAACCGATAGACCCCATCCTCGGACACAAGCCTCGCACACTTGAGGAATGTCGCATGTTTGCGGAGAGGTGGATTCAGGACGGTATCGACAGAGGGCTCTCGGCATACACGATAAAACTGCAGTTGTCTGCTTTGGCAAAGCTTTACGGCTGCAGAACTACGGATTTCAAGATTCAGACACCCGCGAGAAAGCGCAAAAACATCAAAAGAAGCCGTGGTGATGCTGCAAGGGACAAGCACTTCAGCACGGAAAACAACAGAGACTTAATCACGTTTTGTAAATGCACCGGGCTTCGTCGCGCTGAGCTTGCGCAGATTTGCGGAACGGATCTTATCGAACACGAGGGCAGACTGTGCCTTAACATAACTCGCGGCACAAAGGGAGGAAGACCTCGAATTTCTCCAATTATAGGTTCTTACAGTGAGATAGAAACGGTAAAACGCATTTGTGCTGAAGCAGGCGCAAACAAGGTGTGTCCAAAGCCTAACGAGAATGCCGACATCCACTCGTATCGCGCCGAGTACGCCACAAGAATTTACAATGCGTGCAAAAGGGATATAAGCGAATTCAAAAACGAAAGACTTCTTGTGTGTAAAAATAAGGTTGTAGATTCGTATATATCCAAAAACGGTCGCAGAAGCACAGGGAGGTTTGCACACCTTTATACCACGGACGGCGGTAGAAAACGAATGCTATCGGGTTATCGTGATATATCCGGCGCGTATTACTGTCGCAGCGACCTTAAGGGTGTTTGCTATGACCGCAAAGCGCTTTTTGAAGCTTCACAAGCTCTTGGGCACAATAGGGAGACGGTTGTAGCAGAGCATTATCTTAGAACTTGATAGTGATAATGGGATAGATTTAATCCAATTGTTCTGAAATATAAGGGAAATTCGATTTGATTTATGCCGTGTTTGATGAACCATTTTGGGAAGGCGACAGATTTAACGTTAGATGCCCCCCTCATCTTTCACAATAATTGTGTAAACCTTCTCGATGCATATCTGTGCATTGACAAGGCAATAATTACAAAGATGGAGGATTCATCAAGAATGAGGAAAGAATCAATTAACGTGCGCGTTTTTTTGGAGGGAAATGAGATCAGTCAATCGGACCTGTCAAGCATAGTCATAAGCAACGTAACAGTAGACCGAATTGTAAACAGCGTTGCCGATCGTTGTGTAGCTAATGCCGTTGACATTCCCGCCCGAAGCGCGTAAACAGAAAAGCGTACTCCAAAAGAGTACGCTTTTCTGTTTCGACGAGATTATATTGTTTACATTTTCCACTTGAACAAGTCGAAATCTCGTGTTAAAATAAAAGTGAAATAAGATTAGGAGGTAGTATGATGAACCACGTGAAATTAAGCGATATTTTAGATGTAAAATCATATATGAAAATTGTTATTGATTCGGATGTTAATACTGATGAACACGGCAATTATTTGATAAACGTTGGATATCTCAGAGTATCTACCGACAAGCAGGCTGAAGAAGGCTACGGTCTTGAAGTACAAGAAAAAGAGGTTGTTAAGTATGCCAATAACAACGAACTTGAAAATCTTGTGTTATTTATTGACGATGGATGGACCGGAACTAATATGGAGCGTCCCGCTCTGAATGCAATTATCTCTCATATAGAAAAATTTAACAGCGGAAGAACTAAAATCAGGATCGATAAATTTATTGTGCCTCGAATCGACCGTTTGGGCCGTACTCTGTTTGGAACGCTGCAATTTATTCAGGACTATATCGTTTGTCAGAAAGACAGTAAAAACAGCCACATAAACAGAAATAAGGAAGACATCAGCTTTATCTCTGTCAGTGAAAAGGACTGTCGATTTGATAAGGATGATCCCAGAAGCAAGTTCCTGTTTATGTTGTTTGCAACGCTTGCGGAATTTGACCGAGATATGATAGTACAAAAGCTTCAGAAAGGACGATTGGCTCGTATCGAATCCGGCAAATGGATGGGCGGCGGCAACACGCCTTACGGATACAGATATGACAAGGAACTGGGAACATTGGTTATAGTTCCTGAGGAGGCCGAAAAGGTTAAGGAAATATTCCGCCTGTATATAGAGGAAAAATGGTCTCCTCAGAAGATAGCTACTCATCTGGGATTTAAGGGGGAGAGGATTGTAACGCAAATTTTGCGTCGAAAGTCTTTGACCGGTTGTACCATATATCTGGGTAAGGAATATCGAGGAGAACACAAGCCGATTATCTCACTTGATCGATGGAACGAGGCGCAGGCAGAGCTGGAAAAACGAAGCGTGCATCGAGGTGAGTCCAATTACTTGCTATCCGGGCTTTTATATTGCAGTGTTTGCGGCGCAAAAATGAGATATCAAAAATGGGATAGGGAAACCAGTGAATGTAAAATTGTTTGCTACTCGCGTCAAAAATCCAGACCGGACCTCGTGAAAAACGAGAATTGCGATAATGAATTATATTGGGCAAGCGACATTGAAAGTGCGGTTATTAACACGCTATTCAGCATGTCATATTTAGGAAACGATGACGAGCAGAAAACCAAACCGTATTTTGATCCTACAGAATCTTTGTTGGCAGAATTGAAAAAAGAAAAAAGGCGTTTGGATCGATTGTATGATTTCGATGACGAAGAGGCAGACGATGTATTAAAGGACAAAATAACAAAGTCTCGTTTGAAGATAAACGAGCTCAACGCTCTGCTAATGGATGCAGAAAAACAGTCGGATATTGAACGTAAAATTTCAAAGACAAAGCGTATTTTCAAGAATCTCGAATCCACTTGGGAGCATATGTCTCAGGTGGAAAAACAATCGGTATGTAGGGAATTGATTGACCGAGTCGAGGTGGGTAAAGGAGGAAATATCAGTATCCACTTAAAGCTCAGCAGCTATTTAGTAAGTAATAAAAACAATAATTAATACAGAATTTTATTATTTCGACATTCGATAATCATCGGAACGGCGTAGGTGGAGAATTTCACGTCAAGCTGGGTGTTGAAGTTATCCACCGCCTTTACAAGTCCAATACAGCCTACTTGGAAAAGATCGTCAAGGTTATCCCGCTTTCCCGAAAAGCGTTGGATCACCGACAAAACCAGGCGCAGATTTCCGTATATCAGATTTTGTCTTGCATTCATGTCGCCCTGCTTGGTCTTTTCAAGCAGGACCTTTTTTTCTTCCTCGGGGATAACCTGAAGGGATGATGTGTTTATTCCGCAAATTTCTACTTTATTATAATACATTTTTCTGCCTTTGATTACAAAAATTAAACCGGACGGTTAACAGTCCGTGTTATATTAAGTATTTCCAAGGCATAATTTGTTTTATTCCGGATATATTTACCATAGAAAATTTTGTCAAAATCAGATTTTTCCGCCTGAAAAATGGATAAAAAGAAAATATGCGAAAATAAACAAGGTTAATTTTCGCATATTTTCAAAATTGGGTTAAGGCAAGGTATATTATAAACAAAAATTAATTAATCCCTTATACAAGTAGTCAAGCAATAAAGAAAAATATTTTGCAAGAGGCTATTTAAATTTGTATATTTTTCTTAATTGAAAACTACAGAAAGCTTATTAAAAAATTCAAGTTACTTTTTACATTGGAAGTTTGAAATTTATGCTGTCATTGATAAAGAACAGCAATATTTTTGCAACATAGTAGACATTTTAAACTTGGCGCGCTCTCAAGCTGGCTTGTGCAGTATTTTGAGCTGTTAGGATAAAAATACCCCCTGCCGAGATTCATCTCGGCAGGGGAGATATAACAAGCTCCCGTCAGTTATGCAAAAACAAAAATACGGAATGCGGTCATTTCGTAAAATCGGTTGTGTGTTTTTGCTGATGACGGGAAAGGCATTATATGCGGGCGCAGAGGACAGCTTTGCGCCCGTATTTTTTAATTGACAAAATATAGGAGAAATATTATAATAGAAGGGAGAAAGGAATATGGCTGCTTACGTAGACGAGAGTATGGACAAAAATTTGGATGGTGACAGTTTAAGGTGGAATAATTGGATGTCTGTTCTTTCGACAATACGCAGTTGTCAAAACTGTGTTGATAAACACGGAAAGATATTTGACGCAAATGATTATCTGCCGGAAGAATATTTGACAAGACATATAAGGTGTCTGTGTAAATTATGTCCAATGAGAACGATAATGGCAGGAGAGGCAACGGATCAAGGTATAAACGGCGCAGATTGGTATCTTGCATATTATGGCTTTTTGCCTGATGGATATATCACAAAGAAACAGGCAAGAAAGGCTGGATGGAAGAACACAAAGGGTAATTTGGCGGAAATCCTGCCAGGGAATCAGATTGGTGGAGATGAATACTATAATGAAAATGGTAAATTACCCCAGAAGAATAATCGTACTTGGTATGAGGCAGATATAAATTATGAATCAGGATATAGAAATAATTCACGAATTTTATATTCAAATGATGGTCTGGTTTTTCTAACACATGACCATTACAAAACGTTTTATGAGATAATAAAATAAGGAGAAACATATGTATCAATATAAAAATTTATATACCATAGATTTCAGAGAAGTAAAGTATTACTTGGAGATGCACAGAATAATAAAGGAAGCCTTGGATTTTCCCGATTATTATGGCGAGAACTGGGATGCCTTTTGGGATTGTCTTACTGATATGATAGGGGACAAGATTCATATTGAAATTTTAGGTCTTGATGTAATTGAGCGCAATTTCGGGACGGATACTGTAAATAAAATGCTTAAAATTTTGAAAAGACTTAAGCATTGTGACGATGATGAGTATGCTGATGAAATAATCATAGAAATTCTTGATGGCGACACAAGAATTGAGGTAAAGTAATATCGTAAATATCCCTTTACAGCGCCGAGATATTATGATATAATAAAAATACATACTATGAAAGAGGAGAATCTGCAATGAATAAAACAACAGGCAAGAAAATAGCCATATCCGCGATAATCGGCACGTTATTGACTGCGGCAGCATTTTATTTCTGGCTGCCCGCTATAAACGGTTATGACCCGAGCTTCTGGATATTCCTGATAGCTATGACGGTATTTTATGCCGTTCCGTTCTGGCTTGCGGGCAGGGGCTTGAATTTCAAGCTTGGATTTAAGGGGATTTTCAATAAAATAAAGAATAGCAATTCCGGGGATGAAAAAAGAAAGTCGTTGGGCTTTAAGATATTCCTTGCGATAATCATTACCTTGGTTTTGATAGTTATACTCGGCGGTCTTATCTCCTCGCAGGTATTCAATGCGCGCAAATATGCGAGCATAATCACGGTAAACGAGGCGGTCTTTGCCGAGGATATGCAGGAGTCCGAGCAAATAACCAATATCGCGCTTATGGACAGCACGTCGGCGCAGATAATCGGAAACCGCGCGCTTGATAAGCTTGCAGACGTTGTGTCGCAGTTTGTGGCGGGCGAGAATTACACGCAGATAAACTTTGAGGGTCTGCCCAAGAAGGTGACAAGCCTTGAATACGCGGACTTTTTCAAGTGGATGAATAACAAGGATTCGGGAATCCCGGGCTATATTATGGTAGACCCCGTAAAAAATAACGCGGAATACAAGGCGCTTGATAAGCCCATAAAATACGTTGAGTCGGGCTATTTTGGAGATGACCTTTATCGTAAGCTCCGCTTTGAATACCCCACCAAGATATTTGACTTTATAAGCTATGAGATAGACGAGAAGGGAAATCCCTACTACATCGTGTCCTGCGTGAAGCCGCAGATATTCCCATTTGGCGCGAAGGACGTTGAGGAGGTAATAATCTTTGATCCCTGCACGGGACAGAGCGAGATACGTCCCGTTGAGGACGCGCCGTCTTGGATAGATACCGCATACTCGGGCGACCTTGCTATGCAGAAATACAACTGGCACGGAACTCTCTCGGGCGGTTTTATCAACAGCATTATTGGCAACAAGGGCTGTAAGATGACCACCGACGACTACGGCTATATCACCATAGGCGACGACGTGTGGTACTTTACGGGTGTCACGTCGGTGACGGCGGACAGCTCTAATATCGGATTTATTCTCACAAACGCGCGCACGGGCGAGTACAAATACTATGCAATTGGCGGAGCGGAGGAGCATTCCGCAATGAACGCTGCCGAGGGCGAGGTTCAGGAAAAGGGATATGAGGCATCCTTCCCGTCGCTCGTCAACATCGCGGGCGAGGCGACCTATATAATGGTGCTTAAGGACGCAAGCGGAATAGTCAAGCTTTACGCGCTTGTAAACGTAGAGAATTACAACCTTGTCGTTACAGGTGAAACACAGGACGAGGTAATGAAAAAATATAAGGCGCTGCTCGTATCCGAGGGAGAGGTGGATAATATTCCCACGCCCGAGGCGCTCAAGGCTACCGTCAAGATAGAGAACATACGCGACGCGGTAATCTCTGGCAATTCCGTCGTATATATGTACGGCGACGACGGCTTGGTTTACAAAGGACAGGTCGCGGATCTTGAAAAGCTTATGCTTATCTCTGTGGGTGACACTATAAATATTGAGTATACTGAAACCGACACAGAGGGAATACGCGAGATAGTTGACTTTGAGATTGTTGAGATAAAAGAAAACGAATAAAGAAAAATCCCACTCCGTACGGAGTGCGATTTTTTATGTAATTTGAGATTAAACTCTCTTGGAGAGGACTTCCTTTTCGTAGTCCATAACCTCGTTGTACCAGCAAGAGCAGCCGCAAACGCCGTTGCGCGCGCAGAACTCTGCCCATACGTCGCCAAGGGGAAGGGTCTTTACTTCTTCCTGGAGCATGAACATCTTGGTGTAGTTGCCTGCGTCCTGCATATCCTTAAGCTCTGCGTTGGGTGTGAGGAGGGCGTTGAGAAGAGCCTTCTGAACGTTTCTCATACCGATAACGAGCGCTGCAACACGGTTGATAGAAGCATCAAAGTAGTCAGTAGCGATGAATACTCTGTCAAGAGCGTCGCAACGAACTATTTCCTTCATCATTTCTCTTGTCTCGTCGTCGTAGGAAACTACGTGGTCGGAGTCCCAACGGATAGGACGTGTGACGTGGAGAGCGATCTTGTCGCTGAATACGAGGAGCGCGGGGATCTTGTCGGAAACTACCTCGGTAGGATGATAGTGACCGTTATCCATAAGAGGAGTGATGCCTCTTGTCATAGCGTAAGCGAGAGCGAATTCGCCCGAGCCTACTGTGTAAGCCTCAACGCCGATACCGAATACCTTGGACTCAACAGTTACGTAAACCTTGCTTCTGTCGTAGCCGCAAGCGAGAGCGCGGTCGATAGAATCAGCGTATCTTGCGCGGGGACCCATGCGGTCAGCGGGAACGTCCTTAAGTCCGTCGCCGGTCCAGATGTTCATAACGCAGGGGAAGCCTGTCTCGTTAGCGAAATACTCGGAGATACGGATACAAGCGATAACGTGGTCAACCCAGAAATCTCTGATTTCCTTGTCGGGATGAGAGAGGGTGAGTCCGTTTGCCTTGGGGTGAGAGAAAAGTGTGGGGTTGAAGTCAAGACCACAGTTGTGCTTCTTTGCAAATTCTACCCATCTCTTGAAGTGACGGGGCTCAAGCTTGTCGCGGTCAACAAAGCCGTCTTCCTCAAAGATAGCGTAATTTGCGTGAACGTTGATCTTGTGAGTACCGGGGATGAGCGAGAGAGCCTTGTCAAGATCTGCAAAAAGCTCGTCGGGAGTTCTTGCTCTGCCGGGGTAATTACCGGTTGTCTGAATTCCGCCGGTAAGAGGACCGTCGGTATCAAATCCCTTTACATCGTCTGCCTGCCAGCAGTGCATAGAGATGGAGATGTTTGAAAGCTTCTCAATAGCTGCCTCTGTGTCTACGCCGTACTTTGCATAGATCTCCTTGGCAGAGAGATAACGCTCGTTCTGTGTCATAGTGACCTCCTTGTTTTATGTGTTCTTTTTGTTTTCTTTTTTATGGTAAACATACCAATACAAAATATATTATACATTAACTTTTTGTTTTTTGCAAGAGTTTTCCTCAAAAAATAAAGAGTTTTTGACATATTTTTTTATTTGCTTGACAAGAGTTTTCCGGTATTATATAATATTTATATACAAATCAGGTTTTGGAGGGTGAAAATGAGCAAGAACACATCTCAGTACAAGAAATATTTTACCTTGAGCTTTGACGACGGCGTGACGCAGGATCTTCGTCTTATTGAAATACTTAAAAAATACGGAGTGCACTGCTGCACCTTTAATATAAACAGCGGACTTTACGGCGCAAATTGGGAGTGGGTGGCTACCGCTATAAATTTCCCCGGACTTTCTCACAAGAGATTTACCGAGGCGGAGGTGCGCAGCGGCATTTATGACGGCTTTGAGCTTGCCGCGCACACACAGACGCACCCCTCGCTCAAGATATACGACAACTCTCCCGAGGATATTATCCGCGAGGTGCAACTCGATGCGGACAATATTGAGAGCATAACGGGAGTCAAGACCGTAGGCATGGCGTGGCCGGGAGGGGACACTGAGTTTACCGACAGGACTGTCGAGCTTGTCTATAAGCTCACCGATATAAAATACGCGAGATACGTGACGCCCACGTATAAATTTGACCTACCTGAAGAGTTTCTGAAGTGGCATCCCACCTGCTCGTTTTTGGACAAGCGTCTTTTTGAGCTTGCGCAGGAGTTTATCTCCGCAGAGCCCGAGTCTGATATGCTTTTCTACGTCTGGGGACACAGCTACGAGCTTGACGTGACGGGCAACCATTCCTACGAGGATTTTGAGAGGCTTGTAAAAATGATGAGCGAGGCAGAGAATGTCACGCTTGTCACAAACGGCGAATTTTATCAGCTTTATAAGGATAAGATACCGTCGTATAAGGAGGGATAACGTTGAGTATTATTGATTCATTTGACAGCGAGAGAAGCTCCACAATAAATCTCTGCGACGTTTACCCAAAAAATCAGCACACGCTTGATGTATGTATTATAAATTTTTCGTATAAAATAATGGACGCGTTGCTTGAGGACGGACTGATAGAGCTTCTGGACGGCGAAACAATCAAATCTATATCTTGCAAATACCCCATATACGTATACAAGGGAACAAATATTGGAATTGTAAAAACCACCGTCGGAGCGCCTATTGCCGCGGGACTTATCGAGGAGATAGGGTACGTATTTTCCTGCAATAAATTCGTTATGTTCGGCTCTTGTGGCGGACTTGACAAGGATATACCCGCAAACAAGCTGATAGTTCCAACGCACGCATACAGAGATGAGGGAATGAGCTATCATTACGCGCCGCCGAGCGATTACATAGAGATTAAAAATCACGAAAAGGTGTCTGAAATTTTCATGGAGCTGAATATTGAGCATATCAAGGGCAGGACTTGGACGACCGACGCGTTTTATCGTGAAACTCGTCGGAATATGCAGCTTCGAAGAAGCGAGGGCTGTGTTGCGGTTGAAATGGAGGTCAGCGCCTGCCAGGCTGTTGCTGATTTTCGTGAGCACGAGCTTTACAACTTTTTGTACCGTGCCGATAATCTCGATTCGTCAAAGTGGGATAAGGGCATTTTGTCCGCAATATCTCTTGACGAAAGGCTCAAGCATTTCTTTATTGCACTTGAAATCGCAAAAAGAGTTTAACAAAAACCCGACCGTATCGGTCGGGTTTTTATCATTCAGACAAAAAATTATGCTCAATCGACTTGATTTTCGGAATACTTGCTTTTCTCCTTTGGGGGATATTTCCGCGCGAGAGAATAAAGACGCACTCGCAGGATTCAAGGTCAAGATGGACTGCGGTATATACTTCATTTTTGTATTCAACGTGGCGGTATCCGACCTTGCGCCTTCTTCCGCTTATGGGATCAAGCGCCACAGGGGAAATGCAGCCCTTTATAAACGCGTACCTGTCGTATTTTGAATCCGTGGTGTTTGAGAAAAAGTATATATCAAGCTCGCCGCGGCGCTTGTGAATACGGTTGACCGTACCGCCACCGGGGAAGGTGGAGTGAAGCCCGAGACGTGAGAAGTTGGGGTATATATCGCCCAGCGCGTCAAACGTCATATGCTTTGGGAGTCCGCTCATATATACGTCAAGAGGAATATTGAAGGAATACAGAATACGCTTGAGCAACCTCTCGTCGCAGTACAGCGTTCCGTCGGACGTGGTCTTTGACGAGCAGATAAAATACGCCTCGCCGCCATTCTCATTTTCGTTGTAATAATATTCTTTTATCTTGCTCTGTATAGCCGTCTCGCTTCCGAATATGTAGGACATGGTTTCTCTGACCTCAACGTCAAGCTCGGTGCCGTACGTATTCTGATGCATAAAGTCATTATTGTCCGCGCCTTTTTCAAGGTCGGGGTGGTACTCCGCCGCAAAGCGCGGAAGTCTGCCCGTAGCGATTATCTTACCTCCGTTATCGTAAAATTTCTTTATAAGACGGAGATTTTCAATGCTTATGACTGAAATGCCGGGCAGTATAAGAACGCCAAAGCTGTTTTCAACCGAGCCGCTCGTCATACAAAGCCTGTTGCCCGACACGGAGCAGGAGGAGCTCATAACACTCGGGTGAATAAGCATGCTGTCCTGACCGCAGAAATATGACAGCATATTTATAACGGTCATATAGTCGTTATCCTGCATAACGTTTGGATATTCAAAGCCGCGCTCCTTGGTCTGATAAAGGAATACCTCCGAATGCATTGATTCTATGGGGTAGAGAATGGCTATGTCCGAGACACGAGCTCCGCCTCGGAGCAAATTCCTGCAGCGCGCGTTAAGCTCAACCAGACCGCGCTGGGTAATACTGCCGTTGATATTCCACGACAGCCCCTGAGGCAGATGCGCGAGAAGCTTTGTGCATCCGCGGGAATACGCGTTCAAGGTATCCTTGAACAAGATTTTGGGAGAGATGGTGTGATAATTGCCGTAGAGCTCGCAGAAGGTGTCCTCAAGAGCAAAGTTTTCTGCGGCAGATGACGCAAGATTCAATGAGTTTATACCGTACATATACGCCTTGTCAAGCAGTGCGCAGGAGGAGCTGGAAAAATTCATAAGAGCATCGCCTGTAAGCCAGGAGCAATCCGGCAGCTTTGGCTCGGTAATACTGTTTATAAGCTCAAGTGAATGCTCGCTCGCAAAAGCATCAAGCGCGCGGAATATTCCGTCTGACAGCATTTTAGCGCGGCAGGTCATAAACAGAGACTTAAGGTGAACCGTTTGCTCCCCAACACTGTAAAACAGACAGTTATAATAGGGCTTTGGGTCAAAGCCAAAAAGTTGTGTGAATTTCTCATTGAATGAGTCGTCCCAATTTCGACGGTTGGGGGAGTCAAAGCAAACGTCGTTCATATAAAGCACGGACAGGGTTTTGCCCACGTGACGCTTAACGTCCTCGCCCAAAAGCTCAAGCACAAGCGACAAAAATTTCTTTGATGCATTAAAATCAAGCTTGTTTACAGTCCGTCTTGTAGGACTGCCAAGCACGTTGTCATAGTCGCAGGTGTAGGCGTTTACTACCCAGTTGCCGACGGGAGGATCATACTCGACTCTGCCGCTTTGCAGACTGTCGTATATATCTGCGCTGTCTCCGTCCTCCTCGTCAAATACGGTTATGGACATAATGGTCGTTCCGTTAAGATCCATGCTGACGTGCTCACACTCGGAGCAGTAATATTCTCTTTGGTTAAGTATCTTGGAGCACAGCTCGCGCTTTGTTGCCTCGTCTATTGAGCTGTCCGAGAAAAAGCAGTCCTCAATGAGTCTGTCTATAGATAATCCAACGTGAACGCCTTTTTTCTGCGCGGCAGAGAGCAAGCTCCCGTAAAAGTCCGAAATAAGCGCAAATGTAACTCCTGACTCCTTGGATACACCCGAAAGGCAGGGAATTATACAGGCTATTTTATTCTTTTTGCATTCGTTTATAAGATATTCGATCTGTTGCTTTCTGACGGGCAGAGAGTCGGGCTCGAAAAAGACGTATATTCCGTCCTCCGCGCGTCTGAAGTTGAATTTTATCTCGTAAAGGCTTTCTGAAAAGGAGTGTTTTACAGACATTTGATTCCACCTGAAATAAATTTATGCTTTATTATACCATATATTTGCGGATTTGTTAAGTATTTTGCAAAAAAATGTGATAACTTTTGAAAAAACTTGAATTTTGCGATATTATATGCTATAATAAGTCAGACTCATAAAAGAGAGGTCATAAAATGAAAAAGGTAATCATCAGCGGCGGTACCCGCGGAATAGGACTTGCCTGCGTCAAGGCTTTTTGCGAGGCGGGGGATAAGGTCGCGTTTATTTACAAAAGCTCATTGGAGCTTGCAGAGCAGATAGAAAGAGAATACGGCGCGCAGGGAATCTGCGCGGATATATCGCGCGAGGAGGACGTCTGCCGCGCAATAAATCAGGCAATAGAATTTTTGGGCGGTGTTGACGTGCTTGTAAACAACGCGGGCATATCCGAGATAGGACTTTTCACAGAGATGAGCGGCGCAGACTTTCGCAGAGTGATTGACACCAATCTCTCAAGCGTGTTTTACGCAAGCCGCGAGGCGTCGCGCGCTATGATAAGTCAAAAGAGCGGCAGAATAATAAATATCGGCTCGGTTTGGGGGCGCTGCGGCGCTTCCTGCGAGGTAGCATACTCCGCGTCCAAGGCGGGAGTGCGCGGACTGACGCTCTCAATGGCAAAAGAGCTTGGGCCCTCGGGTATCACGGTAAACTGTATCGAGCCTGGCGTTATTGCTACCGATATGAATTCGCATTTTGACAGTCAGACTATGGCGGAGCTTTGTGACGAAACACCCCTTTGCCGTATAGGAACCCCGGAGGACGTCGCGGGAGCGGTTTTGTTTCTTGCGTCGGATAAGGCAGACTTTATCACGGGACAGACCCTCGGCGTTGACGGCGGGTTTGGATTATAATTAAACAAAAAAGATGTTGCATTGGGTTGCAACCTAAAGGATAGTTTTCAAAATACGGTATATCTCGAAAGAGGTATGCCGTATTTCGCGTTTGTGTCCACAAATGTAGTGCTTGTCAGGAAAATTGACAAGTCATAGATGAACATAAAGAAAAGGCTCCCTTGTGTAAAGGGAGCTGTCAGCGAAGCTGACTGAGGGATTGTTCCACGATATGATCAATATATTCACAAATACCCCGAAAGTTTTTATGTATTTCCGTGTTCGGTATTCTAATAACGGTCAATCCGTATTTTTCAAGAAAAGCAGTTCTGTCTTCATCGTATTGCTTGCCTTCCTCGGTATAATGTCCCGAACCGTCAAGCTCAATAACAAGCTTTGCCTCTGCACAGTAAAAATCCGCTATATACTTACCGAGAACCTTTTGGCGAGAAAATCGGACAGGATAGGTACGTAGAAAATCATACCAAAGATGTTTTTCTTCTTTGGTCATATTCTTTCGCAGCATTTTGGCGGTTGGTACTATATCTTTGTTGTGTTTTCTTTGCATTACAATCCCTCCGTCACGCTTCGCGTGCCACCTCCCTTTACACAAGGGAGGCTTGTACAGATCAGCGTTCAATGCTTATTTGCAAATTGAATTTTGTCAGTTTAACTTGTTGAGTAAAAAGTATGGGCGCTGACCAACTACAATCAAATTTGTCACATCAGAAATATCATAGTCGTTATTTTCATACATCGACAAAAACTCTTGTTCGCTAGGGTAAACAATTTCCTGACCATACCAAGGTTTAGAGGATTGTGGTGTAAGCTCCAAGTATATTATTTTACTTTCTGCCTCAAATGTTAGTATCGTGTGTACTTTGTTTTTCTTCTTGTTGTATAACAACCATATTTTGCTTGCAACATTCAAACTGTCAAGTATTGATTTCATTGCCAAAACCGCATCTACACAAGTTCCGATTTTTTCTTTAAGCGTGACAGATGGATCTTGAACAGTATAAACCGTCGTTGAAAGATGATAGTAGTCATTATCAAATCCCTTTTTCATATTCGGTTTATTTTTTTTACCGTCAACAATGAAGCCATATTCAAAACCGTTATTATATAATTTTGATTTTAATATATTGCATATTTCCTTGATTGTCATTCTCAAGCTCACTCCATCAAATTCTTGTTTATTGTTGATATTTATCGTACATCCATATTATAACATAAAAACCGCAGAAAATCAATCTGCGGTTTCTGTTTTTTCTGTCAGTGGGAAAAACTGTCCTTTATGGTACAACCCTATCGCAACGGCTTTTTTATATTGAATTACTCAGCAAGTATCTTTTCGTACCAGAACATTCCGTAGGTGAACGCCTCGTGCATGCCGACCTTGTCAGCCTGCTTGAGTATCTGTCCATTACTTGAATCAAGTATCTGAATGAGAATTTTGTCGGGGGTCTTGATTCCGTCCTGCTCGGTGTAGGACATTATCTCAAACAAAAGCACGCATTTTTCGGAAAAATCTCCGTAGCAAATGGTGTCCTTTTCTCTTACCAAGGGTTTATTTTTGTAGTAAAGGTATTTGCCCTTTACCAGATCTCTCGTTTCTGCCATAAT
>JAZNWS010000036.1:0-2981 GCA_045593485.1 Eubacteriales bacterium | reverse complement strand
CGCACGGGAGTACATAATCACGTCGCTTTATGAGATGAGAGACAGTATAGATATTGAAGAATTTAATATACAAAAAACACAGCTTCTGCCTCTATTCACAGAGATCCTCAAAAATAACCCCTATCTGTTTTTTGTCGGTACGACCGCGGGATACAGAGCGTCATCTGACGGCAGGATACTCTCGATTTATCCCAGTTATACTATGACTGCTGATGAATACGCAGAGGCGAGAGAGTTTTGTGAGCGACAGATATCGGGTGTGTTGACGTTTATCGAAGGAATTGAGAGTGAGGTAGATATTGCGTTGTATATTCACGACTATCTGTGTCTGAATTTTTCTTATGACGAAAGTCTTTCCTTTGATAATATGTACTCGTTTCTCAAACAGGGTCAGGGGACTTGTCAGGGGTATACGTACACTTATATGGCGATGCTGCGCGCGGCGGGGCTTGAATGTACCTTTGCCGCGTCGGACTCTATGGCGCATATATGGAATCTTGTTAAAATTGATGGCGAATGGTATCATGTGGACGTGACTTGGGACGATTATCCCGAAATCTTTGCGTCGTGCGAGCATAATAGCTTTCTCAAAAGCGACGAGGGAATAAAGGAGACGGCGCATATAGGTTGGTACAGCCCAAATAATATTTTGTGTTCATCTGAAAAATATTCGGATACTGAATTTGCTTTCCCGCTAATTGAATTTTGCGGCACGGGGGATATAAACTGCGATGGAGAAGTGGACGTGCTTGATCTTGTGCTTTTTGAGCTCCCAAAAGAAAAGATGCCGAAAAATACTTGTTTTCTCAATATTTCCGCGGATGTTGACGGGGACTGTGCTATAACCGATGTGGATTTTACCCTTATAAAGCGCAAGCTTCTGAGTTGACAATTTTCGCGGTTGGGTGTATAATAATGACGTATATAAATATAAATGAAGAAAAGGTCATTATTATGGACAATAGAAAACAAATTATAGACGAGGTAGTCTCACGCCTGAAGACCGTATATCCAGACGCGACCTGTGCTCTTGAGTGGGGTGGTGGTGAGGAGAATGCTTGGAAGCTGCTCGTTATGGGCAGACTTTCGGCTCAATGTACAGACGCGCGAGTCAATATCGTCGGCCGCGAGCTTTTCGCAAAATACCCGACGGCGAAATCTCTCGGTGACGGCGACATCACGGACATTGAAAATATCGTCAAGCCCTGCGGATTATATAGAATGAAGGCTTCGGATATAAAGCGGTCGTGCAAGCTGCTGTGTGACGAGTACGGCGGCGTGATACCAGACGATATGGACGAGCTGTTGAAATTTCCGGGAGTAGGCAGAAAAATCGCCAATCTGCTTTTGGGAGACCTGTATAAAAAGCCCGCGATAGTTGCGGACACGCATTGTATCCGTATCTGCGGCAGACTTGGAATGTACGACGAGAGCCTCAAGGACCCCGTAAAAGTTGAAAAAATCATGGTCGATCTTGTAGAGCCACACGAGCAGAGCGACTTTTGCCACCGCATCGTGCAGTTTGGCCGTGACGTTTGTATCGCGCGCGCTCCAAGGTGCGCCGAATGTCCGCTGGCGGATATCTGCAAGGGACGGAGAGGATAATATAATAAGGTAGCCTTTTGAGGCTACCTTATTATTTGATCTCCGTTATTTTTTTGAATAAATATTTTTCCCGCGTCATCAATAGTCATGCAAAATATATCCGAAAATGACAGTCCCAGCTTATTAACCTTGCGCTCAAGCCACGCTTTATCTTTGCCTATTATATTAAGAGTGTACGTGTTTGGTTTTTTGTCGGAAACAAGCACGTGCATAACACCGCTGTCCTTGCATTGAATGCCTAAGTCGTGTCTGTCGGGCTGACGGTTTATGCTTTTTGGTATTATTGACATCTTGCCGTTTTCCTCAAGTATGGCGTAGTCAACCTCCTGTAAGTCGTAAATGCCGTTCTGACGTATCTGACACAGCAGCTCGTCAATGGATATTCTTGCCTTCTTCATAGCCTTGATATCAATGACGCCTTTTGCTACTACGACTGACGGGGAGGAGGATAGCAATCTTTTGGCGGAGGGGAACTTTAACATTATATACGACGTTCCAATCTCAAGCAGCGCAAGCGTCACTATGGGTATGATGGTTGGAAGCATTTTTGCATCCTTGTCCGTTATGGGATTTGACGCGATCTCCGAAAGCAAAAACGTGACTATAAGCTCGGAAAGCTCAAGCTCGCCAAGCTGCCGCTTGCCCATCAGACGCATTATTATAACTAAAATGAAGTATATTATCACCGTGCGTACGAATATTGTAAGCATTTCTACCTCGTTTTGAATATGTTTTTTGTTAGTTTTTGATGAATTGGCGAAAAATATACGACAATACTTGTAAGATACTACGACATTGAAAAAAATATAAAAAAATTTTAAAAAACCTATTGACAAATCAAAACGACTGTGGTAAAATAATCAAGTCGCTGTGGAAAAATTCACAACGACATTGCAGAAAAATCTCAAAAAACTTTGAAAAAAGTCTTGACAAGAGATTTTTTCTGTGATATACTAATTAGGCTCGCACGAAAAAGGGCGAGCGAAAATTGAACCTTGACAATTGAACAACAAGAGATAAGTACAAAGCAAGATAAGTGCGAAATACAGATCTGTCAATTTAGAATAGAGTACACGACTCTAAAAAGTAAGAAAGCTAGTAAAACAGCTCGAGTAAAGATTTTAACTGACCAAGGTCAGATGAAATACAATTGTTCGAGAGTTTGATCCTGGCTCAGGATGAACGCTGGCGGCGTGCATAACACATTCAAGTCGAACGGTGATCCCCTTCGGGGGTGATCAGTGGCGGACGGGTGAGTAACGCGTGAGCAACCTGCCCTTGTGTGGGGGATAACGTTTGGAAACGAACGCTAATACCGCATAACATTACGTGATCGCATGTTCATGTAATCAAAGATTTATTGCGCAAGGATGGGC
>JAZNWS010000035.1:0-10135 GCA_045593485.1 Eubacteriales bacterium | reverse complement strand
AAATCCCCCATATGGAGCTGGTGAACGGAGTCGAACCATCAACCTGCTGATTACAAATCAGCTGCTCTGCCATTGAGCCACACCAGCATATTTTGTCTGCCGCTTTCGCAACAGTAGTATTATATCATAAACGCTTTTGTTTGTCAACACTTTTTTTCAAAAAAATATAAAAATTTTTTGGTGGCAAAAAAGCCTTGAAAAATAAGGAAAAACGGGATGTTTTTGAGTCAAGCATCCCGTTTGGTTATTTTATTTTACCGCTACTACTTGATATATGTCATTTTTCGGAACGCCGCGGTCCTTTGCGGTTTTCTTTATCGCGTCGTTTTTAGACATGCCCGCGTCTATGTAGTGCTGAACGTGGGCTTCAACCGAAAGGGCGGTCAGGTCTATTTCGTCGGGGCGGAGTGTTCCCTCAGGGCAGCCCTCAAGCACCAGGACGTATTCGCCGCGCGGCGCTTTTTCGGAGTAATATTCCAAGGCGCCCGACAGAGTCGTTCTCATTATCTCCTCGTTGAGCTTTGTAAGCTCACGGCACAGGGAAATTCTGCGGTCACCGCCAAACGTCTTTTCCATATCCTCAAGCGTATTTATAAGCTTGTGCGGCGCCTCGTGGAATATCATTGTTCTGTCCTCGTAGGAAAGCTTTTTAAGCCTTTCTCGTCGGTCTTTTTTGTCAACGGGCAAAAAGCCCTCAAAGCAGAATCTACCCGTAGGGAGTCCTGAAAGAGTAAGCGAGAGAATTGCCGCGCACGCGCCCGGGATACTTGTCACGGGGATATTTTTTTCGGCGCAGAGAGCGACGATGTCCTCGCCCGGATCGGAAATTGCGGGAGTGCCCGCATCAGTCACGAGAGCGCAGGATTCGCCTGCGAGCAGTCTGTCACAGATAAGCTGACCGTGCGTTCTTTTGTTGTGCTCAAAATACGACACCATAGGCTTATTTATGCCGAGATACTGTAATAGGCGCATAGTGTTTCTCGTGTCCTCGGCGGCGATAAAGTCCACCTCGGAGAGCACCTTGACGGCGCGCTCTGATAGATCGGCAAGGTTTCCAACGGGGGTTGCGACAAGATAAAGCATACCGCCGACTATTTTATTTTTTTCTCCCGAATCGCAGGGGGTAGCTAAGCTTTTGTCAGTCATTTCAAAAATTCCTTTCAAGTAATAGCAATTTTATGCTCTGCGGCATAAAATCTAATACAGAGAAGCAAATCAGGGGGTATTTATATGGCAATAAAAATATACGTCGACCAAGGGCATAATCCCGTAAATCCCAACGCGGGGGCAGAGGGAAACGGACTGCGCGAGCAGGATATAACCTACAGAATAGGTCAACTGCTTGCAGATAGATTACGTCGAAGCGGAAATTACGAGGTAAGGCTTTCACGCCCTACGCCCGACACACAGCTTGGCACGTCGAATGCGTCAAGTTTGCGCGTGCGAGTTGAGGACGCAAATTCCTGGGGCGCGGACTATTTTATAAGTCTGCACACAAACGCATCGGATAACTCGTCGGCAAACGGTGTAGAGGCGTATGCTTACGCCCGCAACACTCCCGCGTTTGAGCTTGGCGAGGATGTTGTTGAAGGAATAGTTGACGCCGTTGGCGTTCGCGACAGGGGAATGAAAACACGCCCCGGGCTTTACGTCTTAAAGCGCACCGCTATGCCTGCGATACTCGTTGAGCTTGGATTTATTACCAACCCAAGAGAAGCGTCGCTTATGAGCAATTCGCCAAATCTCTACGCCGACGGAATTTATAACGGTATAGTGGATTTTACGGGGTTGCGGTAATTATTCCTCAATCATTTTGAGGAGTGTTTCTTCATCAATTATAGCAACACCGAGGCTCTGAGCCTTGGTAAGCTTTGAGCCTGCCGCTTCGCCTGCAACGACGTAGGACGTCTTTGAGGACACCGAGCCTGACACCTTACCGCCGTTTGCTTTGATCTTAGCTGAAGCCTCGTCACGAGACATAGTGGGGAGCGTACCCGTAAGAACAAAGGTAAGTCCCTTGAATTTCTCGCCCGTAGGCGCGGCGGTAGACTCGCAAAGAACGCCTGCGTCCTTGAGTCTTTGACAAAGCTCGCGGTTTTGCGGGTGCGAGAAGAAGTTTACTACACACTCGGCGGTAATTTGTCCGAAGTCCTGAATATTTACAAGCTCCTCAACACTTGCTTCCATACACGCGTCAAGCGTGCGGAATCTTGCGGCTAAAGCCGCCGCTGCGACCTCACCGACGTTACGGATGCCGATGGCGGTGAGCAGTCGTTCAAGTCCTGCGGATTTTGAGTTTTCTATTGCGTTGATGAGATTTTGCGCGGATTTTTCGCCCATTCTCTCAAGCGGAGAAATGTCCTCGACCTTCAAAGAATAAAGGTCGGCTGCGTCCCTTATAAGCCCCGATGCTATCAAAAGCTCGATTATCTGCGGTCCGAGACCGTCGATATTCATAGCACCCTTGGAGACGAAATGCTCGATTCCACGGGAGATCTGCGCGGGACAGGATGCGTTTGTGCAACGGACGGCTGCCGCTTCGTCGGGGTCGTAAAATACAGGCTCGCCGCAGGACGGACAATGCGTGGGCATTACAAATTCTTCTTGCGTGCCGTCGCGCTTTGCGGGAAGGGCCGTTAATACCTCGGGGATAATGTCGCCTGCCTTGCGGACAATGACTGTATCACCGAGCATAATGCCGCGCTCACGGATGAAGTCAAGATTGTGAAGGCTTGCCTTTGACACCGTTGTGCCCGCAAGACGGACGGGGGAGAGGATAGCAGTGGGAGTAAGGACACCCGTGCGGCCTACTGCTATTGAAATATCAAGCAAGGTCGTTTCTTTTTCTTCGGGAGGGAATTTATAAGCGACAGCCCACTTGGGCGTGTTCGTGCCTTCGCCAAGCTTTTGACGGTCTGAGATCAGGTCGGCCTTGATAACCACGCCGTCTATGTCGTAGGGAAGATTGTCGCGGGCTTGCCCGATTTTTTCTATGTGAGAAATTATTTCATCATAGCTATGAGCCTTTATTCTCATGGGTACGCAGGGGAATCCGAGCTGTCCGAGACGGTCAAGTATCTCGGTGTGAGATTTTGCCTGTCTGCCGTCCGCATAAAGCTCACCCTCTTGGAAATTAAAAATAAATATATCAAGTCCGCGGCTTGCCGCAATCTTGGGGTCAAGCTGACGGAGCGAGCCCGCCGCGGCGTTTCGGGGGTTTGCCATAAGGGTCTGTCCCTCGCGCTCGCGCTTGGCATTTATTCTGTTGAATACCTCGCGGGGCATATAGACCTCGCCGCGCACGGTAAGATTAAGCGGCTCGGGGAGAGTCATAGGAATTGAGAAAATAGTTTTTATATTCTGTGTGACGTCCTCGCCTGTAGTGCCGTCACCTCGGGTCGCGCCCTGAACGAAAATTCCGTTTTCGTATTTGAGGGACACCGAGAGACCGTCGATTTTAGGCTCTACGGAGTATACGCAGTCGGGCAGTGCTTGTGCGACCGAGCTTGTAAAGCCATAAAGCTCCTCAAAAGAGAACACGTCCGAGAGCGAGTCCATGCGCACGGTATGGGTGACCTTCGAAAACTTGTCAAGCGGCGCGCCGCCAACTCTCTGCGAAGGCGAATCGGGATCGAAAAACTCGGGGTTTTCGTCCTCAAGACGAAGCAGCTCGGCGTACATCATATCGTACTCGTAGTCGGATATTTCGGGCGCGTCGTATACGTAATAAAGCTTTGCGTGGTAAGTGAGCTCGTCGCGAAGCTTTTGTATTTTTTCTTTTATCTGGGACTTGTTTTGCATGTAAACTCCCCCTTACAACAATATAGTATAATTATACCACAAATTTATAGTTATTTCAAGCGAAAAATAATTGTTTTGAAATTATACTTGATTTTTTATTTTCGTATGGTATAATTGTATTGTAATTTGTTTTTGAGGGAAGATTGAATGAAAATTCTTATTGCATACGCGACAAGGAACGGTACGACGCGCGAGTGCGCCGAGATACTTGCAGAGTGCCTAATAAAACATGACGTGACTCTCGTGCAAATAGGTAATGGTGGTGAGCCTGTGCCAAGCATCGAGAACTATGACGTTGTGGTTTTCGGCTCAAGTGTCCGAATGGCTAAAATTGACAAGGCGCTCGCAGAATATTTACGTAAAAATACGGACATGCTTATGGGTAGACGCTGTGCGTACTTTTTGTGTTGCGGATTTACGGATTGCTTTGAGGACTATTTATACAAAAACATTCCCGAGTGCTTGATTCAAAATGCCGAGGCTGTTTCCTGCTTTGGCGGAAGTCTTGACAAGAACAGGGCAAAAGGTTTTGACAGAATGATAATCTCCGCAGTCCGCTCGGAGATTCTCGGCGGTGGACAGAACGGACAGCAGAGAGACGATATCTCGCTTCCCACCATAATGGAGACGAATATTTCCCAATTTGCAGACTCAATTCTCGGCAGACGGTAATTTACAAAACATTGTGAAAGCAGCCTTCCGTATTGCAAGAAATTTGTGCATTTACTGTTAAAAAAAGTATTGACAAAGTGACTTTGCTATGATATAATAGTCGGGTAGGCAAAAAAGACCCACTAGCTCAGACGGTAGAGCACTTGACTTTTAATCAAGGGGTCCGGAGTTCGAGTCTCCGGTGGGTCACCAATACAAATGGGGGCATCACAGATGCCCCCATTTGTATTGGTAATCCATTGGGTAATGAGAAATCCATCACATAATGCGCAAAGCGAATTATGTAAATGTTCGAGTCTCATCAAACTAAAGGACTCGATGTCCTTTAGTTTGATCCTTAATACAAAAGCATCACAGATGCCCCCATTTGTATTGGTAATCCACCGGAGAACGAGAAATCCCACACATAATTTGCTTAGCAAATTATGTAAAAGTTCAGAGTCTCATCAAACTAAAGGACTCGATGTCCTTTAGTTTGATCTTTAATGCAGAAGTATCATTCGAAGTCCCTTTTGCGTTGGTGCCACCACCCCCAACTCTCGATAGAATACATAAAAGAGGTGTAAAACTATGACCATACTTTACAACGATACTCAAAACTCCCGAGTCATATATCTCGGCTATGATATGAAGCTTTCTAAAAGGGAGTACATAATATTTTCCTACATATATCAAAGCGAGGGCTTTGTGTCTGCCGATGAAATAATAGAGAATTGCTATCCCGACAAAAAGCCCCGCCGCGGCGATATCGCGGCGCATATCTGTCACATAAACAGAAAGGCTGACAATATCGGCGGCAGAGCCTTGATAGTTTCAAAATATAGTGTCGGCTACAAGATTACAGACAAGCCGTAAAGGTTGTAATTATTTGTATTCCTCGAGAATGTCGCGGATAGCCTCCTCCGCCTCGTCGGCGCGGAGCTTATCCTCGGCGTAGGCTTCACGGAGAAGGTCGTGCGGTACGTAGGAATCGTACTTTTCAAACAGCGGTATCTCGCCGCTCTGCACGAGCGAGTGACAGTCTATGCCATACTCCTCAATATCCTTGCAAAGCGAGGATATGAAGCCGAAATCCGAGTTGTTCTCCATCTTAAAGAGGATATAATAACAGCCCTCAAACTCAATGCCCGAGATATTATGCTCGTGGGCATTTTTTTGTATGTACTTGCGGAGCGTTCTGAACGAGCGCGTGCCAAGCCAGGGGAACATACAGTAGGTATATCCGCCGAGGTTTACTATGGAATGCTCAAGCATACCCGAGTTTTTAGCCGTGCGTCTGGCAAGCTCCAGACGCTTTTTTGAATTTTCCTTAAGATACGGGTAGTCTGTGTCCTCTGTAAGCACCTGTTTCATCCTTTTGAGGATCTTTGTGTGTATTTCGCCAAAGTCTCCGGGCCAGGATATTTCCATTTTGCCGTCTACCTTATGGACGTATAAGAGCTTTCTTTGAACGTCTATCTCCTCGACCTCCCAGACTCGTCCCGCGAGCGCAAATCTGTCGCCTACGGGCGGGGGAGTGGTGATAGTTCCTATCTCCTCCGAGCCTTGACGGACGGTGAAGTCCTCGCTGTCCTTAAATACCGCGTAGAACTTGAAGCTTTTTAGCAGTCTTTCGCCCACAAGACCTACGATAAGCCCCTTTTCCTCGGTCATTTCTATAAGGTCATTATTGAGCATTGAAATGAGCAAAGTCTTATACGACTCTGGGGAGACGTTCTTGAACGGGGGGAGTGATAAAACTCTCTCGGCAAGTCTTTTTGCCGTAAGCTCTCCGCTTGACGCAAGCACGCTCAAGGTCTGATGGAATAAAAGACTGTACGGTAGCTTTTTTCTTTGCGAGGGCTCAATAAATCTCTCCTCGATATAAAGCTGAATTATAGCTATCGCGCGGATAAGCTCCCAGGGGATAAGCTGGGGGAGAGGGGTGTTGGGGAGTGCCTCCTCCTCACGAAATACCATCATCATCTCGGATGGCTGACCTCGTCTTCCCGAGCGTCCGAGACGTTGGAGAAAGCTTGAGACTGTGTTTGGCGCTTGGGCTTGTACTACTCGTTCAAGCTGACCTATGTCAATGCCAAGCTCCATCGTGACCGTGGCGCAGGTGACGGCAAGCTCGTCGTCATTCCGCATCTTCATTTCGGCTTCCTCGCGCAGTGACGCGGACAGATTTCCGTGATGTATGAGGATTTTTGAGTCATCCTCACCGCGCTTGCCCGCTATCTGACGCAGAGTGGCGCAGATATATTCGGTCTCCTCGCGGGAATTTGAGAAAACTATGGATTTTTTATCTCTTACGCAGTCGTATATGTATTCGTATCCCGCATCCATCATAGCCCGGCGCGCCTCGGATTTTTCGTTTGCCTTGTCGTCGTCTCTGTTGGGCGCGAGGGCCTTGTCCGCAAGCTCGGGATTGTCAATGTAGAAATGCTCAAGACCGAGACGCCAGCGAATTTTTTCCTCGGTAAATTGCGGCACGTCAATGTCTCTGCCTGTGTCTGCGGTAAGCCATTCTGCCGCCGTGTCGGGATTGCCTATGGTCGCGGAAAGTCCTATTCTGCGGGGGTGGTAGCCTATAATCCGCGCGATACGGGAAAGCTGACAGATTATCTGATTTCCTCGGTCCGTGCCCGTTAGAGTGTGTATCTCGTCTATGACCACGTATCGCAGGTCTCCAAACAGACGTGGAATATCGTTTGAGCGGTTAATAAGCATAGATTCAAGCGACTCGGGGGTTATCTGAAGTATTCCGCGAGGGCTTGAGAGCAGCTTTTTCTTGTGTGACTGCGCCACGTCGCCGTGCCAGTGCGTGAGGGGCGTGTCGGTCATATCAAGCAGCTCGGACAGTCTCTCGAATTGGTCATTTATAAGGCTTTTCAGAGGTGCGATATAAAGCACGCCAATGCTGCTTGGCTTGTCCTCGTAAAGCTCGGACAGAATAGGGAAGAACGCCGCCTCGGTCTTGCCGCTTGCGGTGGACGAGGTGAGCAGAAGGTTGTTGTCTGTCTCAAATATGGTGTGAGCGGCGGCAACCTGAACTCCGCGCAGAGATTCCCACGCATGAGAGTAGATATATTCACGTATAAAATCGGGAAATCTTTCAAATATAAGGTCTGCGTCCGTCATAAAGGCTCTCCTTTCCTGTCTTTTTGAGCAAATAAATTAAAATTCAATGTCGTTTGCGGTGTATTTTTTGTTTGTGTGCTGTGTGGGAGCGGGTGTGTCGTCGGGCTCCTCGGTTTTGAGGGTGACGGCGCTGCCAACAATGTCCGAGAACTTTGCCTCGGGATTTTGCATAAGGATATTAAGCACCGTCATATAGTCGCGGAGCATTTCACGGGGGGTTATCATACTGTCCGCACCTGCGCGGGAGAGACAAATTTTCAAAAATTCAAGTCTGTCCTTGTCGGTGACGGTACATTCCCAGCCGTAATACTGCGAATAAAGCCCGCTTATTCTCTGAATGAGTGCGAAAAGCTCGTCGTCGGTAAGACGGCGGAGTCTTATCACGGGACCTATGAGGTTTTTAAAGCCTCCGAGCGCGAATTTACTGTCGCAAAGGCGCGAGCGCAACGCCTCGTAGCTGAAAAGTCCGCGGCGGGAGTCCTCGAGAAATTGCGGAGTACCGCCAAAAATTATGTCAAGTCCCGGAGCGCGACCCTGTAATGTGTCGTTGAACATCGATAGAATTTTTTCGTAGTTGTTTTCACGGCTTACTCGGTGTGGTATCTTGTAGAGATTTACGCACTCGTCGATAAATACCACGAGTCCGCGGTAGCCCATTTTCTTTGCGAGCTGCGCCCAGAGCTTGAGAAAATCATACCAGTTGTCATCGTCAATGATAACGGACACCGAAAATCCGAGAGCCTGCTTTGCCTCGGTTTTGTTAGCAAATTCGCCGCGAAGCCATCTCAGACAAGCGCTCATTTTGTCCTTAGATGAGTCCTCGTCGGATATGCTTGCCTTGTAATACTCGGTGACTACACGCGAAAAATCAAAGCCGCCGACCAAAAATTCAAGCTCGGAGAGCTGAGCGGAAACAACCTTATTAAGCTCGCGCGAAAATTCCGCGCTGTCGGGGGAAAGTCCTTGCGCTATAAGGGAATTGCGCAAAGCTCCTATCCAACGTGAGATTATTTTTGAGAGCGCGCCGCCGTCGGGAGACGTTTTCGACGCAAGGTTTTTCATAAGCTCGCGGTAGGTCGCGACTCCGCTGCCTCCCGTGCCATAAAGACGGCGCTCGGGAGAAAGATCGCAGTCGGCGGTCAGAAAATCACGCTCAAGCGCGTATCCGCGTATGAGCTGAATAAGAAAACTCTTTCCGCTTCCGTATCGACCTATGAGAAAGCGCATAGCTCCGCCGCCCTCGTTGACCTGCTCAAGATCGGACAGGAGGGCTGATATTTCGTCCTGTCTGCCTATGGCTATATAAGGCGCGCCAATTCTCGGTACAACTCCCGCAGAGACGCTTGAAAGCAGCGAGGACAGTATTCTCCTCGGCACTGCGGGGGAAGTATTTGATATATTCTTGTTATCTATCATATTTCATTCCTCAAAATAAATTTTTATAATCCTCAAGTATTATGTATCCGTCGCCCGTGTCCTCGATCAGAATATCTCCAAGTATATCAAGGGCGAGACTGTTTATCTGCTCGGCAAGCTCGTCCGATGACAAGCCTATACCTCTCGCAAAGCGGCGCTGACCGTCAAAATCCTCGCTTATACAAAGCTTTAAGAATGCCGCATTATTCCCAAGAGATTTGCAAATGCTTTCGTACAGCGTTGAATTTTCCGTGGGAGCGGGCGCTTGCGCGACGGGTTGAATGACCGCAGGCTCTATATGTACCTCGGGCTCGGGTGTTGTATCCTCCTCAAACGCTTCAACCAGAATTTTCGTTGTTTCCCAAGACTTTTTCTCGATTTCAAGCGCTTTTTCAAGCGAAAGCTCGGACTTGGGCACGTCGTAAAGCCTGTCATATTCTGAAACAGCCCTTTTTTCTGCCGCGAGAGCAAGTCTTTCGCGGGATATGGGGGGGCAGAGCTTGTCTGCATACGCGTCTATCGCGGCTTTGACGTCGGGGTTTACCGTTGTCACGTTGAGCTTGGACTTTATGCCCAGATGCTCGCGTATCTTGTTTTCAGTATATCTCAGGGCATCGGTTATTATTGACTGCAAAAATGACAGAGGGTAATAGCTTATCTTTATCTTTGCCTGCTTGGTCGTCATTCCCGCAAGCTTGAAAAAGGGCTTGTGGCTTGTAAGTACGTCGCCGTACGCCATGTTTGAGAACGCAGAGAGCGCGGAATACGCCTTGTCGTCAGAGAAAATTGCCGCCACAGCTCCTCGCATATGCGTGTCGAATAGCTGTTTGTTGTCGGTGTAATGCTTGCTCTTTTTATAATTGTAAACCGATACGCCAGCGATAAGTCTTTGATGCATAGACGGGTTGTATCTGTCTGAAATATCAATGAAAAATTCGGGAAGGCTCGTGTACGTGATAAACTCCGAAAATTTATCTCCGAGACAGTCATCGGGCAGACTCAAATTGTGTAGTATACAGAAGTCCGCGATGAGATTTCCTATGCCGAAATACGCCGCCTGCTTGTCCTTGTACTGCGCGGAATAAAGCTTACAAAGCATTTTCAGTATTTCGACCTTGTCCTC
>JAZNWS010000034.1:0-21325 GCA_045593485.1 Eubacteriales bacterium | reverse complement strand
GCGCACTCGTTGACCAGGTTCACAGAATCTGCGTAGCCAACCACGCCGCCAACGTACTTCTCGCCGGTCACCGGGCTCTCGTTCTTGCAAAAGAGCAGGTCGCCGCTCGATTCGAGATATCCGATCACGCCGCCGACGTAATCCTTACCCTTCACGTAGGAATCTCTGACCGTACAGCCGTTCACAGTGCCGGTCACGTAGCCGAACAGGCCTTGATAGTCGTCGGTGCCATTGATATAAACGTGAGAAATCGACTTTTGGCCGCCACGGAATGCTCCCGCGTAGGGAGTGGTGCTGCTTCCGATGGGCGTCCATTCTCTGAGCCCATCAAGAGATTCATACGTGCCGTCTTTTTTGATCGTTGCACCAATATTGAGGTCGATCGGATCAGTCAGGGTCGCGTTTGCGCTTGCATTCTGCGCCGTGCCGTCGGTCAGGGTGCCGTTGACAAGCCCTGCAAACCAGAACAGCTGGCCTGCGTTGGAAATTTCGTAATAGCCCCTTTCCTCGTTATATACTGCGGGCTGATATACACCTTCTACGTTGCACTCGGTGCAGAAGCCGTTGGAGTATGCCCCGAAGGTGTGGGGCGCAGCCTTGCCCTCAAGAGAAGCATCGTTTGTATAGAGGGGAGTCGTACCGTCACACTCAAAGCTCTGATAGACCTTGTTTGCATCGGTTGCGAATACGGGAGTCGCATTGGTGCCGAGGGTCTGTCCCCAAGCGGAGCCAAGCTTGTAGGCAACCTCGCCGGAGGCGAACTGTGCAGCGTTGCGGGTGCCCACGTTATTGGAGGTTCCGCCGCTGGCGTTAGAGCCGATGGGATACTGTGTGGCATAGCAGTACTGTACCGTACCTACATTTTTACCCGCAATGCCGCCTTCGTAGTCATAACCGGCAGTTCCCTTTCCCGTGCTCCAGCAGTACTCCGCAGTACCACCATTATTTAAGCCCACGATACCGCCGGCATCAATATTTTCGGCATAGACGTCACCGGTATTGTAGCAGTTGCGAATGGTGCCACCGTTTCTGCCCACAATGCCGCCTGCCTCACTGGTAGCGGTAGTGATTTTACCGGTATTGCCACACAGCTCCACAGTTCCGTAGTTCGTGCCTGCGATACCGCCAAAGCTGGAATAATCACCGCTTACAACCGCATTGTTGACGCAGCCTGTGATAATACCTCTGTTATGGCCTGCGATGCCGCCAACGCTATCACGGCCCGTGATGGAGGAATTTGTGAGGGTCACAGCCTTCACCTGACCGTTTGTGCCAATATAGCCAAACAAGCCGACGCCCTCGGCAGCTTGGTCATAAAAGTTCAGCCCGGAGATGGTCTTGCCGTTGCCGTCGAAGATGCCGTTGTAGCGGTTACTGCTGTTGCCGATGGGTGTCCAAGGTCTATTTCCAAGGTCGATATCCGTCATCAGCTTACCGTTGATTTCGGTATTGCCGCCGTTGACCTGCTGTGCAAACCAGAAGAGCTTGCCTGCGTTGTCTATCTCATAGTAGCCCTCTGAATTCAAGGTCGCGGGCTGATAGCCTTGATTACACTCGGTGCAGAAGCCGTCCGAGCCTTCTGTAAATACGTGGGGCTCAACGTAATCCTTCAGAGCCTCGTCGTTAGTATAGTGAGGCGTACCGTCGCAATCATAATGCACGTATACTTGATTATTGTTGATAAATTCGGGATAATTGTCACTGCCGATGGTCTGTCCCCAAGCAGAGCCGAGAAGGTACGCAACCTCGCCGCTCTTAAACTGCTCGGTGGTGCGAGAGCCCACGTAACTGTACGTTCCGCCGCTTCCATAACTGCCGATAGGCTCCTCTGCGGAATAGCAGTACAGGAGCGCGCCATCGTTTTTACCCGCAATGCCGCCGCTATTCTCATAGTCAGTAGTTACCGCTCCGGTACTCCAGCAGTACTCCACAGTACCACTATTATTTAAGCCCACGATACCGCCGGCGCTGTAAAGGTTTGTGTGAATATCACCTGTATTGTAGCAGTTGCGAATAATGTCGGAGTTTCTGCCGACGATACCGCCGCTGTTGCCGCGGGAGTTGATTTTATTTGTATTGCCGCACTTCTCTACCGTGCCGTAGTTTATACCAACAATACCGCCAACGTCCTCATAACCGCTTACAAGCGCATCGTTCACGCAGTCCGTGACAATACCTCTGTTATAGCCTGCGATGCCGCCAACGTAGTCATAGCCTGTGATGATGGAATTTGTGAGGCTCACAGCCTTTACCTGACCGTTATCGTAAATATAGCCAAACAGACCCACGCCATTGGCAGCTTCGTCATAAAAGTACAGACCCTTAATGGTCTTGCCGTTGCCGTCGAAGATGCCGTTGTAGCGGTTACTGCTGTTGCCGATGGGAGTCCAAGCGCGCCAGCCCTCCGTCACGATAATACCGCCCTTGGTGACTGTGCCGTTGGCCTCGAAGGTATAATCGGGGTTGAGATCGATATCCGTCATCAGTTTAGCGTTGATTTCGGTATTGCCGCCGTTGACCTGCTGTGCAAACCAGAAGAGCTTGCCCGCGTTGTCTATCTCATAGTAGCCGTCGGAGTTGGAATCGGTGGCAGGCTGATAGCAGCCGTTCTCGCAGAAGCCTTTTTCGTCGAAGGAAACGCTGCTGTCATGGTTGGTGGTGTCCACCTCGCCGTAGCTTTCGCCACACTTGTCGCAGACTGCCAGAGTTGTGCAGGTAGCATTACCGCCGATGTGGTCTTCTTTCTTTGAAAAACTGCAGTCTGTACAGGATATGGTGTGTGTTTGACCGTCGGTGTTCGGCATTACCGTCTCATTTTTTTCTCCCAGCGTGGGATATTCGCCATCGTGAATATGCCAGGGGGAATATGAGGTGTTGCTCTCCACCCATTCGTTCAGCGCATCGACGAGAGAACCGTAATTGTTTAAAATTTCAATCATTTCCCAGCTTGAATCGGTCTTCCCTGCGGCGCCTTTCATTTGATCCTGCATAAGCTGCGTGGAAGAACCGTCTGCGGTACCCACGCCAATCGCATTCGTCAATTCACCCGCATACCAATAACAATTCGTGATTGTTACACCATCGCTAACGTTGCCAATGCAACCGCCCTCATCATCGCCGCTGATGTCGCATGCGCTGTAGCAGTTGGTGATCGTGGTGGCTGATGAAGCTATTCCTACAAGACCGCCTGCGGTGGCTTTTGTATGACCTGTTCCGCTAATGCTGCCTGTGTTATAGCTATTGGTTATCGTGGCGGCGGAAGCTCGCCCTACAAGACCGCCTACATAGGCATTCACGCCACTTCCGCTGACCGCACAGGTGCTATAGCAGTTCTCTATCGTGATGTTGTTGGCATATCCAACCAGACCTCCTACGTAGGCGTTCCCCGACGAAGGAGTGATCTTGATCTCTCCACTAACGCCGACGTTTTTGATTGTTCCTCCCGTTACGTATCCGAAAAGGCCCGCGTAACCTATGGTAGACGATTCGATGGACAAACCGCTGATCGTATGTCCCGCGCCGTCGAAGATGCCACTGAACGTATTGATTTCGCCTGCGCCGATCGGGAGCCAACCGTGCTCCGACAGATCAATGTCCGCCGTGAGCTTGACGTGTTGGCCTGCACCATCCACAAAAAAATCAGTTGCGGTTGCCGTGTTGCCTATGGCATCGGTGAGCGTAACGGGCGATCCGTTGTATGCATTCACCAACGCCGCAAAACCCGCAAGCTGTTCCGGGGTAGAGATCTCGTAGGGGGATCCCTGTGATCCGTCACCTTGATCGCCTGAAAACGGCGAAAAGTCGGCGTAGGTGTAGACGTTTCCGTCGCTATATTCGCCCCACGTTGCCGTATTGATTTTTTCAGCCGCGCTCGCCGTCATCGAGAACATTCCGAGCAAGCTCGCTATCATCACAAGCGCGAGAAGCAGCCCCATTATTTTCAGTTTGTTTCTTGTTTTTGTCATTGTGGTTTCCTCCGAATAGGGTTGATAGAATTTATTTACGATGTTTTTTACGATATTTATTAACAATACTTGTTAACCTTGTTTTAAATGATACGCCGCAAGCATCTCGTTGATAGCTCTTTGATGCTCCTGCACCGTGAACTCCCTAAAGACCTCAAGCAGCTTTCTGCCGATAGCGCGGTAGTCCATAGCAAGCACCTTTGCGACCTTTGTCCGTCTTAGCTCCTCGGGAACGCCGAATAGCAGCAGTATGCTGTTCATCGCTCCCTCAATTCTCGTGGGAAGGTCGGGGGAATGCTCGGTCGTCATTAACGTCGCGTATTCAATGCCCGAAACTATACTCTCGGCTTCCATATATTGCTTATCCGTCCAGTCCTTGCAATAATCACCGAATACCTTTTTCAGCTTTTCAATATCATTTGTGCGGATGGTGTCCAGCGTCATAGGGTGGGAATACGCGGAAAGGAAGAAATCACGCATCTGCTCGTTTTCCTCCGCAACCGCCGCCATAGTCGTAAGCTCCAGACAGTACGCAAGCAGAGAGCTTTTGCCCTCGTCGGTCGCGTCCTCCATCATCTGCCATTGAAATTCGCACATCATAGTGACCAGCACGTCAAGTATATGCTCCTTCGTTGGAAAGTGGAACGTTAAATTTCCCGTGCTGATCTCTGCTTTCTTTGAAATCGCCGCCACGGTGGTTTTTGAAAAACCGTGCTCAAAGAACATTTCCGTTGCGGTTTTGATTATCAATATTCGTGTTGGGTTTTCTCTTTTGTATTTTGCCATACCATTATCCCCTCTCGTAAGCTAAATTTAATATTTGTCTCGTTATTAGGATATATGCTAATTATATCATAAGTTACCAAAAATTGCAATAACTTTTATGAAATTTTTCCTCTGAACGTAAAATTTTTTATTTGTTCATAACTTAAAAAAAGGCATCGGACTGCTCCGATGCCTGATTATATATAAATTTATTTGTGCCGCGCTTTGCGGCAAGTATTTTGGGACTTATATCCCGAAAAAACAACCTTTTATTTATATTGCCGCAAAATCAATAATATCCCCCTTGACCTCGTCGTAGGTAAAGTCATTGAGTATCTCGTGGCGCGCGTTGGGATAGAGGATACATTTTGTGTCAATTCCCTGCTCTATGAGTCCGTCTGCGACGGTCTTCACGCCCTTGCCGTAGCTGCCAACGGGGTCGTCCTCGCCCGCGACAAGCAGTATGGGGGTTGATTTTGAAAGGTTTTTATACCAATCCGCGCGATTGCATGTTTTTATAAGTGTTATAAGGTCGCCCATCGCGCTGACGGAAAAGTTGAAGGTGCAGAATTTATCCGCGTAATATTTTTCTCTTATCGCCGCGTCATTCGTAAGCCAAGGCTTGGGGTCGCTCTCACTGCCGCCGCCGAAGCGGTCGTTATACGAGCCAAAGGAAAGCTTGTCTATGAACTTTGAGAAATGTCTGTCACCACGGAAAAGCTTTATCACTGAAATCAGCGCAAGACCCGCGCCCGCCGCGGGATTGGGGCCTGACGTTCCCATAATTATGAGCTTATTTGGCTTTACGTACTTCTCTGCTGCCACGCGCACGACAAACGAGCCCATGCTGTGACCCATAAGTATATACGGCTTGTCCTTGCCGTACTCGGACATAACCGCGTCCGAGAACACCTTTACGTCACGGCAAAGCAGATCCCAGCCGTCCTTTTCTGCTATATATCCAAGCTCGGAGTCGTCATTTGCCGTATATCCGTGGCCGAGATGGTCGTAGCCAAAGCAGATATATCCCTGCTCCGCCATATCCCGCATAAATCTGTCGTATCTGCCGATATGCTCTGTCATTCCGTGGACTATATGAAAATATCCCTTCGCCTCAATTTCAGGCTCGTAAACCACGCCCGCAAGGTTATGTATACCATCGCTTGACAGAACCTTGAATTTTCTTACGTTAATACTCATATCAATTCCCCTCCTCGCAGGTAAACGCCCTGCAGGCTCTTACCGCTCTGCGCCAACCGTCAAGCAGAGCTTTTCTTTTTTGTGTACCTATCGACGGATTATATACGCGGCTTATACCCGTCTTGTTTTTCAGCTCGTCTCTGTCCTTGAAAAAGCCTACCGCAAGGCCCGCAAGATACGCCGCGCCAAGCGCAGTCGCCTCGGCGGATTTTGACGTGCAGACGTCAATATCCGAAACATCCGCCTGAATCTGCATAAGCAGACTGTTTGCCGATGCGCCTCCGTCAACCTTTAGCGAGTTTATCCTGCCGTGACCCGATATGCTTTCCATATCCTGATCCATCGCGCTTATCACGTCGTTAGTCTGATACGCGATAGACTCAAGAGACGCGCGGACTATATGATTTGCATTCGTTCCGCGTGTGATACCCACAACAGTTCCGCGCGCGTTCATATCCCAATGCGGCGCGCCGAGTCCCGCAAACGCAGGCACGATATAAACTCCGCCGCTATTTTTGACCTTGAGCGCCATAGCCTCGCTGTCCATAGACCTCTCTATCATATGCATCTCGTCACGAAGCCATTGAATTACCGCTCCGCCGACGAACACGCTACCCTCAAGCGCATACTCGATAGGTCTGCCGCTCTCGGACGCGGCTATGGTAGTCAGAAGCCCGTTTGAGCTTTGTATCGCGGTATTTCCCGTGTGAGCTAACAAAAAGCAACCCGTTCCGTAGGTGTTTTTAGCCGAGCCCTCCTCAAAGCAGCATTGTCCGAAAAGCGCAGCCTGCTGGTCGCCCGCAATTCCCGAAATGGCGATCTGCTCGCCCATACAGTCAAAATAACCGAATATCTCACTGCTACTCTTTATCTCGGGGAGCATTGACGCGGGAATATCAAGAATCTCAAGCATTTTCTCGTCCCACTGTCCCGTATGTATGTTGCAGAGCATTGTTCTTGACGCGTTTGTTCTGTCCGTCACAAAGGATTTTCCCTTGGTCAGCTTCCATACTATCCACGTGTCCACCGTTCCGAACATAAGATCGCCCGCAAGCGCAAGCTCACGCGCGCCGGGAATATTGTCAAGTATCCACTTTACCTTCGTTCCGCTGAAATACGGGTCAATGCGGAGTCCCGTCGTTTTCTGTATGTAATCGAAATGTCCTTCGCGCTCCAGACTCTTGCATATATCCGACGTACGACGGCATTGCCACACGATAGCGTTATATATTGGCTTTCCTGTGCGGCGATTCCACACCACCGTGGTCTCTCTCTGATTGGTAATACCAACCGCGGCTATCTCGGACGGAGAAACTCCGCTCTTGACCACGCACTCCGTCAGGGACGCGTACTGATTGGCGTATATCTCCATGGGGTCCTGCTCCACCCAACCCGGCTGAGGATAAATCTGTCTTATCTCATGCTGAGCCATAGATATTATATTTGCGTTTTTGTCAAAAAGTATTGCTCGCGCGCTCGTTGTACCCTCGTCAAGCGCAAGAATATATTTTTTCATTTGAGTCCTCCGAGAACATTTTATACTTCATTATAACTTATTTTAAGCCTTATTGCAACATCAATATTGATTTTTCTCTAAATCACACAAATTTGACGGACGCATATTATGTATTAGAACAAAAAAGGAGGTCACCCGATGTATATAAGCAACCCCAACAGAAGAAACAGACCAAATCCCCCTCAGCAAAGCACACCGCCCCGCGCAATTCCAGAGCCAAGTCCTTATGGCAATAGTCCTCAGATCCGTCCTCCGCAGCCGCCAATAAGCGCTCCCGCGCCACAGACTCCGCCAAAAGCTCCGCAGATGAATGACACGGGAATGGGAGGTGTAGTTGTGCGAGTGACCACGGCAAGCGGAGCTATTCCGCTTGAGGATGCGCTCGTGACTGTCAGAGAATATCGGTCGGGAAGCGGCGGCGATATAGTAGCAACTCTCAGAACAAACTCCTCGGGACTGACCGAGAAAATATCCCTCCCTGCGCCTCCGCGGTCTATGTCTCTTTCCCCGGGAAACGGCAAAAGCTATTCCTCATATATTATTCAGGTCGATAAGGACGGCTACAATATGCAGCAGTATATACACGTCCCCATATTTGACGGCATTATCGCGGTGCAGAACGCCGACCTCGTTCCCCTGCCCGAGAACGGCGAGACGGACAGAGCAAACCCCTATAATCCCGGCATATTTTACGAGAGCGAGGCTCCAAGGCTCGACAGCTCAAACTAAAGCAACTGAAAGGACTATTATTATGCCTAATCAACCGTATATTCCCGAATTTATAACAGTCCACCTCGGACCTCCCGACTCAGACGCGCCAAACGTCACGGTGCGCTTTGCGGATTATATCGCAAACGTCGCCTCAAGCGAGGTCTTCCCCACCTGGCCCGAGAGCGCTTTGCGCGCAAACATCTACGCGCAGATATCCTTTGCGCTCAATCGCGTATACACCGAGTACTACCGCTCGCGCGGATATGACTTCGACATAACAAACTCCATAGCTATAGACCAGAGCTTTGTCAACGGACGCGACATATTCGAGAACGTGCAAAGCATAGTAGACGAGATATTCAACAATTATATCAGCCGTCAGGGCAACGTCGAGCCTCTTTTTGCGCAATACTGCGACGGAATAGAGGTCACCTGCAACGGTCTTTCTCAATGGGGCTCGCTTGAGCTTGCCAATCAAGGATATACTCCCTACGACATACTCACGTATTATTACGGAAACGATATTGATATAGTGCAAGACGCGCCCGTCAGAGGCATTACGGCGAGCGTTCCGAGCTTTGCGTTGCAGCTTGGCAGCACGGGAGATGACGTGCGAAGCGCGCAGATACGTCTCAATCGCATCTCCGCAAACTTCCCCGCTATCCCGAAAATAAATCCCCCCTTTGGATTTTTCACCGACGAAACCGCTGCGGCGGTCAGAAAATTTCAAGAGGTATTCGGGCTTACTCCCGACGGGATTATCGGCAAGGCGACGTGGTATAAGCTTCAAAACATTTATAACAGCGTCAAGCGCATAAATGACCTAAACTCCGAGGGTATAACTCTTGAGGAGGTCACCCGTCAGTTTCCCGGAAATCTCTCCGAGGGCAGCCGTGGACTGGGCGTCACTACCCTGCAATACTATATTGACTATCTCTCGGAGTTTTACGACACTATACCGTCGGTATCGTTGGACGGAGTCTTTGGCGCGTCCACAAGAGATGCCGTGATCGCCGCGCAAAACGTGTTTGGCCTTGAGCCTGACGGAGTGGTCGGAGAGGAGACCTGGCGCGCGATATACAACGCCTATATAGGCATTGTGCGAACCATTCCCATTCAGTACCGCGAGGGCAACACTATTCCTTTCCCGGGTGTATTTCTGAACATCGGCTCGGAGTCGGACGCGGTACGCGTGCTTCAGGAATACCTCAATTATATATCGGATTTTTACTCCGAGATACCCTCTGTAAATCCCACAGGATATTTTGGCGAGCGCACGCAAGAGTCCGTAATAGCCTTTCAGGAGCTTTTCGGTCTGCCCGCAACGGGCACTGTCGGTCCTGTCGCGTGGGACAGAATAGCCGATATTTACAGCGATCTTTACAACGGCGCGCAGACGATGAGCGGTCAGTTTCCCGGCTACAATATAGGCGAGTAAGAAAAGGGGTGGCGTAATATGTATAACAATTCCAACAATTTTCCGAGTAGGCAGACAGACCCACAGGGCATTCAGGATGCAGTATCCTATATACAGACAAATCTCCGTCAGCTCTCGTACCACGACGACGATATTTACAGCGTCGCTATAGACGGTATATGGGGTAAGGAAACACAGGACTCGCTCAGAAGCTTTCAAAAAAAATACAGTCTGCCACAAACAGGTATTGCAGACCTTGAGACATGGGAAAGGCTGCAGGAAGAGGCAGAAAAGTCACGAAGATTCCACTCCCCAACCGAGCCTATAAGGATATTCCCGCGATACCCCGCGGATTATTTCTGGGACAGAGAAAGCTCGCCCATACATCTGCAGATATTGCAGTACGTTCTGCGCGAGCTCGAGACCGAATATAACTTCGGCGATATACAGCTATCGGGAATTTACGACGACGCGACAAAAGCCGCCGTCTTAAAATTCCAACAAAAAAACGGTCTGACTCCGACAGGTGTGGTTGACCGCATAACCTGGAACAGACTTGCGGAGCATTACAACAAAATTGCCGATATATCAAACCGTTAATATTTTATTCTTTACGTAAATTGCAGACTCTATATCCTGATTGACCGAGATGACGTAAATATCCACCGACCTCAGAAAATCCGCCATATCCTTGGCAAAAATATCGTACATCTGACTGTTCTCGGGATATACCGTCTGTCTGCACAGACGGGTCCACGCCTGCTTCTCCGTTATTCTTTCAACCGACGGAGTGTCTGCACGCTTGATAAAACAAAGCTTTTTTATCTTCACAGACGAATTGTCTCCAAGATTTTCCTTGCCTCTCCAGGGTGTACCGTGAGCTATAAACTCACTGCCCTCGCGCTTTATTACAGGCTTATCGCCGTTGACGACCTTCACCTTGTCTCCAAAGGCTTCCCTCCAGATATTTACGTGGGTAGTCTTACCAATTCCGCGCTTTGCCGAGAAGATTATTCCCTCACCCTCGTACTCAATTACCGCACCGTGCAAAAGGAACGCGTGATAGGGCGGAAGCTTTGCGCCTATTTTTCTGGACAGGAGCACCCTCTCTACTACTCTGGGGCAGGTCTCGTATCCGCAGTTGGCAATATATTTATTTATCTCGTCCGCGGAAACTCTCACTCTGAACTCGGGAGCACCGTCACATACCCAATCCTTGCAGTATTCGTATATGTAGGACTGCTTGTTGTCTATTTCCATAACAACATCGGCAATTTTAAGATTAAACACGGCATTCTCCCTTCCCCAAAAATTTTTTTGATATGCTTTCGGCGGAACAAAACGTTCCGCCGAAGCTTATTTATAATCAGAACTTTTCGATATTTCTCTTTGCGCAGTTGAACATCTTGTTCTCAAGATATGCCTTGTTATCTGTGAGGAACTTTCTGCTCTTTTCGTAATTTCCGTTAGCCGTTGCGTGAAGCTTTACGATATATTTGCCGAATTCGTCGCCATTGTTTGCGATGCAAGCCTGAATCTCCTCAATAAGCTCGGAATCCGCGTTGAGATAAAGCTCCCAAAGTCCGGGAATGTCCTTGTCCGCAAGGTCATAAAGCATCTTATAAGCAAGAAGGGTCTTGAGCTCGTCTACACCGTCGAATGCCTCGTCGTTGTCAAAAATATCATCTGTCCATATCTCTCTGATGCTGTTTGAGATGCGGCTCATAAAGAACGCCATTCTCTTGTTGACGAGTTCAAACGTAAGAATGTCTGCGCTGAGATTTCTCTCTGTTTCAGAATCATACAGGAACAGATTAGGCTCCTCGTCCTCAAGTCCGTTATCCTTGACAAGAAGCACGAAATACGTGACAACACAGCCAAGAAGCACCATAACGACAGACATTATAATAAACATTGCCTTATAAAAAGCAGTATTAGCAAGTGTCAGCGCAAGCACGATAAGAGCAACACCGCCAAGAATAAGCACGCCCGCCGCAATAGACATTATAAGCAAGAGATTGTTTTTAATTGCATTTTTGATCTTTTCCATATAGCTAAACCCAAACTTTCTGATTTTTTTGCATAATCATAGTAATACAAGTTAATTATATCACACTATTATTTTTTTTGCAAGCCGTTTTGAGAAATTTTTATAGAAAAAACCTGAACGTGTGTTTTTACATTTCACTTGACTAAGCCTGTGATAAATGTTATAATAAACATGATTTTTATTCCCCAATAAAGGAGGACATCAAAAATGGTAAAGCTCCACGCAGGCGGCGTGTTTCTTTGCGACGGCAAGGTATGCGAGACCTCTCCCATATCCGCCGCAGAGGCAAGAAAAAACACGATAACTTCATCAATTCTGTCCGCTCACAACACGTCAGGCAGCGACGATGCTCTTAAAATAAAATTTGACGCGCTCGTATCTCACGATATTACATACGTTGGAATCATTCAGACCGCGCGAATAGGCGGACTGCGTGAATTCCCCATTCCCTACGCGATGACAAACTGTCACAACAGTCTTTGCGCCGTTGGCGGTACTATAAACGAGGACGACCATATATTCGGTCTGTCCGCGGCAAAAAAATACGGCGGAATTTACGTTCCCGCAAACCAGTCCGTCATTCACTCGTATGCTCGCGAGGAGCTTTGCGGCTGCGGCAAGATGATTCTCGGCTCGGATTCCCACACACGCTACGGCGCTTTAGGCACTATGGGTGTCGGCGAGGGCGGTCCCGAGCTTGTAAAGCAGCTGCTCCGCGACACCTACGACATAAAATCTCCCGAGGTAGTGCTCGTATATCTTACGGGCGCGCCCCGTCACGGTATAGGCCCTCACGACGTGGCATTAGCTCTCGTTGGCGCGACCTTCAAGTGTGGCTTTGTAAAGAACAAGGTGCTTGAATTCGTAGGCCCGGGCGTGAAGAATCTTCCCATCGACTTCCGTAACGGCATTGACGTTATGACCACCGAAACGACCTGCCTTTCGTCTATATGGGAGACCGACGAGGTGGTGCAAAAGCACTACGAGGCGCACGGACGCCCCGAGCAGTACAAAAAGCTCACCCCCGGAGATATCGCATACTACGACTCGCTTATCGAGATTGACCTCTCGGCAGTTGAGTCTATGATAGCGCTCCCCTTCCACCCCTCAAACGTCTACACGATCCACGAATTTGTGGAAAACGCGGAGCAGATACTCAAGTCCGTTGAGGAGGAATCAAAAAAGAAATTCCCCAAGTGCAAGCTTGACCTCGTCTCAAAGATACAGCCCGACGGATCTGTGCTTGCGGACCAGGGTATTATCGCGGGCTGCTCGGGCGGAATGTTCGACAGCATAGTTGAGGCGGGCGCGATCCTCAAGGACAAGAGCGTTGGCAACGGCTATTTCAATCTTTCGGTATATCCCACGAGCGTTCCCGTGTCTCTTGAGCTTACGCGCAAGGGCGTGACTGCCGATCTGCTTGCGGCGGGAGCGGTGATCAAGCCCTCCTTCTGCGGCCCTTGCTTTGGCGCAGGCGACGTTCCCGCAAACAACGGTCTTTCTCTCCGTCACACCACCCGTAATTTCCCCAACCGCGAGGGCTCAAAGCCGGGCGAGGGACAGATATCGGGCGTGGCGCTTATGGACGCGCGTTCTATCGCGGCGACCGCCGCAAACGGTGGCAGAATCACCGCGGCAACGGATATTGATTATGATTACACGCCTCTTGAATATACCTTTGATAAATCCGTATATGAAAAGAGACTTTATTACGGCTACGGCAAGCCCCAGCCCGAAACAGAGCTTATCCTCGGCCCCAATATCACAAGCTGGCCCGATCAGTATGAGCTTGCGGACAATCTTCTCCTTGAGCTTGCGGCAGTCATTCACGACCCCGTGACCACGACCGACGAGCTTATCCCCTCGGGTGAGACCTCCTCGCTCCGCTCCAATCCTCTGCGTCTGTCTGAATTTACGCTCTCCCGCCGTGTTCCCGAGTACGTTGGAAACTCCAAGGCAGTTGCGGCAGACGAAAAATCACGCCGCGAGGGTAATCCGTCAGAAAAGCTTTTGTCGCTTCTCTCCAAGGTCGGTGACGCTGACACACTTTCAAAAAATACACAGTTCGGCTCTTGCGTATTCGCAAATAAGCCCGGTGACGGCTCGGCGCGTGAGCAGGCTGCCTCCTGTCAGAAGGTGCTTGGCGGATTTGGCAATATCTGTTATGAGTTCGCAACCAAGAGATACCGCTCCAACTGTATCAACTGGGGAATTCTCCCCTTCACACTCTCCCCCGATACGAAATTCGAATACGAGCAGGGCGACTGCGTTTACGTTGGCGGCATAAGACAGGCTATTATTGACGGCAACGAAGAATTCAGCGCAACGGTTATAAAAAAGGACGGCGCGACAGAGCCCCTGACACTCTACGTCAAGGGTCTTACAGAGGAAGAAAAGCAAATTCTTCTCTGCGGCTGCCTTATGAATTACTACAAGCAAAAGAATAATCTTTAATACAACAAACAACAGGCGGTGCAGTGCACCGCCTGTTTTAGTTCACAATTCTTAAAAATTATTAATTTTGTGAATAAATGTTGCAATTCGACATTTCTCGTGCTATAATGTCAAGGATCAAATACAAATTCTGGAGGCATTATGACCTGGGGACTTTTCAGTGCCGTTCACATTATCAGCTTATTTGTGTCGGCGGCAATTATTATAGGTGTTTATTTTATTTTGAAAGTATTGCCCGAAAAGGCAAGGCTTATAACCTTATTCATTCTTTCGCTCGCGGGAATATCCGCGATAATATTCAATCTCGTTGCGTGGGGCTCACCTCTTGAGTATCTACCCTTACATATGTGCTCTATCACGGCGATGCTTTTACCCGTCGTGGTGCTGACGAGAAACAAGGTGCTTGGCAACCTTTTGCTCGTCTGGTGTCTTGGCGCGATCATCGCGCTTGTCGTGCACAACATTCCCGACTGCGTTATCCCCTCGGCGACGTTCTTCTTTTATTACATCCCGCACACGCTTGAGTTTGCCGTGGTCATCTACCTGTTCAAATTCAAGTACATCAAGGCAGAGGCAAAATATATTCCCTCAACCATAGGAATCACGATTGGCATTTACACTCTCGTGCATCTTACAAACGTGATCCTCAACAATCATTTTGCCGCAAACAACATCCTCGACAGATTCGGAAATCCCCTGCAAATAAACTATATGTTCTCGGTAAGTCCTATAGGCAACCCCGTGCTTGAGATCTTCTACAAGATAATCCCGCACAGCTATTGGTATATGTACGTTGCAATCGTTGTGCTCGTGGTATACCTCGGCTGTCTGTTCCTGCCGAAGATAATTATCTCGAAAATCAAAGCAAAAAAAGAGAAGGCGTGATGCCTTCTCTTTTTTATTGTCTTATTTTTTAGTCGATTTAGGATCGGGTCTGTCGCTTTCGGGATACTGGAATTCAAACATCTTCGCTATCTTTTTACTCTTGAGTCCGATAACGTAGGAAACAAATATCACAACAAGCGCGGGGAGTGTTATAACAAAATACATACTCCAATGAGGAACAAGCAGTATTATTCCCGCGTACATTCCCTCGATTATCATAGCTATGGGAACGCACACGCCGCCTATTGCGCCGAAAAATCCAACGTTTGAGAATATCTGAGCGAGCGCAATAAATACCGCGAGCAAAAGATTTATCGAGTTTCCAAGCAGCCAGAGCTTTACGGGAAGCAGATAGTCGGGCTTGATCTTTCCGAGATCCACCGATATTCTGTCGTCCGCACCGAGCTTATACGCAACGGTGAATTCAAGAAAAAGATAAAAAATTATTGAAAATACAGACGCGGCTATCTTGAACGTGGGGTTTTCAAGCTTGTTGGCGACAAACAAAAATCCCACACCGAAAAATATGCCGATTACTATCTGATTCAAAAACAGCTTGACGGCATTATAAGAATGCTTTACAAAAAAGTCCTTCATATGTTCTCTCCAAAAAATTAGTTCACCTAATTATAACTGATTCCTCCCTTTTTTTCAACACGGATTGCAGAAAATTTACAGATTATCCACTAAATAAATAATCAGGCATTGTATAATGTAAATGTAAACTTGATTTTGTATAATTGTGAAAGGACTAAAATATGCCGTACACCGTAAACATAGACGAATTTCCACCCGTGGTGCGAGAATTCGCATCATACAAAACCTCAATTCAGGGCTGCTCGCAAAAGACCGTCGAGGAGTATCTTTTGGACCTCCGCACGTTTTTCAGATATCTGATAGCGAAGGAAAACGGCATCAATCCCGACTCCGACGAGTTTGTGGATATAAACATTTCAAGCATTGACATTGAGTATATAAAGGGCATCCGCACCGAGCAGATCTACGACTTTCTGCTCTACACGGGCAACGTCAGAAAGAATATGTGGGCGTCAAAATCCCGTAAGCTTTCGGCGATAAAAGGGCTTTTTAAGTTTATGACCGTCAAGCGCGGCTACCTTGAGGAAAATCCCGCGGCAAATATTGAGTCGCCCAAGCGCAAAAAGACTTTGCCAAAATTTCTCTCGCTTGAAGAGTCAAAGCTGCTTTTGGACGCAGTCAGAAACGACGTTGAATCAAAATCCCGTCTGCGCGACTTATGTATAATTACCCTTTTCCTCAACTGCGGAATGCGGCTTTCCGAGCTTGTGGGACTCAATATATCCGACATTGACCGCGAGCTGTCGCACATACGAGTCGTGGGTAAGGGCAGCAAGGAGCGAATCATTTACCTCAACGGCGCGTGTCAGACCGTGCTTTCCGAGTATCTTGTGGGCGACAGACTTGACGAGATAAACCGCAAGCTCCCCGAAAAAGCAGTCTTTCTCTCCAACCGCGACCGTCGTATAAGCAACAAGACGGTTCAGGCTATGGTCTACAAGTATCTTGACGCGGCGGGACTGGGGGCTAAGCACTATTCCGTCCACAAGCTCCGTCACACCGCGGCGACCCTTATGTATCAGTCGGGTAACGTGGACATTCGAGTGCTCAAGGATATTCTCGGTCACGAGCAGCTCAACACCACGCAGATATACACGCACGTGTCGGACAGAAATATGATGAACGCGATGAATCAGAATCCCCTCGCCGACATCACGGACACCAAGGCAGACAAGCCTGCGCCCGACACGGAGGCAGTTTGAAAACAAGTTTTCAAACACGCCTTTTGTGCCTGTTTCGGCACAAAACGCTCGGATTTTCCAGAAAGGAAAGCTCATAAACATGAAAAACATACACGAAATTCCCATAACAGACCTTTACGGCGTGGGCAAGGCAAAGGCGGCGGCATACGCCTCGCTCGGCGTGTTCACCGTGGGCGACCTGTTATATTTCTTCCCACGCGCTTATGAGAACAGAGGGTTTACAGTTCCCCTCTCCGCCGCGCGCGAGGACATAAAAAACGCGATAATTATGACCGTCGCGACAGAGCCGAGGGTAAGTCTTATCCGCCGTGGAATGTCACTGCTGAAATTCCGCGCGTTTGACGAAAGCGGCACGTGCGAGATAACATATTTCAATCAGAATTATCTCAAAGACAAATTCCACGTTGGCGATACGTTCAGATTCTGGGGCAGAGTGGAGCGCCAGGGCAAAAAGGTGACGATGACCTCCCCCATCGCCGAGGCGTACACCGAGAGCGTACCCCTCCCCCCTCTTGCGTCAATTTACAAGCTCACCGAGGGTCTGAGCCAAAAGGTCATAGCTACGCATATAGACGCGGCGCTCACCTTGGCAAAGGAGTCGCTTTCCGACTACCTTCCCGAGCATATAAGAGAAAAATACTCTCTCTGCACTCTGCACTACGCGCTCTCGCAGATACATTCTCCAAGCGATTATCACTCGCTTGCTATCGCCAAGCGCCGTCTTGTATTCGACGAATTCTTCCTGTTTGCCGCAGGTATCGGTCGCTCGTCGGGCAAGACGCAGAGATACAAAGCCCCCGTTTGCTCGGACGGCGACGTCACTCCCCTGCTGAATTTGCTTCCCTACAAGCTCACGGGCGCGCAGTCACGCGCAATAGACGACATTCGCAGAGATATGGCGCGCGACATTCCAATGGGCAGAATAATTATAGGTGACGTTGGCTGCGGCAAGACGGTCTGCGCCGCGGCGGCGATGTATATAGCGGTCAAAAACGGCAGACAAGCCGCTCTTATGGCTCCCACCGAGATACTTGCAAATCAGCACTATGCCGACCTCTCTCCCCTCTTTGAGAAGCTCGGTATCAGGTGCGCGCTGCTCACAGGGTCGCTCACACCCGCGAAGAAGCGCAGAATTCACGAGCAGATAGCCTCCACGGGCAACGACAGAATAGATATAGTCATAGGCACGCAGGCGCTTATCTCCGAGGGTGTCAAGTTCTCCGACGCGGGACTTGTCATCACCGACGAGCAGCACCGATTCGGCGTCGGTCAGCGCGCGGCTCTCTCCGAGCGAAACAACCATACGCACGTGCTCGTTATGAGCGCAACGCCTATCCCTCGTTCGCTCGCGCTCGTAATGTACGGCGACCTCAAGGTTTCAAAAATTGACGAGATGCCTGCGGGCAGACAGCGAGTTGACACGTTCCTGGTCGACGAGGGCTACCGCGCGCGCCTTGACGGATTTATAAAAAAGAATGTTGCCGAGGGCGGTCAGGTCTATATCGTCTGCCCCGCGGTCGAGGAGGCGGAGGAGGAGTCCGACGACGAGATTCTGTTCTCGAATATAGGCTTTGAGAGCTTTTCGGGCTTTGAAAAGAAAGAAAAAACGCCACTCAAGGCGGCGACTCAATACGCAGACGAGCTATCCGCCCGTCTCCCCGAGCTTAATATCGCGTACGTTCACGGCAGAATGAAGGTCAAGGACAAGGATGCCGTAATGGAGCAATTCGTCAGCGGCGAGATAGACGTGCTGGTCTCCACCACGGTCATCGAGGTCGGAGTGAATGTGCCAAACGCAAGCCTTATGATAGTTGAGAATGCCGAGAGATTCGGTCTTTCTCAGCTTCATCAGCTTCGCGGACGAGTGGGACGAGGCAAGCGCAAGTCTTACTGCGTGCTTGTTTCGGGCACGCCTACCCTGTCGGGTCTTGGAGAGGTCGCGACCAGACGACTCAAGACAATGTGCAACTCCTACAACGGCTTTGAGATAGCCGAGGAGGACTTGAAGCTTCGCGGCCCGGGTGACTTTCTCTCCACAAGCACGTCGAGCAGTATTCGTCAGAGTGGCGACATAGGCTTCAAGCTTGCGGATATGTGTGAGGACACGAGTCTTATGACCGACGCGTTCTCTGAAGCGGGCGCATTGATAGCATCCGACCGTGAGCTGTCAGCTTACCCCGAGCTTGCAGACGAGATAAACAGAATTTTCGCGATAAGAAGTGATGTTATAAATTAAAATAACTCGGGTTGTCAAGGGCGCCAGCCCGGTTGTAAACGATAATTGATTATATACGGGAGGGGCAAGCCCCTCCCCTACGACAGAATAATCGTATCACGTTGATGAAATTAGTAATCGATTACCCGTAGGGGAGTGCCTTGGTGCTCCCGAAAATTGATAAAAGGAGTTTTTATGAAAGAACTTATAGTTGTAAACAACTTAAAAAAGACCTTTACGCTTTCAAAGAAGCAGCAAAAAATTGAAAAGCAAAATATAAAGGTTCGCACGGCGGTCGACGGCTTATCGTTTACCGCATACGGCGGCGAGATATTCGGTTTATTAGGCCCTAACGGCGCAGGAAAAACCACGACTCTGCGTATGCTTGCCACACTTATAAAGCCCGACGAGGGCGACGCGTATATCGACGGCGCAAGCATTGTAAGTCAGCCCGACGTCGTGCGCTCAAAAATAGGATTTCTCACGAGCGAATTAAAGCTTGAGGAGTTTTTTACACCAAATTATCTGTACGACTTTTTTGCGTCGCTCCACAACATAGACCCCGAAAAAGCCAAGACGCGCAAAAAAGAAATGTTTGAGCTGTTCGGCATTGACAAATTTGCCGAGGTCAAGGTTGCGGACCTCTCCACGGGTATGAAGCAGAAGGCTTCGCTCTGCATTTCCCTCGTCCACGACCCCGACGTTATAATCTTTGACGAGCCTACAAACGGACTTGACGTTATTACGGCAAAGATAGTCACGGATTTTCTGCTAACCTTAAAGGCGCAGGGCAAGACTGTTATCGTGTCCACCCACATTTTCAGTCTTATTGAGAAGATATGCGACCGCGTGGGCATTATCATCGAGGGCAGAATGTGCGCCTGCGACACGCTTGAAAATATTTGCGACGGCAAGAGCCTTGAGGACAGATTTTTTGAGATATATTCCGAGTATTGCGGAGGTGACGAGCAATGAGAAGATCACGCGCAATATTTACGATATTCAAAAAGGAAATGGCGAGATTCTGCAAGGACAGACGTACTCTTGCCTCCCTTATTCTCCCCGGAATACTTATCTACGTCATCTACTCATTAATGGGCAGTTTTATGACGGATATGTTTATGCCGGACGAAAACTACAAACCGATAATCTCGGTAGTCAACTGCCCCGAGGAGCTTGAGCCTATGTTCTCGGAAGAGGTCTTTGAGATCAAGGACACGACCGACATTGAAGCGGCAAAAACACAGGTTGCCGAAAGTCAGCTTGACCTGCTTGTAGTGTTCCCCGAAGGCTTCTGGAACAGTATGATAACCTACGTTCCCGCCCCCGACAAGACCGCGCCAAACGTGGATGTTTACTACAATACGACATCCGAAAAATCAAGCGTGGCGTACACGTCGGTCATGGCTTTGCTTGACGGACTTGAGGCGAGCATATCCAACAAGTTTGACATAAACAACTCAGAAAACACCTACGATATGGCGAGTGAGGAAAGCATGGCGTCTATTATGTTTTCAAGTATAATGCCAATGCTGCTCATTATGTTCTGCGTGACGGGATGTATGGCAGTCGCGCCCGAGTCAATTGCGGGCGAGAAGGAGCGCGGAACTATCGCGACTCTGCTTATCACACCTATAAGGCGAAGCGACATAGCGCTCGGCAAGATTCTTGCTCTGTCTCTGCTTTCCATCATCAGCGGAACGTCAAGCGCTATCGGTGTTATCGCTTCCCTGCCAAAGCTTATGGGAGATATGGCGGAATTTGACGGAAGCGTTTACGGAGTTGCGGATTACGTATTCCTTGCGGTAGTTATTATGTCAACGACGCTTTTGTTCGTCACTCTCGTTTCCATAATCTCCTGTATGGCAAAATCCGTCAAGGAGGCGGCATCCTACGTCTCGCCCGTTATGGTTATCTCAATGGTTATAGGCATTACAGGTATGTTAGGAAACGACTCGCAGGCTATATGGGTATATTTCATTCCCGTATATAACAGCGTTCAGTGTATCGTTGAGATATTCTCGTTTGAGACAAACGCGCTGCATATTGCCCTTGCGGCTGTGACAAATACCGCAGTCATGGGTATCGGCGTATTCGTACTGACGAGAATGTTCAATAGCGAGAAGGTTATGTTTAAGAAATAATTTTATAAAAGGGACGGCTTGCCGTCCCTTTTACTCTGCACTCACGGGAGGAGCAAGCCATTATTTGCAAGCAAATCCCCTCCGCTACGGCAAAATAATCGAATATCCGTAAATTAAATTGGTATCCTATTACCCGTAGGGCGGGGGTTTACTCCCGCCGCATTATTAAATTTATATTGCTTGTAACGGCGGGAGCAAGCCCCC
>JAZNWS010000033.1:0-2346 GCA_045593485.1 Eubacteriales bacterium | reverse complement strand
GTTTCCCACTCTAACAGAAAAACAAACAGAACTTGGAAGCCCAATATCCGCAAGGTAAAGGCTATAGTTGACGGTACACCCAAGACCGTTGCGGTATGCTCCCGTTGCCTTCGTTCGGGCAAAGTTAACCGCGCATAATTTAGCGTAGGTTTCCATATTTACAGTAAAAGGGCGTGTTCTTCGGAAGCGCCCTTTTCTATACCCGGAGGATTTATGATAGCAATTACAGACAGCAGAACACCCGCTGCTTCTCTTTCCCGCTTGGGTGAGCTTGGATTTGAGATAATCTCTCTGCCCCGCGCAGACCATCTCGCCGAGCCTGTATCAGCGCACCCCGATATGCTTATTTTTATGGGACTTGGAGGGCTGTTCTGCCACAACATATATTATCATAGCAATAAAGAAATAATTGATGTCTTGGCGAAAAAAACAGGGCTTGAGCTTGTTCTTTCAAACGAGCAAACCTCGGCAGAATATCCATACGACGTGCTTTTTAATTGCGTATTGCTCGGTGACAAGCTTTTGTGCAATGTAAATACGGTTTCAAAGCTTATTTTGGAGAGAGCCAAGCTCCAAGGCCTTGAAATTATACACACAAATCAAGGGTATACAAAATGCTCTGTTTGTAAGGTGGATAATAATGCAATAATCACATCGGACAAGTCAATTTACAAGGCCTGCGCAACACGTGTGGTTGACGTTCTGCTCGTATCACCCGACGGTGTGGAGCTTGACGGATACAGCTGCGGATTTATCGGCGGCGCGTCGGGAAATGACGGCAAAAATATTTATTTCTGCGGCAATATTTCCCTGCACCCCGACGGCGAGAAAATAGTGGAATTTTGCAAGTCTCACGGAAAGAATGTCATATCCTTATCAGATGAGGCTCTATACGACGTGGGCAGTATTCTTTTTATTTGACTATTGCATTTTCATTTATAATGTGATACAATAAAGTAAAGTAATCAAAGGAGGCGGAAAATGAAAATACACGAGTCAGCGGAAAACTATCTTGAAACCATTCTCCGTCTGCAAATGAGGAACGGCGCGGTCAGAGCGATAGACATCGCAAACGAGCTTGAATTTTCAAAGCCGAGCGTCAGCGTCGCTATGAAAAATCTGCGCGAGAACGGATATATCGAGACAGACCACGACGGACATATTACACTTCTCAACTCAGGCCGCGAGATAGCCGAGAAAATAATGGAGCGTCATACTCTTATCTCTAACTGGCTTGTATCAATGGGCGTGCCCGAGGACATTGCGTCCGAGGACGCATGCAAGATAGAGCACGTTATAAGCGTCGAGAGCATCAACGCGATAAAGAAAAGTCTTGAGAATAAATAATTTTAATGCCGAATGGTCTCCCATTCGGCATTTTTATTTTTGAATTTGTTGGAATTGATACTTGATTTTATTACATGCGCTTGGTATAATCAGTATAGATATATTTTGGAGGCGTTTATGAAAATCAATAGCATAATTGCAACACAGAATGAAATAAGACTTTACATTGACGGCGAGTGCGCGGGCAATATATATGCCGAGGCGTACGTGCCGCTTGTCTGCGGAGATGCGGAGCAAAAGCACACGGGACGTTTGGTTAGCACAAGCTCCCTTGTCCGCGACGGACATATAGTTTTCCCCCGATATATAGACAGCTACGACCTGCTTACCTGCCGCTTTGACGTCGAGGCAGACGGCAAGACGGTCGAAGGCGTCAGATACGTGACGGACTTCTCTGCCGATTTTTCCCGCGACAGCTCCCCTGAGCCTGCCGTGAAAAAGCCTGTGGGCACGTGGGTGACGTCCGAGGAATACGACTACGACTATCTGGGCTTTGGCTGTATGATGACCGAGGTCAACTGCGCGTGGATTCAGAAGCTTGTTCCCGAGGAAAATGATATAGCGCATATCTACAACGGCAAGAAATATTATTTTGACCGCAAATTTATGGACATCTACGACAAGCTTATGCTTCCCTGCATCAAGAGAGACATTCCTTGTCTGATAAGGCTTATCAACAGACCGAGCTACCGCTTGTGCGGATCTGATAACGAGCTTATGAAGGTGATTTTGCACCCCGCGTACGAGAATATGGGCTTTAGTGAGGAGATGAGCGCGTTCAATATCCGCACCGAGGAAGGTCTTGATATGTACTGCGCGTTTGTGGACTTTATCTGCGCTCGCTACGTAGACAGATCCTCCCCGCTTTGCTGCGCGCACGTGCTTGACGTAGGCAACGAGGTAAACACACCCGACACGTGGCACAATTGTGGTCCTATGAGGTGTGAGGACTATATGGAGGAATACACCCAGCAACTACGTCTTGCGCACCTTATAGCG
>JAZNWS010000032.1:0-5249 GCA_045593485.1 Eubacteriales bacterium | reverse complement strand
CCCTGCGGGTCTGCCGCCTCAATGTTGAGCCATGTATTGACACGCTCCTGCGCGTATCCCGAAAACATAAGTACGACAAAAACCACGACCACGCCCGCGCCGACTATAAGCAGCATCCATTTTTTGTCCGTGCCGCCGATGAACATAACGAACAGTCCGAGCAGACCGAGAATTATAAGTCCCGACAGGTGCTTTTCAAGCACGACGAGTCCGCAAATTATAGCTATAACTATACCGGGATAAAGCACTCCGTATTTGAACTGACCGCCAAAGCGTTGACTGAGCTCTATTTTTTTCTCGTTTTTAGCCATGACGTACGCAAGCATCATAACGAGTCCCATTTTTGCTATTTCCGAGGGCTGTACCGTAATAAAACCAAGGTCGATCCATCTCTGCGCGCCCTTTCCCGTCATACCTATGAAAAGCACGGCTACAAGGAGAATGGCAGAGCCAACGTACGTCGCAATACCGAGGAGTCTTAGGTGCTTTGGACGCGCGATAATTATTATTCCCGCCGCGACCAGAGCCGCAACGAGTGTGAACGCCACGTGGCGCTTGAAGTAATACATACTGTCCCCCGTTTCTCTGTACGAGAAATAGGAGCTTGCGCTGAACGCCATTACCATTCCGAAAAGCGAAAGCGCGACGACTATCAAAAGAAAATAAACGTCTATTCCGCCGCGCACGAGCACGCGAGTCTTTGGTGTCTCGGTGTGCTTGTGCAAGGGCTCGTCAAAGACAGGGTCGTGAGCCTTCAGATCCTGCTCGTATTTATCGCTTATTTTTTGCGCCTTGCTTTTCACGAAAAAGACTACCTTATTGCTCTTTTTCGGCTTTAAGTCCTTGTCTTGCAATCTCACCCCTCCTGTCCTTGATATTTTTTAAAATTAAGCCTTAAGGCAGAATTATACCCAAAAATCCTATAACGCAGAAAATTACGGACACAACAAAGAATACCGCAACTATCTTTGTCTCCTTCCAATCCATCATCTCAAAGTGGTGATGGACGGGCGCGCGCTTGAAAATTCTCTTTTTGGTGAGCTTGTATCCCACCGTCTGAAGCAGACTTGAGAGCATATCCAGAATAAACACGAGTCCCATTATCATAACAGCGACAAAATGTCCCGACGCGACGGCGCAGCCCGATATGATACCGCCGATGAACAGCGAGCCCGTGTCTCCCATAAACACCTTTGCGGGATAGTGGTTGAATACCAAGAATCCAAGAGGCGCTCCGAGAAGCGCGCCCGAGATAACACCCATATATCTCTGCTCAAGCACGCAGGAAAGAAGCAGTAATGCGCCCGCAACCGAGATGCCAACGCTTGAGGCAAGTCCGTCGAGTCCGTCGGTGATATTGGTGCTGTTTACAAAGCCCACGATAACAATAACGTAAATGGGATAAGCTCCCCAGCTCAGCTCAAGCGCAATATTCGTAAATGGTATCGCGAAGGACGTCTCAAGGTTTCCGCTGATAGCCATTACCGCCACGTAAGCCACGGCGATTACTATCTGCAAAAACATCTTCTGCTTGCTTGTAAGTCCCTCGTTCTGCTTGCGGCGAAGCTTTGCGCGGTCGTCGATTATGCCGATAAGGGCATTTCCAACTCCGAGAGCCAAGGTATATGCGAATACGACAAGTCCGTTCTTGTCCACGCCGCCGAGGACTCCTAATACCTCAAGCAATACCCAGATAAGACATACAATAAGGAGCGCGATTATAAATCCGACTCCGCCCATCGTCGGCGTTCCCGCCTTGACCGCGTGATTTTCAAGCACCTCGTGTATCTGCTGACCCATCTTGTGCTTTCTCAGAATGGGAATGATTATTTTGAGCGCGACAACCGCCAAAATAAATACCAAGACGGTAATCACAAGGCTCTCTATTCCTATCATTCTGCTGTTTGCTATTCCAATTTTATCCTGTATCCACTGATAAAGCATTATATGTCCTTCCTTTGCTACTCTGTATGCTTACTTATCTCTCTGTTTTTCTATCGCTTCAATTATTCTCTCAAATTTCATAGCTCTGCTTGCCTTAAAGAGAATAACGTCGCCCTCTGCTATTATGCCTTTTAATTTTCTCACCGTGTTCTCTGCCGACTCGTCAAGCTCGGAATATATATTTTCCTCACTCATACCGCCAAGAGTCGCTCCCTCGGCAATATATTTTCCAAGCTCGCCCACGGTCAGAAGAATATCTATTTTTTTGTCGGCGGCAAATTTTCCGACAACTCTGTGAAGTTCTGCCGAATGCTCGCCAAGCTCGCGCATATCACCAAGCACTGCTATTTTGCGCTTGCCCTCAAGGTTTGCAAGAACGTCAAGCGCGCTCCGCATGGACTCGGGAGAGGCGTTGTAGCAGTCCGCGATAATCTTGACCCCGCCCGCGTCATATATTCTCTGTCTGAACGCCTTGGGGGTATATTTGGCAATTCCCCGCTTTATCTGCCCGCCGCAAAGACCCATAAGAAGCCCCACAGCGCAAGCAAAAAGCGAGTCGTAAACAATATGCAGTCCTATCGCGGGAACGGTAATATCGGTTATTACTCCCCCGCTGTATTTCAAGTCAAAAATACTGCTCTCGGACGTGAATCTTATGTTTTCCGCGCAAAAATCTCCTTCTCCACATGCCGAGGCAAACAGAATTTTGTAGTCCGCTCCGCTATTTTCCGCAGCAAGCTGACGCAAGAGCGGCTCGTCGCCGTTGAGCAGGAGTGTTCCGCCCGCGCAGAGTCCCTCGGTTATCTCGTATTTCGCCCTTGCGATATTCTCGCGCGTGCCGAGATATTCAAGATGCGACGTGCCGATATTTGTAATAGCCGCAATTTTTGGCGTTGCGGTACGCGACATCTGACTTATCTCGCCAAAGCCGCTCATACCCATCTCAAAAACCGCCGCCTGACAGTTTCCGCCAACCTCAAGCATAGACATAGGCATACCTATGACGCTGTTGAAGTTTCCCTCGGTGCTGTAAAGCTCAAATCCCTCGTTCAGCACGCACGCGGTAAGCTCCTTTGTCGTGGTCTTACCCACGCTTCCCGTGATAGCTACCGTGTCAATGGGAGTGTTTTTTCTGTACCCGCGAGCCAGCGTTGAGAAAGCCGCAACCGAGTCATTTACCACACAAAAGCAGGAGTCAGCATCCGCGCCCTCGGGTATTCGCTGACAAAGAAAGCACCTGCCACCGAGGTTTTGCGCCGACGGTATAAAATTATGTCCGTCAACACGCTCGCCGAGAGTTGCGACGAAAAGCGTTTTTTCGTCAACCTCGCGCGAATCCGTGCACACGTATTCAAATTTTCTGTTTTCACCTATAAGAGTGCCGCCGCAATAGAGCGCAACGTTCTCCATATTTTCAGGGCAAAGCCCCAATTTTATCTTCATATATCCCCCGAGTGATACTTATTTGCAAATTTCTGTACGAGCTCGCGCTCGCAAAAATATCTTTTCCCGTTTTTGTCGATTTCGTAGTTTTCGTGTCCCTTGCCCGCAAGCAGAATAATATCGTTGTTGCGAGCGTTTCTGATGGCGTATTCAATAGCCGCCTCCCTGTCCTCAATGACGGTAAAGCAGGACTCCTTATCCACGCCCGAGAGTATCTCGCATATTATATCCGAGCGGTTTTCCGTGCGGCTGTTGTCCGACGTGATTATCACAAAATCCGCCATTGACGAGGCGATCCGTCCCATCTGCGCCCGCTTTGAGCGGTCACGGTCTCCACCGCAGCCGAAAAGCACAACTATTCTTTGCCGTCCGCGAGAAAATCCACGAGCCGTGCGTAGCAGATTTTCAAGCGCGTCGGGTGTATGCGCATAGTCTATGAACACAGAAAAATTACAGCTTCTGTCAAGCTTTACTCTCTCAAGTCTGCCCTCGATGCCGCCCAGGTGCGCAAGTGAATTTTTAATATCAAAAGCCGAGACTCCAAGCTCGTAGGCGCACACGGTCGCCTCAAGCGAATTCATCACCGTAAAGTCGCCGGGTATCGCGCAGCTTATCCTCGCGCGCAGCTTCGGGTGCGAGAGCTTATATTCTATTCCCCGCTCGCCAAGTATTATCTGCTCGGCGCATACCGACGTGTCTCCACCGCTGGCGGAACAGGTGACAGCGATATTTCTATACATATCCGCAAGCCTTACGCCGTAAGGGTTGTCGCAGTTTATTACCGCCTTCTTGCACCTGTCAAAAAGCTTTGCCTTGGCAAGAAAATACGACTCCATATTCCCGTGGAAATCCAGATGCTCGGGAGTAAGATTCGTAAAAATTCCAACCTCAAAGCTTATGGGCGACACCTTGCAAAGCTCAAGTGAATGCGAGCTGACCTCCATGACCACGTATTCCGCTCCGCTCTTTTTCATCACGTCAAAAATTTTGTAAAGCTCCTCGGGGTCGGGCGTGGTAAGATTGGATAGCTCATTGTCCGAGCGAATGTCAATTTTCGCTCCGCAATACAGACTTCCTACCGTGCCGATAAGCCCCACCCGTCTGCCCGAGCGGTAGAGTATCTCGTATATCATACGCGACACCGTGGTCTTGCCGTTAGTACCCGTGACGCCGATTATCTTCATAGAGTCCTGTGGGTTTTTATACCACGCGGAATACAGTCTCGCCATCGCGTCTCTCGTGTTTTGGACGCGTATGATATGGATATTTTCGGGGATAGCGCGCGTGTCAAATTGCTTATCGCACACGACAACCGCCGCTCCGCGCTGGATTGCAGAGTCGATAAAGCTGTGTCCGTCCGCCGAAAGCCCACGGATACAGATATAGATACAACCCTCGTAAGCCTTTCGCGAGTCGGAGACTATCCCCGATATTTCAATATCCGAAAATTCCTCAAAATATTCTATCTCTGCAAGTCTGCAAAGGTCTGAAAGCTTCATATAAACCTCCGAAAATATAAGTTTTTAAAATTTATACTTCCGTCGGCTTATTTTGCCGTTTAGTCGTCGGGGTCGAGATATCTGAACTTCAGCTCAACTACCGTTCCTATCTCGACGGGTGTTCCCGCGGGTATAGATTGCTCATACACCACAGCCCCCGTGCCCGACATATAATTTTTAGTTCCCGAAATCTTTATATTGAGTCCGTAGCCCGTGAGCGTTCCGTTTGCCGCCACGGCGGTCATTCCCGAAAGGTCGGGGACTATTACAGTTTTCCTGTTATTTTTTGATTCCTCGGTGGTATAAAGCACCACCTTTGCCGAGCCCTTTTCCATAAGAGTCAGGGGCGCGGGTGACTGCGCA
>JAZNWS010000031.1:0-6391 GCA_045593485.1 Eubacteriales bacterium | reverse complement strand
GGTTATAGCGGCTCGCAGATAAACTACGCCCTCAAGATACTTTCGGGCGGAGACTACGACGAGTTCTCGGACGATGAATAACACAAGGCAGTCGCCAAGCGACTGCCTTATAATTTTTAATATTCTGCGTTTCCAACCGTTCTGGGATAAGGAAGCACGTCTCTGATGTTCGATACACCCGTGAGGTACATAATAATACGCTCAAATCCAAGACCGAATCCTGCGTGCTTTGTGCCGCCGAACTTGCGGAGGTTAACGTACCACCAGTAGTCCTCCTCCTTAAGACCGCATTCCTCCATTCTCTTGAGAAGAATGTCAAGTCTTTCCTCTCTCTGCGAGCCGCCGATTATCTCGCCAACACCGGGAACGAGCAAGTCCATTGCCGCAACGGTCTTGTTGTCATCGTTCAGTCTCATATAGAACGCCTTTATCTCCTTGGGATAGTCCGTAAGGAATATAGGCTTCTTATACACCTGCTCTGTGAGGTATCTTTCGTGCTCGGTCTGGAGGTCAACGCCCCAATATACAGGGAACTTGAAGTCCGCCTTGGACTTTTCAAGTATCTCTATAGCCTCGGTGTACGTCACCTTTGCGTAGTCTGCATCGCGAAGCGCTGTAAGACGCGCAAGAAGTCCCTTATCAACAAAGCTGTTGAAGAATTCAAGCTCTGCCTTGCAGTTATCCATAACGTGATTGATGATATGCTTTATCATATCCCACGCGAGCTCCATATCGTCATTGAGATCCGCAAACGCGATCTCAGGCTCGATCATCCAGAATTCCGCCGCGTGACGCGCGGTGTTGGAGTTCTCTGCTCTGAACGTAGGGCCAAAGGTATAGATGTTTCCAAAAGCCATAGCGTAGGTCTCGCCCTCAAGCTGCCCTGAAACCGTGAGGTTTGCCGACTTACCAAAAAAGTCCTGTGAATAGTCTACCTGTCCGTCCTCAGTTCTGGGAAGGTTGTCAAGATCAAGAGTGGTCACCCTGAACATCTCGCCCGCGCCCTCTGCATCCGAGCCCGTGATAATGGGGGTGTGAACGTAAACGAATCCTCTCTGGTTAAAGAAAGAATGAATTGCATAGGCAACCTCACTTCTGACTCTGAAAACAGCCGAGAAAAGATTTGTTCTGGGACGGAGATACGCCTGCTCGCGCAAAAATTCAACCGAGTGACGCTTGGGCTGGAGAGGATAGTCGGGTGTACTTGTTCCCTCAATCTCAACACGTCTCGCCTTAAGCTCAAAGGGCTGCTTTGCGCCGGGAGTAAGCGTGAGTATGCCAGTGACTACAAGAGCCGCGCCAACGTTCTGGGACGCGATCTCGTCATAATTATCAACTATATCTCTTTCAAAAACGACCTGAACGCTCTTGAAATACGAGCCGTCGTTAAGATCTATAAATCCAAAAGCCTTGCTGTCGCGGAGGTTTCTCACCCAACCGCCAACAGTTATTTCCTTGCCGCCAAATACTTCCTTGTCGGCGTAGATATCTTTAATAAGAGTTCTTTTCATAGTAAAATTCCTTTGAAATCGTTTTAATATGATTATTATACAACGGTTTAAGGAAAAAATCAAGAGATTTTTTGAACTTATCATCAAAAGCGAGAAAAATATATCAATTTATGCAAAACACACTTGAAAAAACCTCGCCAACGTGGTACAATATAAGGTGAAGTGGTATTATGCACCACATTAAATTATAGGCGGTGTTGTTTTATGGATTACAAAGAGCTTGATAACATACTTTCTGATGCGGTCAATGACGCCGAGCTATGCTGCGACGACATCCCGCCCATATCGCTATACCTTGATCAGATAGTGCATCTTATTTCAGCCAAGTCCCACGAGGGCGCGGAGAGATTTTACAACCGAATCCTCACAAAAACCATGATAAACAACTATTCCAAGGCGGGTCTTATCTCCCCCATTTCGGGAAAGAAGTATACCAAAGAGCAGATAATACAGATGCTTATGATCAACTCTCTTAAAAACACGTACTCCATTTCAGAAATAAAGGGCGCAATGGACGCATTCTACTCTACCCCGAATGCAGACAGCAACACCTTGATGCAGACATATGATAAGTACATTGAAATGCGCCGCAAATCCAAGGTCACCTGCCCCGAGGCTGTAAAGGAAATGATAGAGCTGAACGGATTTGACGTTGAAAACGAGATTGATTATTTCTCCGCCATACTCGGTGTGGCTGCAATGGCGGACTATTACAACTCCATCGCCCACGCAATGCTCGAGGCAATAGCTCCTCAGCATAGCGAGGATCCCGAGATAGTCAAAAAGGAAAGCGAGCGCGAGGTCAAAATGGGCGTCAAGGCCGTCAAAAAAGAGATCAAGCGCGACGCCAAGGCTCAGAAGAAGGCGGAAAAATCCGCCAAGCACGAGGAACCTGTCAAGCCAAAGGGCTCGGCGCATCCTATGACCGACGCAAGCATAGAGGACGAGCTGTCAGCTTTTGAAAAGGAACTCGACCGCGCGCTTGAGGATAAAAAATCCTCCGAGGAGGCTTGACTGTGGCGCAGAATATAAGAGAATTATCCACCGAGGCTCTGGCATATCTCGGCGACTCGGTAATTGAGCTCAAGGTCAGAAAGCTCCTTGTGGACAAAGGGCTTTCACACTCGGGAACACTTAATAAAGAGTCACAGAAATTTGTCAAAGCCGGCGCGCAGGCAGCTGCAATGCAAAAAATTCTTCCCTTGCTTGAGCCCGAGGAGGAGTCATTTTTCAAGCGAGGCAGAAATATGTCGGGCGGCAACGTCCCAAAGAGCGCAAGCGCGGCGGAATACAGAGCCGCGACGGGTATGGAGGTGCTTTTCGGCTATCTGTACTTTTGCGAAAAACACGAGCGTATAGATGAGCTTTTTTCCAAGGCTTACTCTTTGAACAACACAGATGATAAATGAAAGGACACTGAAAATGAGTACAAAAATTAGAATTACAGTTGCAGATTTCGGTACAATGACCGCAGAGCTTTATCCCGACAAGGCTCCCGAAACGGTAAAAAACTTTGTAAAGCTTGCAAAGGAAGGCTTCTTTAACGGCCTTATCTTCCACCGCGTTATTAAGGGCTTTATGATTCAGGGCGGCGGATTCACACCCGAATTTCAGGAAAAGAGAGCGCAGTCCATAAAGGGCGAGTTTATCTCCAACGGATTTATGTCCAACAATCTCCGTCACACACGCGGCGTGCTTTCTATGGCGCGCACCTCCGCTCCCAACTCCGCGTCCTCGCAGTTCTTTATTATGCACATGGACGCTCCTCACCTTGACGGCGCATACGCAGGATTTGGTAAGGTTGTTGAGGGCATTGAGATAGTTGATATGATCGCTGGCGTCAAGACAGGCTCCTGGGGCTGGTACGAGGACGTTCCCAGAACCCCCGTAGTTATTGAGAGCGTTGAGGTTATTGAGGAATAATTTTATAGAAAAAGGCTCTCCCCGTGGGAGAGCTCCCGACGAAGTCGGGTGAGAGGGTATTTGCGGCAGGATCTCTTCATTCCCCTCTCCGTCAGCCAAAGGCTGACACCTCTCCCGAGGGGAGAGGCATTTCGTGGGTTCCATTATAACACAAAATCGGCAGAGGAGCAATACCTCTGCCAATTTTATTTTGTATCCGGTGTCTTTTATAAGTACTTAATCAAAAAATATATCACATATCCCCAGCCGAAGCATCCGTGAAGAATCGCCCAGCCTATAGAATTCCAATTCACGTAGCTGATTATCATTGCCAGCGCGCACCCAAAGCTTATTCCCGTTGTTGTGACGCGATGATTCATTTTGTGCTCAAGCTCATTTATCTTGTTCTCGCTTTGCTGCAATTTATATAGCAGCATATTGTATTTTTCCTCGTCAAGCACGTCCGCACTGTCCGACTTTTTCCCCTCAAACAGCTCGGTTATAGTTATATCAAGCTCCTTACAAAGCAATTCAATTATTGAATAATCGGGCAGACATTTTCCGTTTTCCCATTTAGAAATAGTTTTATTTGACACGTTCAGCTTCTCTGCGAGCTGCTCCTGCGTTAGATTTTTTTCCTTTCTCTTTGCCGCAATAAAGCGTCCTATGTCCTTTTGATTCATAACTGTCGCCTCCTTTTGGTAATAATTTACCACATCAACATTACATTTTCCACCCCTTATGTGGAGAATTTAGGTGGAATTCATTGTGTTTGAGCTTTTTTTACACACTTTACATTGTTTCTTCCATTATAACACAAAATCGGCAGAGGAGCAATACCTCTGCCGATTTTTAATTGGGTAAACCAATGCTTTTCTTATTCAAACGCAAGCTTGATTCCAAGCTCATTTATTTTCTTGCAATATTCCTTGACTCTGTCAGGACGGTATTCGGCAATTCTGTGTCCGTCAAAGCCCACGCTGAGCCTGACTCCAGACTCTCTGACTATCGCCTGCTGCTCCTTATCCTCAAAGAATCTGAGCATATACGGATGCTCGCGGTAGTTATGCACGCTATCGTAGCTAACGTTCATCTCCCAGAATATCCCTTGCTCCGCCATTCTTCTGAAATAGTCGTAGGGCTTCTCGCCTATGCTATCGATAAACTTGAACATATCCGTGTGCGCAACTCCAACCGCTCCGCAGCCGCATCTTTCGGCATACGAGAACAGATCCCCGCGCGTGACGGTAAAGTCCTTCTCATCATCCAGCGTTTCTATAAGACAGTAATCAAAAAACGAAATATCCGCATCCGCGGGCAGCGCGGTTCTCTTGAGGTGGGTGTGTGTGCAGACCTCTATGCCTCGCAGAATATTGATTTTGTCCGCGTACTTTTCCTTAATAAGATTCATGTGGTCAAAATAACGCGTAAGCGTCCTGTAATAGTCGTGACCGAGATCTCCCTCGTAGCAAAAGACGTCGTATCTCGCGTTTCCTATGCCGTGATTATGGTCGCAGATACCGAGCAGCTCTATTCCGCCAAGGATAGCTCCCTCGACCACATCCTCGGGCCTGTCACCGCTACAAAAGGAATAATACGTGTGGCTGTGTAGATCCTGTATCATCAGTCAACCATATCTACCGTGACGTCGTCGCTTGCAAGGTCGAGAAAGTCAATATCGTCAACCTCTCTGGAAAAATGCGCTCTGAGATTTGCCATAACTCTGTTATTGAACTTCTTTTTAAGCGCCGTGTAAACGACAAATCCTATCGTCACTGCTCCGAGAACACACAAAGCCGTGATGCAAAGTCCCTTCCAGAAATTCTTTTTTCTTTGAAGCTCAATTTTTTCTGCAAATAACAGATTGTATGCGTGATCCTTCATTTCGTCTATCCTTTCGACTATAATATCCTTCATAAATTCCCTCCGTTTAGTTCTTTAAGCTATGTATAGGAGCAGGAATTCTTCCTCCTCTGCCGATAAATTTGGCAGGAGAATACTTATTTATGTCCATAATGGGCGCGCGGCCGAGAAGTCCGCCGTAGTCTATGCAGTCGCCAACTCCCTTGCCATAGGCAGGAATAACGCGCACTGCGGTGGTCTTTGTGTTAACAACGCCTATCGCTATCTCGTCAGCAATAATGCCGCAGATAACCGCCTCGTCCGTGTCACCGGGAATCGCTATCATATCAAGACCCACCGAGCATACCGCCGTCATAGCCTCAAGCTTTTCAAGTGTCAGCGCACCGCGCTCGACAGCCGCTATCATACCCGCGTCCTCGGAGACGGGAATGAACGCGCCCGACAGTCCTCCAACGTGGCTTGACGCCATGACTCCGCCCTTTTTGACAGCATCGTTAAGCATAGCAAGCGCGGCAGTCGTGCCGTGACATCCGCAGGACTCAAGTCCCATATTTTCAAGTATGTGCGCCACGCTGTCGCCTATCGCGGGTGTGGGCGCAAGCGACAAATCAACTATACCAAACGGCACGTCAAGACGTCTTGATGCCTCGCTTGCCACAAGCTGACCTACTCTTGTTATCTTAAACGCGGTCTTTTTGATTATATCAGCAAGCTCGGACAGGTCGCAGTCCCCTGCTCTCTGAATAGCCGAGCTTACAACGCCGGGACCTGAAACGCCAACGTTTATAACGCATTCGTCCTCTCCAACGCCGTGGAAAGCTCCCGCCATAAACGGGTTATCCTCGGGTACGTTTGCGAACACGACAAGCTTTGCGCAGCCTATGGAGTCCTTATCCTTCGTAAGAAAGGCCGCGCGCTTTACGGCTTGTCCCATAAGGCGTATAGCGTCCATATTAACTCCCGCCTTGGTGGAGGCGACGTTTACCGACGAGCAGACAAAGTCCGTCTGTGCAAGAGCCTCGGGGATAACCGAGATCATATTCTTCGCGCCCTGTGTCATACCCTTCTGCACCAGCGCGGAAAATCCGCCGATAAAGTTTATGCCGAGCGTCTTT
>JAZNWS010000030.1:0-15788 GCA_045593485.1 Eubacteriales bacterium | reverse complement strand
GGCTACGATCCGACTTGTGGGGCGAGGTAGGAACACACTTCCATGATTGTGCAATGTGACGGCATCATTTTTCGCTCCCCCCCTTCTGTTTCACGTGAAACAATTTTTTGTTACCGTATTGTAATAATGTATCAGTTGACTTGTAACTGTTTTATCACAGTTCTGTCACCTGATTTTGATATACTTATTATGAAGGGAGGTGTGCCTATGAAGTACCTGTTGTTTGACGTATACGAGACAGAAATTGAGTTTGGCGAGCTCATATGCGAGAGCGACGACATCGAAGAAATCAGGCAAGCTGCAAAGCTGCGCCGTGAAGAAACAGACGGTGAATGTGAGCTGCACTGCTGGGAATGCACGCAGCCGACAATGTAAGGAGGAAAATCAATGATAAATGTCAAGATTGATGCTAATGGCAAATCAGAACTTGATATAGTGGGTGATCTGGGGATTTGCTATCAAGAAAGCAGCATAGCACTGCTGGAAATATGTGAAGCTCTCTCAGAGTCTGCCGGCTACCCGTTTGGTGATGTCTTTGAGGCTGTCGTCGCAAACGTCAGGCAGTTGGCATACTTTAAAGGCAAGGAGCGTGAGTAACATGAAAATAGAACTTGACCGCCTGGAGCTGACGCTGCTGCTGACCGCTTTGAGCGTGATATCAGAGTGCGCCAAGATTGACGGAGAGCGCTGCACGGCGATTGAATGCTTGCGCAGCACGATCAAAGAACAGATCAACGAGGAGGAATAAAAATGAACGCTTTTGAAAGTTTAAAGGAAGAAAGGACAGAATTGTCTCGGCGTATTAATAGGTTAGCCCTTTTTATACACGTATCGCCCGAATTTAAAGAGCTATCTGCTGAGTATAAAAGGTTGATAAGCTTTCAATTTGAATTTATGAAAGCTTATTTGCTCGTTCTTGAATTGAGAATTAAAGATGCGGAGGCAGGCGAGCGACGCATAAAGTACGCGAGGTGGGTGCCGATGAACGACGGAACATACAAGGTGTACTGCGAGAGCTGCGGGCACCAACAAAATCCAAAGTCATGGAACACCAATTACAATTACTGCCCCGGCTGCGGAGCCGAAATGAAGGGAGAGAGAATATGGTATTGATTAGATATGCTGTCGGAGGGCTCATCGCAGGTCTGATCCTCGCGATGCTGCATGAAGATATAATTGCGGCAACTCTGGACGAAATTGAAGAACAGATTGAGGAGGAATAATATGTTTAACAATAAGATATGCCGAGACTGTGACAAGGTCGGCGAGTGTGCCATGAAGTGCGCTGCTTTGAAAATACTGGAGACACCTTACATGATTAAGATGAGTGGCAGAGGGTACGGGCGCGAGGCAGCGGAACGTGAGCTGCTCAAACAGCTCGAACGCAGCAAAACGGGCTTAATTCGCACCAATGATGCCGAGGTTATTGTTACACCTTACCGCTCGGCAGGGGCTGCTATAGCCTTCGACGTTTGCGGCAGAGGGCAAGTGCTGAGAGATATCGTCAGAATCAAGCAGACCGAAGACGAACTAATTTTTATCGACTCCAAGGGGCGTGAGAATCACATTGCCAAGAAGCTGATTGACGTCATGGAGGTGATCACGTGAACCAGGGCGAGCAAATAATACATCGCTGCGCGAATTGCGGTAAAACAATCGTCAGGCTGTACGGATTTGAGCAATACCGTTGGCGACGGCATCACAAGGTTTACTGCTCGTACAGCTGCTACAAAGGGAAGCAGCCGACCAACTTCGCAGCGCTTTACGGGGCTGACGGACACCGAAGGGGGAGCAGCAATGGACATTAAGGAAGCAATAAAACAGCTAACCATGATCAGAAAATATCGTGCGTACTGGCTCAAATACGCGGATTTAAAGTGTTTTATAGAGCGAGATATTGCAGCACTTGACTTTGCGATCCAGGCGCTCGAGCGCCTAAGCGGAGGTGATACGAATGACTGATACAGATATGCTGCACATGGCAGCACTCAAAGCAAAGCTGTCGGAAGCTGAAAAGATGCTTGACCGAGCTGAGATGCTGCTGCGGCGTGCGCGTTTTTTAGCCAACAATGATATCATTGAACATTTCGAGTTGCAGCGCGAAATCAGAAAATTTTTAGGGGAGGAGTAATGCTATGGCTATAAAATACAGCCGTAAGCTCATGATTTTGGACGTCGAAGGACTGAGAGCGCCGACGGCTGCCGAGAAAACACAAATTGCAAAGCAATGGGCGAAAAGCTCGCAGAAGAAACGCGGCAAGAGCAAGTCGGATTATACATACGACGTCTCGACCGGGCAGTTTGTGACAAAGTCAACTGCCTCTCAAAAAAATATCCGTCTCCTGCAAAACCGCATCAAGCAGCTTGCGGAAGAAAACAGGCAGCGCAGAAGGAGAGAAATAGAACGGCGCAGGCAGACAGCGGAAATTGAAAAGGAGCTTGAAGAGCGTGAGGCTCAGGGCAGCGCTGCAAGCTACTCATCGAAGGGATATGATCAAGACACTGCTGATGCTATCCATATCGCAAATCATCATTTTCACGGCGTCAACGGATATGAAGTGAGAGAAAGCACGATTCGCGCAGCCGACGAGTTTCGGGATTTGCTGCAAGACCTCAGCTTGCTATTTGGCAGACTGCGTATGCTGTACTATGACGCAGGGCTGCCGGAAGATGAGCCATTTGGTGCAGCGATCGACTATGATAACTTATACGCACGATTTAAGAGCGTGGTGAATGTGTGGAACAAATTTGACGATAAGATCCACAGCTCGCCCGAAGAACTCGAGCTGCGTGAATTTTTATATGACAACAAAGATACGATAAACGAGCTAAAAGACGCCGTAAATGAGGCGATAAGGGAGGGAAGGAAATGGATCAGCTCGCGGCAATAAAGGTAACAATTGATACTGCTTTTTTGTGCGAGATCGTGACCGATAGCGAGCGGCAGTGGCGCACAAGCGTGATCAGTGCGATCGACTCAATACTTTCGCTTGTACGTAATTACAGATACATTTTTTTAGCAGACGACATAACAATTGACTTTGTAAAACAAAACGTCGGAGACCTCGCGCATATCACCCACATGACAGACTATGAAACGAGCCTATTTTACTATGCAAACTTTTTCTCTCTCGAGTATCTGAGCTGCGCTGAGCTATATCAAGCAGCTCAGGAGCTGCTTGAGGAGTGGGAAATGTATGTTGACGAGCACCCGAAAATACACAAAAAAAATCTGCCCAAAAACTATAAAAAGTTAATAACAAGGCTGAGCGGCATCAAAAACCTGTGTTGCTCTTCAAGCTACTTTAATACCACACAGAAGAATGAGTTTACTTTTTTTGCTGAATCTCATCGCGGAGGCATCATCTGCGAGGGACAGAGAGACTGCGACACAATTGAGCGCGGACTTGCAATCGACATTACGAGCGCTTACCACGCATTTGAACCTTTTGCGACTTATCCAGTACTCTGCAAGGCGGAGTTCACAAAAGACTTTGAAAGCATTTTTAAGTATATCGAGCGCAACAAAAAACTGCTCATGCGAGGACTACACAGATTTATTTTTAACGACGTGACAGGATATGTCGTCCACGTCTATCTTAAAGGCTGCTACCCCAAGCCGAATACAAAGGTTGATTACTTCAAGTTTCACGGCTTCGAGGTATCGCAGATGTGCCCGTGTTTTATCACACTCAATGCACTGGAGCTCGCATCATTACTATGTGACTATGAGATGAGCTTTATAGTTGTAAAAGCAATGACCTTCCCTCTTGCCGCTGCACCGATCCCGGTCAAGATCCTGCGCAAGTATGCAACCGACCAGAAGCAACAGCATAAAGGCTGCGCGAGCTATCCAGCGTATAAGCAGGGCGCTAACACGCTGAGCGGCAAAGACCAATACAACAGATTGCAAAACGGGCTGCCGCTGCCACTGCACTGTGACACATACTACTCAATAGGCGTTTACGATACCTTATACACTCGCTTGCAGCTGTCGTATCTCATGCGTCAATTTTGGGCTGTAGGTGCTGAGCTTTGCGACATAGCAACCGACGGCTTTACCGCAAAAGGCATAGACAGAGACAGCGCCGCTCTGATCTGTGCAGAGAGTGATAAGCTTTTTAGCAGCGGCGTCGGCAAGCTTAAGATCGCTGACGTTGCTGTGATGCACTATACGTCAGGCAATCGCGCGGAGTGGACTGAGGGCAAAGGACGTTTTTACAAGGTCGGAGGGGCGTGCCGCGCTGAGTCTGAGCGGTTGTCTGAGCTCCTGAGCACTGAGACACTGGCAGAGTTTGAGGACGTCGCTCTGAGCCTCGCCGGGACCGCTTATCATCTCAAATCCAAAACAGGCATAAAAAAGCCCCAGCTCATGAGAGTGGGGGAAGAAGAAATATACACAACATATACTTATACAGAGAGAGACGATATTATTTAATCGTCTCTCTTAATTTTACACAAATAATTTTGCTGATTTTGTGCAAACATACAAAATCACGCATTGAGTGATATTTTTTAAAAATGCTATCGACAAATCACGCAAAGCGTGGTATAATATAAGTACAGTAAAGGAAATCACAACAAATACTATGGAGGTAATAATTATGACATTCAGCGAAAAAATGGATAGGCTTTTTAACGAAAAACCCGAACCGAAAAGAAACTATACCGCTGTAGACATTTTTGAGGCTATTAAGGGCGTAAGAAATGAAAATGTAAACAATGATATGGCGCTTGACGCGTGTATGATCGCTTGCCGTATGTTTAATGAAAGCAATTGTTATTAAAACTGGAAAGGAAAGGAATGATGAATCATGACATATCGAGTTGAGGAATATGACTGGACTACTGGCAAAAAGGTAAGAGACTATGGAACCAATCTTAGCGAAAAAGACGTCAAAGCAATAATTGAAGGTTGTGAGCGCTATGAGAGCGAGGACAGTGACGCTTATATGGCAATTTTTCACGAAAACGGCAACACACACTATTATCTTTGCAGCTTTATCGGGAACGAGTGGGGTGACAGGGCATTTTGGGCGACAATCAAAGAGCTCAGAGATGCTTGCGACATGACTCAGAAAGCCTTTTCGGAATTTCTTGGGATTCCTAAAAGAACCATTGAGGATTGGGAAGGCGGAAGGCGCAAGCCCCCGGAGTACGTTTTAGATCTAATCGCATATAAGCTGAGTAACGAGGGACTGCTTTAAGCAGCCCCTCAAATTGTTTCACGTGAAACATTTTTATGTCGGAGCGTTCGCCGCGTCGTATACTCCATAAGTCGCACCGCTCGACATATGCCATACCGTCAAGCCTTCATCAAAAAGCTTAGCGAGCTCAGCAGCTTCGCTCTTTGGTAAGCTGCCGTAAATGTTGACACCGCTCGTTTTTACAAAATTATAGTGTGGTCTGCTCGACCACTGCGGCACTTTGCAAAGTGATACATTGTAGCCATACTGATCAAAATATGAATCTACTATCTCAGCAATCTCGGGGCGCATTCCCATATCATATATGCCTAAGCCCTTGCAGCGATTTATACGTGATAAATTAGATGCGCTGCCGCCTGAGACTGTCGGCGGTCTGCGTTTCAGATCTGACAGCCCTGCATAATATTGCTGAGCGCTGCGGATAGTATTTCCGACGCTCTGAGCGCTTGACGCTAACTCGGTTGCGGCTGCGTCAGCTCCTCCCGACGCAAGCGCACCGATAGGAGATAATACCGCGCTGAGTCCGTCTGCTATGTACAGCGCCTTCGTAAGTTGATACGTATTTTTGTGCTGTGCGAGATATTCAAGGTATGCGCTTGACTTATACGGCACGTCGCCGAAGTCAGCAGTTGTCACCGCTTTGTCCATGTCGTTGCCGTAGTTGTATGATGTAGGTCTTAGTGAGATATCCGGGGAGCTGCCCAGGCAGGCGCGGAGCGCAAAGGTGAGCGCTGTCATTTTTTCCGGGCGCAGATCTGCAAAGGACTTGTCATAATTAGTCACGCGATATGCCCGATAGGGATAGCAGTTTAATTTGTTATTCCTTATGCGGTGTGTGTAGTTTTGCGTGAAATTAGGCGAGATCGTCACGCTCTGAGCTGCATTGTTATCAGATACGCTGTAAACAGTCACGGGCAGCGTCCCGGACTCGTCAATTATAACGCCCTCGCTGTCGAGCGCTATATATTCACGAGGGATAAGCTTTGCGTAGCAAATATTATCCGTGCTCATACCTTTCTCCTGGCACCAAGAAACGAAAGTTAGTGCATCTTGTGGAGCTGTCGCTATATAGTAGCCTGCAACAAAATCACCGCCGACATATCTGTCTGCAACGGCATCATTGATTAGTATCGCCGGAGATGTAGCTATTACCTCCGACGCAAAAAGGAAAAGTGCTACATAATGCGCGTTTGTATTTACTGCCCCTGTGCCGTCCAATGCGTCACGGTTTGTAAAAAACTCAGCGGAGTATATGAGCTCCCCAGGCTCGACCGGCTCGGGCAGTGTGTGCGCAAAGTTTGTATCGTCAGCAACGTGCTCACGCTCTACAAGACACTCATCAGCATTTATGCTGCCGATATTTGTCAGCCAAACGTCTGTACGTATAGTCAGCCGCGATGTATACGGCGCAACATACTCGATGTTGTCTACAAAACTATAAAAGTATCTGTTTGCAAACTGCGGATTGATAAACCTTACATAGTTGACTCCGGCGGCGTCGAGCTCGTCGGCAGAGATCCCGACAGTGATAGTTTTGTTTTCCCGGGCATATGTCGCATTTGATACAGTCGTGTATAACGTTGCAATCGAATTTGACGACGCAAAAAAACTGTCTCTTGCCGATGCACTCGCAAAGTCTATTGTTTTATGTCCCGTTCTCTCGAGCTTGCAGCTGTAAAGAGATATACTTGTGATAGGATTTGGCATTTATGTTCCCTCCTTCAAAATATCCCCTCTCGCGAGGGGATATATATCAGTCTGTGATGCGGATAACTCCGCCGTATATGTGGCTGCGAGTATATGCGCTTTCGGCTGCGTCCGCCGTGTTGTTGGTCGCGTCCGTGCTGAAAATAAAATCTGCGTCCGTATCAATAGAGATTGTGAATGTGTCGCCGCTCTGAGCGTCGTCCGGGATCTTGACACATATATCCCCGATGTATCCGTCACCATAGGAAGGAGCTGCGGCAGCTCTTGACACAAAAAGCTGATTGTTTTCAAAATCTTCCGTCTGCATCGCGTCCGAGATGAGGTTTGTGCTTGCTTCCTCATGTGTTACCGGGTCAACGTGCGGCACAAAATAGCGCCTATAGGTGTTAGGGAACTGCGCTTTGATAAGTGTCAGATCCGACGGGATATTGATCTTAAAAGCAAAGTCTTGCACTTGTGCTCTTGTTCCGGCACTGGCAATGTAAAAAGCTATAAGCTGATACTGATTATTGCCTGCATCGAGCGACTCTTTGCTAATGTTCACTGATGAAATGTTGATTGTGTTGTTATGTACTGCCATTTAAGATGCCCTCCCTCTGAATGCTGCCCAGCCGTCAGCGTCGTTGGTGTACGTGTCCGCCTGGCAAGCTGCGTAAAATCTCAAAACATTCGCTGCTGCTGAGCTGTCAGGCACTGCCGCAAGCGTGCCGCCGAACGTATTGCAAAGTATATCCCACTCAGCGCGAGTATACGATTTAAGAGTTGTGCCGACACTAAATACTGATGTATACCATGTATATGCGTTATCACGAGTGTTATCAATTCCCTGCTGTGACTTGTACTGCTGCCAAGCTGCATAAAGCTGTAAGATCTTTGCAGCGTCTGAGCTGTCAAGCGTGTTATCATTGTTGATGTTAAGCGCTGTATACTCTGATACTGTGACCGCCTCTTGCTCTGATTTGGTGTTTGCTGATTTATACAATACAAGGTCAATGCGGTTTATCGTGTCGAAGCCCGGCGTTGTTATAGCGAGCGCTCCGGCAGCGCTCAGGCTGCCGCTGTAGTCGCCCGACGTTGATGCGACGCCGTCAGAAGACAGCGTAAGTCTTGTATCTGTGGTGCTTCCATTGTAAGTCAGATTCAAGCGGATATCCGCGCAGTCATACTCGCCATACTCTTCCGAGCTTAGCGTTGCTGTGATGCTCGAGCCTGATGTTGTGTAGCCAATGCCCGTCTCTGAATTGTAAGGATTGAGATAATAATGTCTCGACGTCCCCTCAAAATTGAGTGTGTCAATGAGGCGCTGCACGCTGCTTTCGAGAGTCGTGATGCGGCTCTCGTGATTACTTATCGATGCAAACGCCGCATTTTCGAGCGCCGTCAGCTCGTCGCCGACGCCGTCGATGAGCGCGTCCGTCTCGCTCTTTGTGTAGTAATCCGCGGAAAAGTTTGCGAAAGCCTCTTCGAGATTTGTAATTTTGCCCTCTGCCGACGTCAGTCTCGTTTCGTGATCCTGCGCAACCGTGGTTAACTTCCCGAGCCACTGCATATAAGTGAATGAGTCGTTATATGTCATCGGAACCGTGTTCCAGTTCAAATTGATCAAATATGGCATTTTATACCTCCTTAAAATATCATCATGAAGCAGCTGCGGAGCTCGTTGATGATCTCCAGGTCAATATTACCCATACTGCCGAGCTGCTCGCCAATGTACTTTGATATCTCCATACGCTGCGCGGCGCTGAAGCCGTGCTTTGTGTCGTATCTATCCTCGTACTCGGTGTAGTTTTTGCTTGCGTCTCCCTTTGTACCCTGTGTGTCCTGTGCTTTTTTGCTCTTGCTTGTGGCATGAGTATCAGCAAAATCCTGTGTAATGTTGCCGCTGCCGTCTACAAATCCGCTCGCGATCTGCACATTAGCCGCCTGACTCTTACCAGTGACCGCGCTGCTCATATGATCAGGACTATCAGGATTGAGACTGCTGATGTTTTGCGGCGTATCAAAATTATACGTCCGCTCGACGCTCTCCCCGTTGATCGTTGTGCTGCCGCGATAGTCCCACGTGTACGCGTCGCCGTGAGTCAGAGTAAGGAGTGTGTCAGTATTGGTCAACGTCTTGCCGTTGTAGTCTGTGCGCTCGAAGTATGTAAACGGGACATTTTGGGCTATGGCGATCATGATACTATAATATTTGTTGTTATAGCACGGCATAATCTCGCGTAGTTTTGTGTTAAAATAATGTTTAAACATCTGCGGAGTTTCAAAGCCTATCTCATAGCCAAAGTAATGGTCTGTGATTTTTTGATTAAGATAATCTCTGTATGTTGCAGACGTAAAATTAAAAGTTGCAGTGCTGCCGTCATACTGCGGCACGGAAATTATCGGATTTAGCGTATAGCCTCCGATTGACGCCGAGCCGTCGAAGATGAGAGGATATTTGTTGTCCTCGTCAAAAAGCACAAAGCCGCTGTCGTTGCTGTCATGCTGCCATGTGCCGTCAACTCTGCTGAACGTCCCCGGGTTTGCCGTCGGGTCTATCAGATCTCTCAGCGTCGCCGTGTAATGTGCCATTGTCTGCCTCCTCTCCTGTGTTGCTGTTTTTCATTGTGTAAAGTTTTAAATCGGTGAGCCCTTTCTTATGCGCGTCCCTCAGAGCTTCGCGGCGCGGTGCTATAAACAAATCATCGTATTCCTGGGTTATTTCGTCTGTTGCCGTTGCCTCCTCGTAAATGATATGAGCGTTTTTCTCATAGATCGTGTTGATTCCGAGGAAGTTAAGAAGATCGTTACGCTCGTTGATTTTCTGATCAAAGAGCTTATCGAGCAAGTAAGGAGCGTTTAAGTTAAGCACCTTTACCGCCTCACCGAAGCCGGCGGTCTCCTCGGCAAAAATCACATCGTCCATTTGCCTTATCTTTTTATACATCTCTTTTACAGAGAGATAAGTATTATTTTTGCACTGTATTAAGAAAGGCGTTTTCTGAGCGTTGCTGTTCAAATCCATGATGCGTTCGTAGTTGCTTATTCTGTTGCAGTATTTGAGCACCCAATACCATGTCGGCACGCATCTCGGTGTATTTTTTATCCATACGATATCTTTAAGATCGCGTATCTTATGGTTATCACCATTAAAATCGCACGTATCAATTTTTGCAGGCTGACCAAACTCATCAAGCGATCCGCTCTGCACTCCCTGGTATACTTTCCACTCGCCGCCGGGCTTATCCGGCGGAATAAGAAAACACTGTCCTTTAAAATAGCAGTACCACTCTATCAAAAATGACGCGTTTGTTTCGGGCAGCAGTATATTGCTTTCCCATTTTGCGCGATTAATAGCGAGCTGTGTAAACGCCTCGAGGTTTGTGTTGAAAGTGTTCAAATTCTGCGGCGTTCCGTCCGTACCAAATACGGCATCAACATTTGCAAATTGCAGCGAGCTCATAAATGTATCAAACGGCATTTTATCACTCCTTTCAAATAGAGCCCTCAGCTGAGGGCTCTATTTTAATACATATTATGCACGCACATAGTATTTGCCGGACTCATACTGTGTCGTGACGCCTGACAGTGCAGATGTCACGGGCACATATACGCCCGAGCCTGTCTTGCGGTAATATTTTGCGGTTGATGTTGCCCAATCCGCCGGAGCGCTGTCACCTGTCACAACGGTAAATGTCGATGTTGTAAATCCGACGCAGTTCGCGAATGGATTCAACGCGATCTCGTCAATGACATTTCTGAAAAACTGCTCCTTTGCCATGTTTTTGAGATACATTTGCGATGTCTGATCAAATTTTCTGACGGCGTGCAGCGCAAAGCTGTCAAAGAGCACTGCAAGTATGCTGCTATCCTCGGCAGTGTTAGCATCATAAACGCCTGTTCCGTCAGGCGCAGAACGAAAAACATCTATGCCGATAACATTCTGTCCGAAGCCGTCAGCAGTGTAGTCCGCCTTATCCATATTAAATGCAGCAGCTAAGCCCTTGACGTCCATGAGATTCTTAATATCATTGCGAATGATGATATCAATGTTTGACTTCTCGGACGCAGTGATGATCGGGTTGTCAATATTTACAGCAGACCACATATTGTAATTAGAGCTGTCGTTTGTAAAGTTGTCCTCAATCGTTCTGATCTGCATCAAGAGATTCTGCGCGCCGTCGGCTGTTGTCGTGTCGCTGACAGGTATCAGCGGAATCCAGCCGCGATCAATGCCGTCTTTAAACGTTGACACAATCTGTCTCTTTTCCTCACGCTTTTTCTCAGCGTTGAGCGTTGTGCTGATGCCGTCTATAAACGTACCTACTGTGCCCCATGTAGTTGATACCTGAGATAGCATTTCCTGTGTATATGTTGCCTGATACTGACGCTGGAAATTCGGGCGGAAGAAAATCTGCTTGATGTCGGGGACTTTGTCAAGCAAGCAGTGATAATTTTCACTTATTGACTGATTAGCCTCGCCGACACCGTCGTGAATAGTCGTTGTCAGGCTGACAGAGTTACTGCCAAGCCCTGAGATACGTGTCTCATAGTTCTCGCCCTGATAGTAGTATGTTCCGTTTTTGGTCTGCTCAGGGTTGATAGCAAAATAGCGGCTTTCCTGGGGATTTACATAAAATTCCATGTTTCCGAAGCCGTACTGTTCGCCTTGGCGAAAGTACTTCTCGAAAGGATTCTCCATATCGAACGCACGAACACGCTGTTCCACGTTGACATTAAGCAGCCTCTCAAAAAAGTCATTGGTGAGCTGTCCGTTGCTGAAAACGTTACTCCACCACTTGACAGGATTTTCGTCCCATACCGACGTTGTGGGAGTCCATACACCGTCAACATATGTGCCGTTGGTCTGTCCTCCTATATGCTGTGTAATTTCTTTGCATACAAGTTTTGCCTGTTTAGGCGTAAGTCTTTTTGGCATAGTTTATTCCTCCACTTCGATATAATTTCCGTCCGCGTCGATTCTGACGCGCATTTCTTTGATTTCTCTTGCTTCCTTGCTCTTCTCAGCAGCTTCTTCGTACTTCGCATCTGCTTCCTTACGCAGTTCCGCAGCTGCTTCCATTCCTGCCTCTCTTGCCTCCTTGCTCAGAGCGTCGGCAGCTTCCCATTTCTTGTCAGCTTCCTCGCGGAGTCTATCAGCTTCCGCCTCGACCTTTGCCGCAGCTTCTGCCGCAGCATTCTTAGCTGTGATATCGTCCGCGATCACGGAGACAAGGGACGATAATGCTGTGATAGCAGCTATCAGCTCATTTGCTTTTTCTTCGCTCATATTCTCCCTCCTTTACATATCGCTTTCAAAGGTGATATCTTTCGTGAGCTTGCGATTGCACACCGGACAATATGTGCCTTTCGGAAGGACATCACCCGGCTTAAGATTGTGGTATGTCGTAGCCTCTGAGCCGTCGTTAAGATAAGTCGTGCTTGCTATATTCGGGATCCCGAGTATCTGAGAGACGTCAAGATCGTTGCCCTTAACGCCGCCGATGCGGACGCAAATATGGACGTGACTGCCTGTGCTGTACCCTGTCGATCCCTCCTGTCCGATGATATCGGTTATGCTGACGCTGTCGCCGACCTTGACAGATATGCTCGACAAGTGCCCATAATACCAATAGCGTGTACCATTTTTGATGCACACATACTGCCCGAATCCCTGAGCGTGATCAGCTGAGTTTTCCCACCCTGCATATACTACCTCGCCGGACTCGACGCAGTGTATGTCCTTATGAGTGACACCGACCAAGTCAAGACCGTCATGCGTTCCGTGTGTGTACTTTTGAGAGACATAAAAGTCACCCATGTAGGGACTGTTCATTCGTTTTTTACCTCCTTATTTAATATGTCCTGGATTATATCCAGGGAGTTGCTGATGTTGGTTAGTGACTTAGATATCATTGCAGTAAACTTGTTGTCTTTATATACAAAATAGACTAACAAGCCGATCGCCGCGCCGTTGTTGATGATCATTGATGCTATGTCGTTCATACGATCACCTCAGTCTTTTATATACCAATATCCATTAGATGCAAACGTATCATCACCGATTGTGACTTCATCGAAAATAACGCTATTTAACTGTGTTTGTAAACTCTGATATATTTCTATCAGTGCGCTATCATAATTGCTGTCGACAAGTATCGAGCAAAGTGATGTTTTTGTTTCGCCGTACTGTGCGGACACAGTAACAGTTGCAACCTTTGATTCGTCGTAGCAGACTGCGCGGAATCCTGCATTAGGTGTTGACACTGTGGAATTTGCTCCATTTGCATTATTTCGGGGGATAACGATGCACAAATTATTTTTGTCGTCCTTACCTATGATGATATATTCAGTCGCATAGTAATTACTATTGTTGTAATGGCTATGTAAATACAGCTTAATTATTAAGCCGTTATTACACAGCATTGCTCCCGATACATATACCGCACGTTCATACGAGCTCGAAGTCATTACATATGACTGATAACCGCTTACTGTATTACAACGTAAAATGTTAGTTGATACTGCACCCGATTCACTCGCATACGCTTTGGTATTAAAAATAACATCGTTATTGATGCCCGTTATTGTGAGTGTGTCGTTTGTGGAGTTTGCGTCACTTAATGCTATGTCAAACTCCTTTAAAAAACTGTCTGATTTATAAGTGTTCAGCCACTCGTAAAAAGCTGACATATTTGTGACGTTTGCTGTAACAAATTTCTGTACGCTCATTTTTATTCACCTTCCTCCTGTAAATCTCCAATAATGTAGTTATAATCACTATTTAACATAAATGTCAAATTTCCGCTTGCAGTACCTGTTGTCAGCTTTACATCACCGATATACTGTATGATTTTGTCGCCGTCCCTGACATAGTATATAGTATTAGCATCGTGTTCGATGTTGTCGTATTCTTCCTTGCTTATGATTTTTATAGTCGTATCGCCAAGCTGTGACGATACAGCTTTTTTTGCTGACGCTGCCAGGCAGCGAGCAACAAAATCCACATTGTTCGAGGTCACGGCGCCCACACTCCTTCCGAGTTTAACACTCGCTGCTCACCTTCGGCGATGCACCAAGCCCACGAGCCAAAGTTAATTGCAAGTGAGTCAAGCGTCGCCTTGCCAGTCGGCAGATCTGCAACACTGTCAGCCATGATGCTGCAAGCTCTGTGCAAACTGCCGTCCTCTCTCTTATACGTTGTTGAGTCGATTATCTCATACACCTTTACTCCTCCTTTTTTAAATTGCGGTGTACTTTTTGCACTCGTACACCCAGATATATTTTATATTGCCGTCGCAAAAACGCACGGAGTACCCGGGCAGATATTTGCGGCAGTTTTGCACAAACCAGGTCAAATTCTGACCGTAGACATGGCGATTGTCAAACATGGGGCGTGCTGTCTGATATGGCACGTACTGTTCGTACAGTCTATAGTATTCCTCCTCTCCGTGCTGCTTGATGATGATATCTTTGTCCCTGACTATGCTCTTAAATCGGTCATAATCTCCGTGCTTTCCTCGCTCTCGCAAGTCATACTCAGACTTGACAAAATCAATGCACTGCATTGACTCATTGACGACCGGAAAATAGCACTTCTTATTTTCCGATCTTATATAGACTGCTGCGACGCTATGACGGCCGAATAACGGAATCTCGTCGGCGTATTCCTCCGCTTGCGTAAAAATGTCAGGTGGTTTCGCAAATTCGCCCGTGGTTGCGACTGCGTTATTAGCAACACGTTGCAGCAGCGGTATTTCTGACTCGTTTTCATATGCGATCTTGCCGAACTCGAAAGCAATTTTGGCAGGCACTTCAAAATCATTGCAGGCATATATTTTTAAATCGCCCGAGTGCAGCTCGTCACGATCAATGTCAATTCCAAACGCCGTATGGTATGGATTATATTTGCTCTCCTCGTTCAAATTATTTCCGAGCAAGTATATTTCCACGCCGTCAGATCTGCCACGAAAAACGGTTGAGATTATTGACATAAACGACGTGTATTCGTCCTCAAGGTAGTCATACATAGACAGCTCAATGTATTCATCAAACACAAGAGTCATTATTGACTCCGGGAAAACGCCGCCCTTATATTTTGACGCCTGGCTAACTAAAAGAACGTGCCCGAAAAGCTTGCCGTTATAGTAGTAGGTATGGTGACGATACGGACCATCATGCCAGCGCCCTTTATCGTCATAGTATCCGTCCCAGGTAAACGCACGCTTTTTTGACTTCTTAAAAAATCGCTTATCGAACTCGCCGAATTTGCCGTCTGTTTGAAATTCGTCGAAGTAGGTGGGAGCGTCAACCAAATAATTCACGTTACGCAGTACCCTGACAAAAGTTGCGCCCGTCTTGTCAAACTTTTCGATCAACACTTTCCTCATGTCGGTTGACTTGCCGGTATTTCTACCGCTCATACATAACTTATAGTGCGCATTCGTTTTGCGCAGCCTGTCAAGCGTCTGATAATTCACACTCCGCCCACCTTCCTAACGCTATACTTATCCACTTTTATTATATCCTCATTCGTGCAATTTGTCAACCCCCCAAATTGTTTCACGTGAAACAATTTGTTAAACGCGTGCGCGATCTAACGACATATTACAAATTGTATAATTACTTTTCAACAATTCGGGGAATACAACGTTCAAAACTCATGAAATGTTGAAACTGTTGAAACAAAATAACAGGGTAGTAACAAATAGTTACAAAGGGGTTACAAGCTTTCCACAAATTGTTGAAAGTTATCAACCGTTTCAACACAAATTAACAGCTTGATTATTGCAGATTGCACAATAAGCACCGATGTGAATTGTGCAATGATTATATCATTTTAAACTTTGGCTAAATACATTTTTTTTTACTATATGTTATTACCACTAACCCCTG
>JAZNWS010000029.1:0-6252 GCA_045593485.1 Eubacteriales bacterium | reverse complement strand
GGAATCCTCACCGAGCTTCGTAAGAGAGAGCACTATGAAAAGCCCAGCGTAAAGCGTAAGAAGAAGTCTGAGGCTGCACGCAAGAGAAAGTATAAGTAATAAGTATTTGTCTTTTCTCAAAGCAGGTATGGTTGTCAAAAGGCAAGCATACCTGCTTTTATCATTCCAACTTAACATAGTTAATTTTTTAAACATTTTACAAATATAAGGAGATTTATTATGGAAACATTGAAGAAGTTTTTCCCTCTTTCCTTTAAGGAAAGAAAGACCGGCAGCGATCTTGCCGTAGGAATCATTATTTACGTTGTTGCAGGACTTATCGTTGGCGCGGTTCTTGCGCTTCTCGGTTGGCTTATAGGTCTTATCGGTGGTATAGTTGCGGGACTTCTCGGCACACTCCTCGGAATTATAGGAACTGTTGTTGAGGTTTATATCGTAGCAGGTATAGTTCTTCAGATCCTTTATTTCTGTAAGGTTCTCAAGGACTGATACATACGCAAAACAGAAAAAATCCTCGGAATGCTCCGAGGATTTTTTGTCTTTATTGCTCATTTAATATTTCGTTTGCCAGCTTTATTATTTCAGGCGCGAGAGCTTTTTTTCGCTTTTCGGTTATTTTCTGACACGCGGGATAGGCGAATATCATGGGAGGTGTTCCTATCACGCAGAGAATTATTCCAAGAACCGTGCCGCTCATCCCGGATATTGTCAAAGCCTCAAGACAAAAGCACATTCCAAGCCCGAATATAAGCACGCCTATAACACCAAGACAAAGACCAACAACCTGACCGGGAGCTGTGACGCTTCTGTCAAGTCGCTTTAGCTTTTCGGCTTTGCTCTCGGACACTACATATTTATTCCTTATTTTTTCCACCTCGCTCTGCTCGCGCGCAGAGTAAGTGTAGGAAAATGAATTTTTGTTGTCGCATTCCATTTATTGCTCCTTTTCGGACTGCTTGTCCGAGACATTATCTAATTTTTTTAATTGTTTTGTAGAATGTATTATCATATAAATCGAGATGCAAAGCGCGACGAGCCAGACAGCGATACCCGTCAAGGTATTCATCATGTCTATATCCGTCTGCGACATAGCCGCGTGTGACGCATCCTGAAACATACTGTCGCCGCTGCCAAATTCCGCAAACATAGCGGTCTGGAGCGCGAATAAGGACATTACCGCAACGCTCAGATTGAGAGCCTTTGAGGCAGAGAGCGCAGGGGAGTCAAGCTTTCTAAATTTTATGACGTTTGTTATTGCCGTCACAAATTTGAAAAAGGTATATGCCGCAAATACGAAAATGAGAAACCCGGGGTAAGAGAAGCCGTTGTCCTCAAAAAGCACGAGTGCTATAAGTCCTGACATGGTTGCGGTAAGACCGAGCGAGATCCAACCTGACGCGCGGTATCTGCGCCACTCTCTTTTGAGTCGGTCAAGCTCGGTTGCATCCGACTTTGAAAGATACATTCCTCTTGTCACTACGAAACGGATTATTGCCACCACGCCGTAGTAGCACGACAGAGCAATAAGCCATTCGGAGTCTGTCCATATACCCATAAATATATTAAAAGCCGAGTAAACAAGGTTGTAGCCGAGCCCGAAATACAGCGTGGTTTTTGCCATAAGCACGGGATCTGTGATAAATGGGGATATGTGCTTATTGGTGTAAATAAAGCTTTTTACTTTTTTTATAAACGGTATAATACCAAGGCACACGATAACCAATGTGTAAAAGGATATAACATACGTGATTATGGCTATAGGGGAGTCGGTCGGGGTATGACTTGTGAATGTGTATATCAAAAGCACTACCGACGCTATAGTGGCGGGAATTACTATGAAAAACCTCGGGTAGAGGATTCCTTTCATAATTTTTTTGAAAGTTTGCATTACTTCAGTCTCTTTTCTCCGAGAGGATTACTGTGAATGTTGAGCCGTCGCCAAGACGGCTCTCAACGTTTATGTCGCTGCCTGTAATGTCAATAACGCGCTTGACAAGAGGGAGACCAAGTCCGTTCCCCACCGTTGCGTGCGAGGTGTCGCCCTGATAGAATTTTTCAAAAATGTGCGCGCCTGTGTCGGCATCCATTCCACATCCCGTGTCTGACACCGAAAAAAGAATCTTATTTTCTATTTTCTTGAGCATTACGGTTACCTTGCCTCCGCTTTCGGTAAACTTGAAGGCGTTTGAGAGAAGATTGTGCCACACAAGGGACAGCAGCTCACGGTCTGATACTACTGTGATATTTTCCTCGATCTGAGCGTCGATATCAATATTCTTTTTCTCCCAGATGCTTTCAAACTCAAGCAGGGATTCGCATATTTGCTCCGACAAGTCAAACTCCTCGGAAAGAGGGAATATGCTTTGATTCTCAAGCTTATTGAGCTTGAGGATGTTTGAGACCAGACCCGAAAGCCGTTTTGATGACTCGGATATTCTGCCCGCATATTCTATTCTTTCACTCTCGGGCAGGTCTGCGCCTGCCAGAAGCGCGCTGTAATTCTGAATAACGGCGAGAGGAGTCTTTATTTCGTGCGAGACGTTGGATATAAAGTCTGATCTTAAGGTTTCAATACCCGAGAGCTCCTCTGCCATTTTGTTGAACGCGTCAATTATTCTGCGAAAATCGCGATTAACAAAGCGCGGCATTTTTACGCGCACAGAAAAGTCACCTCGAGTTATTTTATAGGTCGCATCAAGTAGCTTTTTGAGCGGCAATTCTATGAAAATATACCTGCGCACTCCGTCAATAGTGCAGACTATCGCCGTAATAAGAAAAATATTTCCAAAGGTGAGAACCGCGTTCTTTTGTATATCGGAAAACTTAATATCCATCGCCTGCAAAAACAATAGCATTGAGCAGGTGACGGCAAATGAGATGAGCAAAAACATTATAAGGTAATTCTTGACAAAGCCAAGAATACGCGCCCGTCTGCCCGAATATTTTTGTGCCTTCATTTGATTACCGCCTTGTAGCCGAGACCGTGTACGGTCTGTATTTCAAAATCCTTGCATTTTGAGAATTTTTCACGGAGCTTGGTCATATAGACGTCCACCGTGCGAGGACCTGACGATGTGTCGTAGTCCCAGAACTCGTCCATCAGAGCGGAGCGGGTAAACGTCTTTTTGGGGTAGGACAGAAGCTTGTATATAATGTTGAACTCTCTCACGGTCAAAGGTATCTCCTCACCGTCAACGTATGCGGCTCTCTCCTCGGAGTCAAGCGTGAGGCTTCCTATCACGAGCTTTTTACTTGCTATTATTTTCGCTCGGCGCAAAAGAGCGCCGACACGTAAGGTCAGCTCGTCCATATCAATAGGCTTTACCATATAGTCGTCTATACCTATGCGATAGCCCTTTTGCTTTGCGTGAAAATCATCGCGTGCGGTCATAAAGAGGATGGGTATTTCTTTATCCACGTCCCGCACTGACGCGGCAAACTCGAAGCCGTCGATCTCCGGCATCATTATATCGGAGATTATCATATCAAATTGAGAGGCTTCCATAGCGTCGTAGGCAAGATCTGCCGACATACAGCCTACTGTTTCATATCCGTTTTGGTTCAAATGCAGACAAACGGTGCGTAAAAGGTCTTTATCGTCCTCAACTACAAGTATTTTTGGCATACTACGTTCCTCCTATCCCATTATTAAAAGCATTATATCACATAATTGTTAAGATTTTGTTTGAGTTGAAGCTATTTTTTATATTTTTAAAATATAAAAATAAAAATCCGCCTCGTGAGAGGAGGATTTTGATGTTAAAATTACTTTTTAGCTGCCTCGTAGCGAGCATTTGCTGCTTCTGTTCTTGAGTTCGCCTTAGCGATTTTCTCGTCGCGCTGGGCTTGCATCGCCGCCTTGTGAGACTCGGGTCTACTCTTTGCCTTGGCTTCTTCCCACTGAGCCTTGGATTCAGCCTTTACAGCCTCAAACTCCGCTTTATCTACCTCGTGCTGCGCCTTTGCGCTTTCCTTCATATCGGAAAATGCTTTCTTGAAAAATTCCCCCATTGTAAAATCTCCTTTTAATTATTTATTTGTTATTTTGTCGCTGAGTTCAATTATTCTGGGTGCGTACTTCTTCTTGCGGGAAGCAAGTATTCCTTTATATATAGGATAGTTGATGAGCGCCAGAGCCATTCCGACAACACCTGTAATGACACCGATGAGCATTGCGTTTTCCGTAACACCTATGATTGCGCCTATATCCGTCATAACAATACTCATACCGCAGCCCATAATTATTGCCGCGATGCTACCAAAGACGTACGCAAATATATTTGCGGGGCGCTTTACCTTGGAGTCAAGCTTGCGAAGGGCGTCAATGTCGCTGCTCTGCTTTTGTGTGTACTGCGTACGTATTTTCTGCGCGATAAATTCCTGATCGTTTCTGTTCATAATCAATACCTCTTTTCTGTTGTTGTGATCATATTCTACACCCCGCTTGTTTTGAATTTGATGATGTTTTGTTTATGAATTGTTAAAGTGAAAAATTTTTTTCAATTAATTTCCGGGCATGATTTCCGGGTATAATATAAGCCTACTTTACAAAAACACCTGCATATGTTGACAAAATTCGACATTTGTGTTAATATAAAGCATATATTTATTTTTGGAGAAGATGTATGAATATAAAGCTGTTTAAAAATATTTGTATTTGTATTTTGTGTTTGATACTTACATTTCCGCTCGCTTCTTGTCGTGAGGAGGAAAGAGAAGTGATATTCCGTGTCAGCGGAGATTATATTCAATGGAAGTATTCCGATACTGAGGCTTGGAGCAATCTTATTTCTATTTCCGATTTGAATAAAAATGGAGCTTTGAGTGGCAAAAGCGCGTATGAGATCGCAGTATCACAGGGATATGAGGGCAACGAGAAGGAATGGATAGAGTCTCTTGTAGGAGCGAAGGGCGAGGCAGGAAAAGACGGCAAGGACGGACAGGATGGCCAGAGCGTATATATAGGTGAAAATGGTAATTGGTGGATAGGCAACACCGACACGGGAGTTTCTGTGCTTTCGCAGAGCGGCGAGTCAATATATGCGGTGCCGAATCTTGTTGGAAAGACGCTTGCTGAGATACAGCAAATGCCGGGATCAAAGAACTTTGTGCTTTTATATTACGGCGATGCTTCAGTAGGAGTGGTTGCATCTCAGTCAATACCCGCAGGAGTCGTTGCGCTTAAGGGAACGCAGATAAAGATATATATGTCTAATTACTCGGGCGAGGGAACAGAAGTGCCTACAGAAAAGCCCACGCACTCAACGGGGGATCAGCCTACTGAAAACCCCACTGAGCAGCCCACCGAGAAGCCTACTGAGAAACCCACCGAGCCTCCCACGCCTGCTTACGAAATACAACTGAAATCTATAACGGATTCTGTTTCAAGAGGACAAAAGGCAACGGTGGAAATAATCGGAAAACCTAATACGGAATATACCATAAGCGTCTATTATTCATCGGGACCCAGTAAGGCGCAAGGACTTGAGCCTGCAACGTCTGATGCTGAAGGAAATGTTTCGTGGACTTGGCGAGTTGGTGCATCCACGTCGACAGGAACGAAGAAAATAGAGATATCAGATGGCACCTCATCTATTACGGTTTATATAGAAATTACCGACTGAACAAAGGCGTGGGGGATATATCCCTCGCGCCTATCTTTTTAATTTGATACCTAAAGAATTTCTGAATTTAATCTTGACAAACAATATTGTGTGTGATATAATACTTTGGTAGTTGGGTAGGATACCCAATTTCAAGCAAATATTTTTACTCGTGAGGCCTGATTTGGCTGCGCCAAATCTCAAAGCGGTCATAACGGGGGAGCAAGCGAAAAAATGATTAAGTATCATTTTTTGCGAAGCGAGTGCCAAAAATAAGGAGAGAGCAAGCCGAAAGGCGAAGCTCACGACAATATTTTTGAGCATGGGCACGAGTCTTGAAAACCGTTATACTTCTTGTTATTCCTAAACTAAAATTTAATATTTTTACTCGGAGGCATATCGAAGCGGTCATAACGAGGCGGTCTTGAAAACCGTTTGGGGGAAACCCCACGGGGGTTCGAATCCCTCTGCCTCCGCCAACGCAAAAAAGCACCCATTAGGGTGCTTTTTTGCGTTGGCAAAGACAGAGGGTAAACAGAAACGCCATACATCAAGACGCCCGCGTTTTGATGTGAAAGTTCGAATCCCTACAAATATAGAGCAAAAAGCACCCATTAGGGTGCTTTTTTGCGTTGGCAAAGACAGAGGG
>JAZNWS010000028.1:0-4574 GCA_045593485.1 Eubacteriales bacterium | reverse complement strand
AAATTTAGAGCAAACCCGTTTACGGGTAGCAAGTAATAATTGCATGGCTGGCAGGCCAATTTAAAGCGCACTTGTGCGCCGCCAGTAGGATTAGGGCTATGCCCGAAAATGAAATACCACCCGCTATGCGGGTGGATTTTTTTTTATTGAGTCGAGTGCGATTGTTTGTTTAAAAGCAGTTTCATTTTTTTGGTAATGGTAGCTGTAAGGGGCTTTTCGATATAGTAAAAAAGAACACCACCGAAAATACAGATCACAAGGCTAACGACCATTTCAATCCAGCGATTAGAAATCGCATTGTAGATGAGGGAAGGGTCATAAAAATAGAACATTTGTGTCAAAAAAATATGGTAGGAGGCTTTTCCAATGATCTCTAACGGTTTAAATCCAAAGTTGCAATTTTTTAATAATAGCATTGTAAGAGGAAGAATGAATAGGCAAGCGACAAAGCACGTTGATATCCAAAAGCGAATGAAGGTGGGGGTATAGCCCAGATATCTGGTTCCGAGGATAAACAGAAAACCGAGAATGAGAGATGCTGTGCAAAGCACAAGATTGGGCTTGTAGTCTGGTAGTGCCAGATAACATCCATAGGCTATTACCATGATATAACGAAAAACCAAAAGGCGATATGACATGTCATTTATTCCGTATGCCCAGCACAATAATTCGTAAGCGGCATTGACTGCCAGACAAATAAAAAAGCCAGTTCTCTTATATTTTTTTACGGTAAAATATATCAAAGGAAACAAAAATACGAACTGAACTAAAATCGGGTAATAATAGCTTCCGGCGCCAGCTCCCCCTTGCAGAAAAAGAGCAAAGACCTTTAAGAAGGGCATAGGTGTCTTACGTATAAGAAAAAGATTGATGATTTCTGCAATGAAAAAAATAACAAAAGGAACGGTATAACGAATGAGTTTAGGGAGCGTGTATTTAGGAAGATAAGCACGGCTTAACGAGTTAATTTGATCTCTATCAAAGGATTTGGAATATACATACCCGGAAATGATCATGAAAATCGGAACCGCCATATCACGCCAAAATCCAAAGAGAAATTTATTATACTCCGCAGATTGCCACGGGACATGTGTGAGGATGACCATGATTATGCACAGTCCTTTTAGTACGTCAATAAAACGATTTCGTTGAGATGAAGAAAAAGACATAATGAGACCTCAAAAATATTATTTTACTACAATTCATTTTACCAGAAATCATAAAAAAAGTCAATCGTTTTAGAGTGGATTTATAACAGATGGAATTTAAGAAGAGCCTAATGCTTGTAGTGAAATCATTTATTTCGGTAAATTTACAGCTAAAGATAAAAATTATCTTGACAAAAGCAAAAATATAGTATATAATATAACAGTCGGGGCATTAGCGCAGTTGGGAGCGCACAACACTGGCAGTGTTGGGGTCAGGGGTTCGAATCCCCTATGCTCCACCAAAACCCCACCTATCCGAACACGTCTATTTTATATTTACGGGCGGCTGTTTCGGTGCGGTAATAAGCAGAGGTTAAAAGCCTCTGCTTTTTCCTTTCAAATTCCAAATAGAAAAAAGCCGCCCGGCGTTATTGTCGAGCGGCTTTTTGTTATTCAAATATTACTTTTCGTTATCGGAGGCGGCGAACACGTTGACGGGTTCACCTACGAGGAGCTCGGGCTCTTTCAAATAATCGGAGATCCCCGCCTCTTCCGCCCACTTGATTTTTGCGGCGGCGAGGGCGTCCTCGATCATTGTCTTGAGTCGTTCGTATGTAATAAATACCTTGAGGATCGCCGGGAGATAGGAATATGCTTTCTCGACGACGTAGGCGAACTTTACGGATCCCGTACCGCCGCCGTAGATCTTCTCCGCCTCGGTAACGAGCGCGTAGAGGATCTTCGCTACAATATCCTTCTTGCCTCTGATAGCAAGAATTACGAGGGTAGTTACAAAGACGAGGATCACGAGGAGGCTCGCCCAATTACTCATAAAAAACTCTTTCATTTGAAAATCTCCTTTTTAGTTTTCTTTGTCGGGTGGTTCTGTTGGTAATTCTAAAACCTTGTGATATAGCTCCGTAGCGACGTCGTTACCGCCGAGCTCGTGGTAAGCGTGATATTCGCGCTTGAGGGCTTCCTTTGCATACAGAGGGCAAAATTCGCGCTCTATGTGCTTCTCATACTGTCGAATAATCTCCGCTCGTAGGAGGGCTTGAAGCCCTTCCTCGAGAGCTTTTTCTCTTTTTCGGTGGAATTTATAGCGGGCGGCGAGGAAAGTTACCACGCCGCCGCAAACGAACGTTACGAGCCATTTAAGGAACTCGGCTAACACTCTTTATTCCTCCGGCTTCTCGGGAAATTCCACGTTGAACGGGAATCCCGGCTGTTGAGGAATATCGCGGAGCTTCTGACGGTATACCGCCCACTTTCCGGAGAGGATCTCGCCGATCGCTTTAAGGAAGCCGAGCCAAGCGGAAAACGCCGAGCCCTCGGGCGCCTTGAGTCCCGCTCTATCGAGGCACATTGTAGCGTCGGATTCCTCGAGGAGCGCGTTACGCTTTGCTCTGACCTCCGCCGCCGCGTCCTCGTAAGCTTTCGCCTTTGCCGCGCTGATCCACGCCTCGAGGTTCGCCTCGATCGCGTCCGCGAGGTTGTAGCGATACTTTACGCGGAGCTCGTATTCGTCCCACTCCCATTTAGGAGCCTCGCCCTCTTCGGTCGGTTCCTTCTCGGTAACGTTGTCGTAGAACTTGATTACCGCCTCGTCGCCTACGATCTCGAGCTCATACGGCGCAACGGGCATTACTGTTGATTCTGATTTCATTACGAATTATCTCCTTTACTTTCTTGATTTTTAGAAGAGGCTTTATATACTTTTCATAAAAGCCGAGAGAATTACAATGCCGCAAGCCGCCAAGCCGCGACATAAGAGAGCGGGCTTCGTGTAACGTTATTCGCCGGTGCGCTTTGAATTTCTTCGACATTCGAGCAACCGCTCGGCGGATTCCGAGAGCTAATCTCCGACGTAGGATAATTCTATCCCGGTAGAACCGGAACCCGAGCACGTCGAGCGCTCGCCCTTTGTGGTTATCGAGAGCGCGTTTCTTATGCTTCTCGGAAACTCGCCCTCGATTCTTGCCGCGTTTGTCTATGTAGTCAAAGCGGAATACTTGCCAATTCTCTTTAAGTTGGAGCCCATATTTCCCCGCCTCTTCGGAGATAGCCCTCACGATCGCGTGGAGCTCCTTCTTGTTGCGGTGAAACATTACCATATCGTCCATATTTCGAGCGTAGATCTTTACCTTGAGTCGCTCTTTTATAGTGTGGTCGAGAGGCGTCAAAAGAAAATTGCAAAACCATTGAGACGTATAAAAGCCAATCGGTAAACCGCGGGGAGCTTCATCGGGCGCCGCCTCGTTGTAGCTGTCGATTATATCGTAGCAGAGGCTAACGAAGATATTACCGCGGAATTTCTTACGGATCGCCGCCTTGAGCTCGGCGTGTCTAACGTGCGGATAGCATTTTTTAATATCAAGTTGAGCCGCGTACTTGAGCTCCGAGGGAGCCCACCGTTTCGCCCGCTTGATACTCCTCTCTAAATAACGCTTTCCGTAGTGAACGCCGCGCCCGGGAATTGAGCCGCAAGAATAGGCGTACATTCCTCGCATAAAGTATTTTTCGGCTACCATTACGAGGAGTTGGTGCATAACTTGATCGGGAAAGATCGGAACGGAGGCTATATCCCTTACTTTTCCGTTATCGCAAACAACCGTAAAGAATTTTTGAGGCGAGGGTTTGAAAGCTTTCACAAACGTTTGTGAATCTGCCTTTTCGCCTCTCGCTTCGGCTTCCTTTACGGCGATATATGCCTCTACCATATCGTAGGTTTTATCTACGTATTTGTCGAGGTTCGCGAGGATCCTCTGCGCGTAGATGTATTTCCGAGTCGGTCTACCGTTTTTCTTGTGTTTGTTTTTGCATACTTTTTGAATAGCAATTCTTATGATCTCACGATCGAGTAAATTACGGTCTACATTGAAAGATCGCATACGTGAAAAACCTTCTTTCTCTGTATTTTTTTATAGTTTCGAGGTCGTTGAGCTTTCGCTTACTAAACCCCGCCGTAGCAACGATTTTCGCCAAGCGGCGAGGTGAAGCGGAGCGCGTAATATTATTTGTTGAGCTATAAAAAGGCGCGCGGCGTAGTTGATGTTCGAGTCCGACGGAGCGTTGTTGAGGTTGAAGTAAAGCCCGACGTTGCCGCCGTTGTTGAAGTTACCGCCAACGCGAACCGCGCGAAACGGTGCGCTCCGGATCCCTTTATAAAAATTCTATTGCTATTCGTTACGAGGGGGCTCCCGCCCCCAAACCCCCGAGATTACGGGGAACAAAAAAGGCGCGCGGCGCAGTAGACGAGCGAGTGCGACGGAGCGTTGTAGAGGTGGAAGTAAAGCCCGACGTGGCCGCCGTAGTCGAAGCGACCGCCAACGCGAACCGCGCCTACTTCGTAGCGCGGATAATAGTAGTAAGCCCCGATATAGGTCGTAGAGAAGTCGGATCGTAGCCATGTCGTTCTGTGAGCCA
>JAZNWS010000027.1:0-11233 GCA_045593485.1 Eubacteriales bacterium | reverse complement strand
TTCGCGCGTCACCTCAAGCTCAAGCATTCCGCCCTCGTTGATACAGCCGCTCGGTATCTCCTCGCCTGCGGCGCAAGCTCTTGGTAAAGACTCTCCCGTAAGCGCGACTGTATTAAGTATTGCCGAGCCGCTGAGCAGAATACCGTCAAGAGCTACGCGCTCTCCTGATTTTACAACTATTATCTGCCCGATTCTTATATCCTCGCAGCTTGTAGCGACTATCTCATCTCCGACTTTCAGATTTGCCACGTCCTCGCGAATGGACGTCAGCGCCTTTATGGAGCGGCGGCTCTTGCCTACCGCAATGCTTTGGAAGAGCTCGCCGATCGAGTAGAACAGCATAACGAACACCGCCTCGGGATATTCGCCCGTTGCAAATGCGCCTGCTGTTGCTATGGTCATAAGAAAGTTTTCGTCAAATATTTGCCCGTGGATTATGCCAAGGATCGCTCGGCGCAAAACGGGATAGCCAACGCACAGGTAGGGAATAAGGAAAAGTGTGATCTCGATAAGTACGGGAGAGAGCGATCCGCCTAAAACGTCAAGTATAATTGCCTTTGTAAGTATTGCGCAGACAAAGAGAACTATTGAAATAATTATTCGTATCAGTGCGCGTTTGTCTTTTCTTCTCATGGCTTTATTTGAAGATTATGCGACAGTCGGGTTCAAATTTTCTGCAAGCCTTTGATGCTTCCTTGAATATCTTCGCTTCGCGGGACTCGTCGTACTCAAGTGTAAGTCTTTGTGAGATAAAGCTTACGGAGGCGTAGCTTACGCCCTCGATCTTTGAGATAGCATCCTCCATTTTCTTTGCGCAGTTGGCGCACTCAAGGTCTTCCATCATAAATATTTTTCTCATAAATTTACCTGCCTTTCAATGAATTATATTTCCAAAAATTTCGTTTATGTGCGTGCTTCCCATATTGATGATCGTCTTTACGTGGTCGTCGTCAAGGGAGTAGAACACGGATTTTCCCACCTTGCGAAATTTTACAAGGTGCGATGTTTTAAGAATTTTGAGCTGATGAGATATAGCCGAAAGCGTCATTCCAAGCGTGTCAGCTATGTCCCGAACGCAAAGCTCGGACTCAAAAAGCGCGTAGAGAATCTTAATTCTCGTAGAGTCTCCTATTACCGAGAAAAACTCGGCAAGCTCAAACAAATGCTCGTCACTCGGCATAGATATTTCGTGCTTGTGCTGCTCGTGGTTTTCACAAGCCGTCTCTATTATCAGATCGTTACGTTCAAACATAATTATCTCCTTAAATACTTGAATAGTTGTTCAAGCGTTATTATATCACTTGCGCTTGTACTTGTCAATACCCAAACAAAATTCCAAAAAAATTCCCCGACGGCAGTCGGGGAATTGAGTATCAAATATTATTTTTCGTAAAAGAGAACACCGAGGGTGTTAGGACCGCAATGGCTGGAAATGACACCGCCCGCGCGGGTGATCAGTATCTCGTCAAAGTAGTTAAGGGTAGAGAGCTTTTCATATACCGAGTCTATAAGCTCCTGCGAGCAGCCCGAATGTGTGATAAATATTCTCTCGGGCTCTGCATTCTGTATCTGCGGCATAAGGTCGTTTACGTAGTCCAGAATTGCCATCTCGATCTTTCCTCTGAACTTTTTGCCAGACCCCATCGCGCCGTCATGAACGCTTATCATAGGATGAAGACGCAGGGTATTTGCCATAACGGCGGTAATAGTGGAGCATCTGCCTCCGCGAGCAAGAAAAGTGAGATTATCAACTACAAAGGATGCGCGCACTCTGTCGCGCGCGGACTCAATTTCCGAGACTATCTCCTCGGCAGATATACCCTGCTTTGCCATTTCCGCCGCCTTGATTACTTGAAGACCTATACCTGTGGAAAGATTTTGGGAGTTTATAACGAACAGTCTATCATATTCCTCCTGCTCGCCGACAAGACGGACGACGTTGCAGGTATTGCTCATTGATGATGAAATGCCGAAAAAAATTATGTCGTCGCCGTTGTTCATAAAGGGCTTAAGCGTATCTGTCACACGCTCAAAGGACACGGCCGCGGTCTTTGGGGTGGTTTTGTTCTTGTCAGACCATTCATATATGCGGTCGGGAGTTATGTTCTCTCCGTCGTAATAGCTCTGCTCATCAAGCACGATAAAAAGCGGGATTATTGATATGTTATATTTTTTTATCAAGTCGGGAGATAAATCGCAAGTACTGTCAGCAACAATTTTGATGTTTTTCATTGTAATTTTCACCTTTCCTAAAAACACTATAATAAGTATGGCGCAATTTTGTAGGTTTAGATACTGCGCGCTTGACATATTATATATTTATAGTATTAAATGAATTTTAATAAAATGAAAAAAACGGCAGTTTTTCTGCCGTTTTTTTATAAGTCAGAGCAGGTACGTGGGCATTTTGTCGCCAACCTGCACCTTTTCAAATTTTTCATTTTCCTTGTGACCGATTACTGCCTCAACAGTTTCAGGAGCCACGTTTGAAAGGACGTTGGTCGCAACCTTGGGCTCTTCCGTGGGAGGAGTCAGGGTTTCTGTTGCGGGCTTCTTTGCGGGAGCCTTTTTAGCAGTGCTGCTTGCAGGCTTTTTCGCAGTCGTTGACTTTGTTGTAGTCGACTTTGCCGTTGTGCTTGTCTTTTTTGCGGGAGCTTTTTTGGGAGCCGCAGCGGTGGTTGCTACAAGCTCGGGAGCTATCTTTTCTTCTGCGGGTGTTTCTACCTTTGCTACTCTTTTTGTGATGCTGTCCTTACCTATCGGCATAACTCATGATCTCCTTTGCAAGTTCCATATATTCACCGGCTGAGCGGCTTGTTTTCTTATACGCCATAACGGGCTTACTGTTGTCCTGTGACCATTCCACAGTGCTGTCTATTCTGATTATAGACTTGAGAAGTCGCACGTTGTCAAGAGACGAGAGGGTTTCCACTGTCTGCTTGAAATAGTTTTTGCGCTCGCTTGCCTTGGTTATAGCAATTCCCATAAGCTCAAGATTCGGACAGATGGATTTTACCTGCTCGTAGAACTCAAACATATTCGCAAGTCCGAAAAGTCCCCAAGGAGAAGCCTCGACGGGTATGACGAGAAAATCCGACGCGCACATAATGTTCATTACCCAACAGCCAAGAGTCGGGGGGGAGTCGATGAGAATATAATCGTAATATCCCGAAGCCTTTATTTTTTCAAGTCCGTGACGGAGGATAAACTCGCGCTGGAACTTTGTGAAAAGCTGAAGCTCGATGCTGCTCATAAGCGTGGAGGAGGGAATAAGGTCAAGTCCCTCATACTCGGTATGTATTATGTAATCGGTAAGATCCTTCTGCTCAAGAGTTGCAGTATAGATGTTTTTACCGTTTTTTGCAAGCTCAAGCGATTTTTCATCGTCGAAGAAGGAAAGTGTGAGGTTCATTTGCATATCACCGTCGATAAGAAGAACCTTCTTTCCAAGCGTGCAGAGAGAATAACCTACGTTTGCGCAGGTGGTGGATTTACCGCTTCCGCCCTTGTTGTTGGCAAAGCAGATTGTCTTTGTTGCAGCCATAAAGCCTCCAGATAAGATTATTGATTGAGATAGTCTATAATTTCATTTAGTCCCTCGCCCGAATAGGAGCTGACGTGAAAAACTGTCTTACAGCCTATGTTTTCCATCCACTGCTCAGCTAAAGGGATATTTGCGTCGGGCTTGTCCACACCCGTAATAATGCCTATGACGTCGCGGTTTACCATGCAGGTAATATTGGGAGGGAACACGCAATAAGGCTCGTTTGCGCTTATCACGATACCTACCACGTCCGCCTCGTAGGCATAAAGAGCTAACGCCGCGCCGAGTCCGTGGACCTGCATATATTCACCGGGGGTGTCAATTATGGTATCCATATAATTTATATACTGGGTCTTGCAGTAGGAAAGCTGCTCGCCCTTGAGCGCCTGCGTCAAGGTAGTCTTGCCCGCCGCCACGCGACCCATAAGTATAAGCTTTTTCATCAGGTCTTTGTGACGTCGCAAACGGTAAAGCCAAGCGTACCCTTGAAATAGTCGCTTATAGCGTTAAATGAGGACTCAACCTCCGCAACTCTGCCAGTGATTATGAGTGTACCCGAGAATCTGTCAACAAAGCCAAGCTCCGCGCCCGAGGACTTAAGAGCTATATCCGCCGTGATGACCGCGGTCTCCGCGGGGCTGACGGTAAGAATACCGATTGCCGAGTGACTGTAGTCAAGCGCGGGGTCAAGACCCAGCTTCTGATAGAGAATGGGGTCGGGGTTTGCGATTATATGCGCAAGAGTTATCTGACGTCCGGGGACAAGCTCTTGGACTATTCGCATTTTATCTTGCATATCGAATATATCTGCCATTGTTTTTCTCCTTTGAGGGTGGAATTAGCCACCAATTTGTACGTGAACCTTGGTGCATACTGCCTGCGCCGCTGTGAGAAGCTTGTTCATGCCCTTTGCACAGGGAGGCTCTATGTCCGCGAGAGAATACTCTCTGCCGATGCCTGCGTACTTGTCCTGGCCGAGACGGTGATAGGGAAGCAGGTGAAGCTCGGTGACGTTGGGAAGACCGTCCGCAAAGCGCGCTATTGCCTGAATTTCCTCGACCGTCGCGTTAAAGGTCGGAACGGTGGGAACTCTTATGATAAGATGTTTTGCGTTTTCTGCTATGTATTTTGCGTTTTCAAGTATCTGCTCGTTAGGCACTCCTGTGAACATCTCGTGCTTTTTGGAGTTTACGTGCTTTATGTCCATAAGAAAATGGTCAACGTGGGGGAGGATGCACTGTACGACCTCGGGGCGCGCAAACGCGGTGGTCTCAATAGCGGTGCTCATGCCGTATTCCTTGAACGCGCGGAGCAATGCCTCACAAAACTCGGGCTGAGCCATACATTCGCCGCCCGACAGAGTGATACCGCCGCCGCTTCGTCTGAAATAGACGGCGTCCTTCATAACCTCGTCAACTACCTCACGAACGGTCACGTCGCGGCCGACTATCTTTGTCTTGCCGCCTGTCGTCATTTCCTGTATCTCATAGGATTGAGACTCGGGATTGCAGCACCATTTGCAACGGAGAAAGCATCCCTTAAGGAATATTATGGTACGAATGCCCGGGCCGTCGTGTATGGAATAACGCTGAATATCAAAAATACGGCCTGTCTGCTCGTATATATTATTTGCCATATTCTTTCTCCTTTCATAAATTTGCTTTTATTTGCTTTTGCGCTTTTATACAAGCTCTTGCTAAGCAACTCATATAAAAACGTAAAATTATAGATTTTAATGCGTCTATTCTATTACCCGAGAAAAATTTTTCGGGAAAGTTTTTGAGGGGGGGCGGGGGAACTTTTTTCAAAAAGTTCCCCCGCATCTTTCTCCCCCTCTCAAATTCCCGTTTGTTCGGTACGGTTGATGATATCGTCCTGAAGCGAACGGGAGAGGGTTGTAAAGAGCGCGCTGTAGCCTGCGACTCTTACAACGAGGTTCTTATAATTTTCGGGGTGCTTCTGCGCGTCGAGAAGTGTCTCTCGGGAGATGACGTTATACTGAACGTGCATACCCTTCTGATCGAAGTAGCCGCGCAGGTAAGCGACGAATTTTTCAAGTCCTTCCATGCCTGAGAGCGCGGAGGGATGGAATTTCTGGTTAAAGAGTGTTCCGTTGGAGGCGATGCCGTGGTCAAGGCGGGCTACGGAGTTTGCGGTAGCCGTAGGACCGAGAACGTCGCGTCCGGACGCAGGTCCTACACCGTCCGCGATGGGAGTGTAAGCAAGTCTGCCGTCGGGGGTGGCGCCGGTCTGATAGCCAAGCGGAACGTTTGCGGAAACGGGGTAAAGTCCTGCCTGATATACACCGCCACGGTTGTTGGTAAAGTTTTCAAAGGGCTTGGTGTATGTGTTGCATACCTCGCGGGCGAACAGGTCAACCTCGCGAATGTCGTTTCCGTACTTGGGAAGCTCGGCGATCATATCAAGGATTTCCTGATATCTTGCCTTCTTTGCGTCGGAGACTGTGGATGCTGTCGTAAGGCTCTTATATACCTCAGCGATAAACTTTTCGTTTACGTCGATACCCTGCGCGTTTGCAAGCTTGGAAGCCTCAATAGTAAGCTCAAGCGCCTTCTTGGGCATGATACCCTTACCGAAGTTGTCCGCAAGCGCCTGCTTCATTTCAGCCATGCTGACCTTCTTTTCCTCGAATACGAGGGTTCTCATAGCGATGAGCGCGTCGGTCATATTAGCTATACCGAAGCCCTGAGGTCCTGTGAAGTTATAGTGCGCGCCGCCCTCCTGAAGGCTGAGTCCCTTGTCCATACAGTCGTCGCAAAGACATGACTGGAAGGGGAGAGGACAGCGGATGCTGTGAGCGTAGTCAACTGCGTTGTCGGCATGAACCATCATTTCAATAAGAGCAAGCTCCTGAGTCTTGTAAGCCTCATAGAACTCCTCAAATGTGGTCATCTGCTCAACCTCGCCCGTGCGAGGACCTATCTGCTCGCCCTTGTCAACGCCGTTCGAGAAAACAAGCTCGAGAGGACGGCACATGTTGAAGAATGCCGCGTCGTGCCAGCCGTCAGTCTTTGCGCCCTTTTGAGGCTCTACGCAACCGATGATACAGTAGTCACGCGCATCCTCAAGGGTAAGGCCCTTGGACATGATGGAGGGAATAATGACCTCGTCGTTATAGAATGCGGGAACGCCAAGGCCCTCGCGAACGACGGATGCCGCCTTGATAAGAAGGTCGTGGGGAGTTCCGTTCCAGACACGGATAGAAAGGGAAGGCTGGGGAAGACGGACGTGGAGCTGAGCCTCCATACACATATAAGAAAGCTCGTTTGTGGTGTCAAGTCCGCTTTCGTCCTGACCGCCGACGATAAGGTTCTGGAACAAGCCGTAGCCTGCAAAGCCCTCGGCAGATGCCGCGTCTCTTACCTTGTTGAGATCGTTGAGCTTTACCCAGATGCAGTCAAGATATTCCTGCGCCTGCTCGATTGTGAGCTTGCCCGAGTCGATATCCTGCTTGAAGAGGGGATACATATATCTGTCAAAGCGTCCGGGGGAGATGGAGTGTCCGCTGGACTCGCACTGAAGAAGCTGCTGAATAAACCAGAATGCCTGACAAGCCTCGTAGAAGCTGCGCGCGGGCTTGGCGGGAACTCTGTCACATGCCTCGGCAATTCTGAGAAGCTCTGCCTTGCGTACGCTGTCGGTGCACTGAGAAGCCATATCAAGAGCCAAAGCGGAATAACGTCTTGCGTACGTTATAACAGCCTCGCAGCTTTCGATTACAGACTCAAGGAATCTCTTGCGTCGGATGTAGTCGCCCTTGCCCATGGAAAGATTATTTATACGGCTCTGCGCGTCCTCAATAATGGACTCAAGACCGCAGTTGATAACCTTTGCATAGTCAACGTTTATATGACCGATTCCGTTATAGAAATAGTTTCCGACTGTGAATATACCGTGGTTGAAGAATACGTCGCGAACCTTTTCGTCCATGCTCTCTGTTGCGAGGTCACTTACGGTCTTGCCCTTCCAGTAAGGATATACCTTCTTGAGTCTCTCAACTGTTGAGGGAGAGATGTAGAAGGGGTCTGCCTCACGGGTTGCAAACGTGTCATACTCAAGCTCAAGCCACTCAAAAGAGTACTCGGGGAAGGTCTGACATCCACGGGGAGCTATGGAGTTGCTACCTACGATAAGCTCGTCGGGGCGGATAACTATCGGGATGTTTTCAAGTATATGGCGAAAAGCCGCGGAGCGACGCTTAACTATAGGCTGACCCTCAGTCTGCTTGTAGCTTTCTGTGATAAGCTCGGCTCTGTCAGCCTCGATCTCGGGCATATTAGCGTACAGATGATCAACGAGTCGCTGAATTCTTGGGGACTTTTCGATTGTAAATTTAATCTTACTCATTTCTCAAAATCCTTCTTATGTATTTTTAGATCTGCTCCCAGAGAAGCTCGTGGGGAGCGGGAATAACCGCGCAGTTGTGATAGAGACCCTGATCCTTTGCGTAGTTTGCGCCTGCCTCAACGGCTGCGGAAACGTCGCCGACGTCACCTGTGAGAAGAACGACACCCTTGCCGCCCATACCTCTGGAAACGCGAAGCTCGTAGACTGCAACCTTTGCGGTCTTGACCGCAATATCAGCCGCCTTAATAATGCTTGCCGCGGAGAAGGTCTCGATGATTCCTAAGCTGCCCTTCTTCTCGGCAGACATAGTGCCAAAGAGCGCCGTAATGACCTGGGGATCTATACGTCCGATTATGGAGGAGTCAACAAGCTTGTCGCCGAATCTCTCCTTAACGTGCTCAACCGAGCTTGTGACGTTTGAGATAGTACCCGTGAGGATTATCTCAAATTTTCCGGGACAAGCGGGACGGGCGGATATAAGGCTTATGCCTGCGCTCTTGAGCGCCGCGTCGGTTGCCTCGATACCCTTTGCTATACTTTTAAGTTCAATAACACCTATTGCCTGATACATGTGTAATACCTGCTTTATCTATATTTTGGTTTTATGCTTCAATTACTATCTTGGTGGAGTCAACGGATATGACCTTACCGTTTATCGACGCGTGCTGAGGGATAGAGAGACCTGCGCCTGCGTTTGCGATCACCTGACCTACGACAACGTTATCACCAACGCTGACTGCGGGTACGGAGGGAGCGCCAATGTGCTGGGACATCTTTATCTCAACCCTGTCTGCCTTGATCTGCTTCGGGATATACTTTGTGACGTGGTCGAATCTGCGAACGCCGAGAATATCCTGCCATCTGTCAGAGGATATCATGTGGTATTTTCTATCACTGTCGGGACGGTATTCCTCACTGCCTGCTACAAATCTGATCTTGTTCTTCGCAAGTATGCCCTTGAGATGAAGGATGACGTCCTTGGGAGATATATCCTGACAGCAAGCCGCCTCGGCGCAAACACCACAGGAGCAGCAAAGAGAGGCTGTCTTGATAAGCTCGGGATCATTGAGCACCGCATTCGTCAGAGCGGCTCTTATCATCTTGTGGGGCTCAAGAGGATAGCCGAGAAGGTGTCTGGGGCAAAGCTCTGTGCAGCGGTTGCATCCGCAGCAGCAGGATGCCGCGCGACGAAGCATATCCTCCATGGATATCTGCTTGTGGGCAACGCAGTTTATATTCTTGGGAAAAATAAGTATCGCCTTTGTGGTTTTCGTAATAAGCTCAGCCTCATATCTTACGATCGAGCCCATGGACGGACCGCCGCTGATAACGACCTGGTCGGGACGGACCTTTATGCCGAGCGTGTCAAAAAGCTCTGATACTCTCATACCAACAGGAACTCTGACGGTGTATCTCTCGGGAATATCTCCGCCTATTGTCACCCACTTTTCCACAACGGGAGTATTTTCCTTTACTGCCTGACGGACGTTATATACAGTCTCGCCGTTAAGTACGATAACTCCTGCGGTTATGGGAAGATTTCCGGGCTTTACAAGTCTGCCCGTAGCCTCGTATATAAGGTTTATTTCGTCACCCATAGGGTAGACGTCGGGAACTGCCTTAACAGTCACTCCCTCGCCAAGCACCTGACCGTCGACAAGGCCGAGCATTTCTGCCTTGTGCGCCTTGAGAGACACATACGCGTGCTTGATGGTTGTTTCATTGATAATTATCTGCGCGCCCTCGACTATTTTGGACATTTCCTCACGCATAAGCATGTAGTCCGTATACATGAGAGGTTCACATTCCGCGCAGTTTATAACAAGTGTATCAGCACCGTCAGCAAGCTTGGCAAAGGAAGGGAAGCCCGCTCCGCCCGCGCCGACGATGGCTGCGTTTTGCATGATTGATTTTAATTCTGACATTTCTTAACCTTGCGCCTTTACGCGCCCTTTCGGACGTTTTTATAATTTATATCTTATCAACTATTCCGACGATGACTGCGTCAACGGGAGAATACTCGTCGCCGAGCGCCATTCTTGCGCTACTGCCCGTTGTGACGAGAACAGTCTCTCCTATACCTGCGCTTACGAGTCTGTCAACAGCTACTATGTACTTATCTGTGAGAGTTTCATTCTCGATAAGTCTTACCTCTAAAAACTTGTTACCAACAAGCTTTTCGATTTTATTTGTGGAAACTATGTGTCCAACTACCTGTCCTTTTAACATATCTTAATACCTCAAAAATTAGTCTTTTGCAACAGTAACGGTGCTACCGTTCTTGAATCCGACTGCGTTTGCGTCGTCAGTATCAACGTGCATTTCAAGTCTGAACTGCTCGTTAACTCTTATCTGAACATCGTACCATCTGGTCTTTCTTGTGCCGCTGAAAGCGTCAACGTTGATATAATCGCCATCCTTGACGCCGAATTTCTGAGCGTCTGCGGGGCTCATATGTATATGACGGTTAGCTATGATACAGCCTTCCTTGAGCGCAACTATACCCTTGGGACCGATTATTGTCACGGGAGCGGAGCCCTGAGTTTTACCCGACTCGCGTACGGGGGGCTTTACCTTAAGAACGAAGGAGTCCGTCATAGAGATCTCTACCTGGCTGGACTTACGAAGAGGACCAAGCACACGAACGTTTTCAATAGGACGCATTGAGGGACCTATAAGTGTAAGAGTTTCTTTACAAGCGTACTGACCGGGCTGAGAGAGATCCTTTATGGGAGTAAGCTCATATCCCTTACCGAAAAGAGTTTCAAGGTCTTCACGGCTGAGGTGGATATGTCTGTTGGAGATGCCGACGGGGATCTGATTGTCAGTGCCCGACGTACCCATCTCGGATATCACCTTTTTTACGATATCAGCGATTGCTGCGGATGTTAATTCCATTGTGACGCTTCCTTTCCTGCGGGGTGCCCCGCCATATAATATCTGAATTTTTATTACTGATTTAGTGCGGCTAATTGCCGTATGAACAAAATAAACATCGGGGTTTATTCCATTTATATAGCAATTATTTTTTTTGGGGGGTGCGAGGGCTTTTTTAAAGCCCTCGCATTCGACTTCCCAAAGATATTAGCCAAGCGTAGGAAGAAGCTTGTTAACGTCTGTGTGGGGTCTGGGGATAACGTGTGTAGCGATAACCTCGCCGAGTCTGGAAGCAGCAGCTCCGCCTGCCTCAACAGCAGCCTTAACAGCTCCAACGTCTCCGCGAACCATAACGCTTACGAGTCCGGAACCGATCTTTTCGGAACCGATGAGTTCTACGTTTGCAGCCTTTACCATTGCATCTGCTGCCTCGATTGCTGCTAC
>JAZNWS010000026.1:0-7856 GCA_045593485.1 Eubacteriales bacterium | reverse complement strand
TATCGGTCAGAACGGACATATCGGCTTTAACGAGCCTACGGATAATCCCGTCCCCTTCACCCACGTTGAAAAGCTGACCGAAAGCACCATAAAGGCAAACGCGAGATTTTTCGAGTCCGAATCCGACGTTCCCACGCACTCTTTGACGATGGGAATACAGAGCATCATGAAGGCTCGCAGTATAGTAGTTCTCGCCTCGGGAAGCTCCAAGGCAAAAGCCATACACGCGATGCTTATGGAGGCTCCCACTCCCCGTTGCCCAGCGTCGCTTCTTCACTCTCACCCCGACGTGACAGTCATCTGCGACGAGGACGCGTATAGCTTGTGTAAGTAATAGATAATACAAAACGGCATTTGCGACCGCAAATGCCGTTTTTTGTTTTTGATTAACCGTAGGGGAACATTCTATATGCTCCCGTAAATAACCGATTTTCGATTGCAACGGGTCGTCGTGGGCGCCGACCCCTACGGCAAAACAATCGTTTTTCCGCGAATATTATTGATATTCGATTACCCGTAGGGGCTGGCGCCTTCGACAGCCCGAAAAAAAATAATCAAAAATTCCAAAATATTGACACGTCTCTCAAAAGGTGTTATAATGTATCTATAAATCCAAAAAGGAGGGCTTGAATATGAAGAAAAAAGGCAAATTTTCTCTGTCAACGGCGCAGATAATCCTGCTTAGCTTTATTCTTGCCGTCCTTGTGGGAAGTCTGCTTTTGTGGCTGCCGATAAGCTCGGCTGACGGCAAGAGCGTACCTTATATAGACGCTCTGTTCACCGCCACCACGGCAACCTGCGTGACAGGACTTGTCACACTGCCCACCGTCAGCACGTGGAGTGTTTTCGGTCAGATAGTAATCCTTTTGCTGATACAGATAGGCGGTCTTGGAGTCATAACCGTTATGTCGGGCTTTATGCTCGCTCTGCGACGCAGAATGGGGCTTGGCGACAGGCTTCTTATTCAGGACGCGTTTAACCTCAACACGCTCTCGGGCCTTGCGTCATTTATAAAAAAGGTCATTATCGGCACGTTTATCGTCGAGGGCATTGGCGCTCTGCTTTATATGATAGTCTTTGTTCCCGACTTTGGCGCAAAGGGTATCTGGATATCAGTCTTTAACTCCGTTTCCGCCTTCTGCAACGCAGGAATTGACATCATAGCCGCGGACAGCCTCTGCTCCTACGCCACAAATCCCATAATCAATATAGTCACCTGCTTGCTTATAGTTCTCGGCGGTATAGGATATATCGTTTGGTGGGATCTCGCGAGGGTTATACCCGAATTCAAGCGCAAGAGATTCAAGTGTCTGCGCTCACTCACTCTGCACAGCAAGATCGCAATCTGGACAACTTTAATTCTAATTTTTGCGGGCGGCGCGCTGATTTTCGCTTTTGAATACAGCAATCCCGCGACAATCGGCGATATGTCGTTGTTTGATAAAATTCAGGTCAGTCTGTTTCAGTCGGTCACGACAAGGACCGCAGGATTTGCAACTCTTCCGCAGGAAAATCTGACGAACGCCTCGTCTATTCTCTGCCTTGTGCTTATGTTTATCGGAGGCTCTCCCGTGGGAACCGCGGGCGGTATAAAGACGGTCACTGTCGCCGTGCTTTTTGCCTCGGCGTTCTCAACCGTGCTTGGCAATGACGACGTCTCCCTCTTTGGCAGAGCCATCTCGCGCGAGGCGTTGCGAAAAGCCGTTGCGGTTTTTGGCGCATCCTTTTCCATAATGCTTATCTCCACCCTTGCCCTGTCAGCTTGCACGGACGCGTCTGTCATAGACATCCTGTATGAAACCGTCAGCGCGACGGCAACCGTCGGTCTTACCCGCGGTATAACCTCAACACTCAGCGCGGCGGGCAAGATGATAATTATCTTAACTATGTATCTCGGACGCGTAGGCCCTATCTCCCTCGCGTTTGCGTTAAACGTAAAAAAGAAAACACAGAACATAATAAAAAATCCCTCTGAGGACATCAGCGTGGGATAAGAAAGGTTGTTTTTATGAGTATAAATCAGACTTATGCAGTATTTGGTCTTGGAAGATACGGCTTGGCGGTTGCCAAGGAGCTTGTAGCCAGCGGCGCTGAGGTGCTTGCGGTCGATATTGACGATAGCATCGTAAATTATGCGGCTGCATATATTCCGATCTGCAAGTGCGCGGACGTGACCGACGCGGAGGTGCTTTCCCGCCTTGGAATAGGAAATATAGACACCGTCATTATCGCTATGGCGGAAAACCTTGAGGCAAGTGTGCTCTCTACTATGCTTTGTAAGGAGGCGGGTGTTAAGACTGTTATCGCCAAGTGCGCAAACGAAACGCATAAAAAGATACTTTTGCGCGTGGGCGCGGATAAGGTCGTGTTCCCCGAGAGCGAGTCGGGAGCAAGACTTGCGAAAAACCTGCTCTCGTCGGGCTTTGTTGATATGATAGAGCTTGCGAGAAACGTATCTATGATAGAGCTTGACGTCAAGGACGAATGGGTGGGCAAAAATCTGCTTGAGCTGAACCTTAGAAAGAAATATTCCATAAACATCGTAGCAATCCGCTCGCGCGACAGCGTGCGGATAGATATAAACCCTGAAATCCCCCTCAACGCTGACGAAAAGCTTATCGTTATTGCCAACACGGCTAAATTGAGTAAATTAAAGTAAAACAAAACGGCATCTGCAAGCAGATGCCGTTTTGTTTTATATATCACTTAATTTTACTATCGCCTCAAGGCAGGTCTCGCCTGCGGAATTTGCGGTTCTGAACTCGAAAAACCCGTCCTCGCGCAGACCTTTGTTAACCGTCAAGGTCGCGCCGAGCGGCGCTTCTTTAAGATACGACAAGGATATCTCCGATACAAATTTCCCCTTCATATCGGGCAAAAAGTCGCAGAGCATATCGGGATAATTGGTGTTATTCATATGCATATTGTAGTCAATGTCCGAGTAGAAAATTGTCCTCTCTCCGACCCTCTCAAGCACCTCGCCCTTGCCTATTCTTGCCCTCGGAGGCAGAATCGCCACATCTATCGGCTCATCATACGGAAAATTCTGACCTTCAAGCCTGTCCGCCTTCACAAGAGTCTTGTTGTGTACGTCCACGAGCGCCCATGTGCTTGACGCGCGCGCCAATATCTCGCCGTCAGCTCTCATCTCAAAAAATCTCAAAAACGAGTAGCCCTTTGCCTCCTTGCACCACGTGCTGACCTCTATTTTCTTATATGCGGGCACAGGTTTTATTACCTGCATTGAAAGCTGACTCAAAATAAAGCCAAGCCCCTGCTCGTCCCTCATTTTATCAAGCGGCAGACCAAACTCGGCGCACTGAATATTTCCCGTCTCCTGAAAATACATAAGTATCTTGCTCGTCCGTAAAACTCTATTCGAGTCCGTGTCATGCCATTTTGTCGTATATGTATGCGTAAATTTCATGTTTTTTCTTGGAGAAAGTTTTGAAAAAGTTTTTCCAAACCTTTTCAAAACTTTCCCCGCCTTTTTCTTTAATTTTTTGTGAAAGTTTTTAGAAGGGGTTTAATTTGCAAGCAAATTGGGGGAAACCTTTTTACCAAAAAGGTTTCCCCACATATTCCCATCAAAGTGTATTCGAAGATCCAAGAACGTTCTTGATCTTATGCTGAACCATCTTTTTAACTTCTTCTCTACCCACCTTGAGATACTCACGGGGGTCAAACGCCTCGGGCTTATTTGTGAGCACGCGGCGGATACCCGCGGTCATAGCGAGACGGATATCGGAGTCGATATTGATCTTACATACAGCCATCTTTGCTGCGCGACGGAGCTGCTCCTCGGGGATACCGACAGCGTCGGGAAGCTTACCGCCGATAGCGTTTATCTCAGAAACGCACTCGTGAGCCACACTGGACGCTCCGTGGAGAACTATCGGGAACTCGGGAAGACGCTTGCCAACCTCCTCAAGAATATCAAAGCGGAGCGGAGGGGGAACGAGAACGCCGTTCTCATTTCTTGTGCACTGCTTTGCGGTGAACTTGTACGCGCCGTGGGACGTACCGATAGAGATAGCGAGGGAGTCAACGCCTGTGCGGGAAACGAATTCCTCAACCTCCTCGGGACGAGTGTAGGAGGAATGCTCCGCAACAACGTCGTCCTCAACGCCCGCAAGAACACCGAGCTCGCCCTCAACTACCGCGCCGTGAGCGTGAGCATACTCAACGACCTTTCTTGTGAGCGCGATGTTGTCCTCAAAGGAGTGGTGAGAGCCGTCGATCATAACGGAGGTGAAGCCGCCGTCGATACAAGACTTGCAGATCTCAAAATCTGCTCCGTGGTCAAGGTGGAGAGCGAGGTCAATTCCGCTGTCCTTAACTGCCGCGTTTGCGAGAGCCATAAGGTATTCGTGCTTTGCGTACTTACGCGCGCCCGCAGAAACCTGAAGGATAACGGGAGACTGCTCCTCGGCTGCCGCCTCGGTTATAGCCTGGATAATTTCCATGTTGTTGATGTTGAACGCGCCTATCGCGTATCCGCCCGCATAGGCCTTTTTGAACATTTCTTTAGTAGTTACGAGTGCCATACTAAAATCCCTTTCAAAAGAATAAGTTTTTTAACACTTTATTTTATCACATCTTTTGAAAAAAATCAAGTACTCTTTTCAGTTTTCTTTGTCGTAAAACATACTAAAAGGTCTTATTTTTGCCGTCTGCCCCCGTTGCTTCAGACACTGCGCGGTTCCCCTCGGAGAGCGTTGCCGCAGCCGCGGACGCAATATCCCTCTGCTCGTGCTCCGTATTTGACGGAGTGGCGTGTGACACTCCCAAAAGGTTCAGACTCACGGCGATCGCGTTGTCAACCTCGTTCATTTTCTGAGGGCTCAGATGCCCTGTTTTTTCCTTTAGACGCCGCTTGTCAAGCGTGCGTATCTGCTCAAGCAGTATGACGGAGTCCTTTATAAGTCCCGTTGCCTCCGCGTATATGTCGATATGTGTGGGGAGCTTTGCCTTGCCTGTTTTTGATGTAATTGCGGCGGCAATCACCGTTGGGCTGTACTTGTTGCCTACGTCGTTTTGAATTATCAGAACAGGGCGAAGTCCTCCCTGCTCGGAGCCTATCACGGGGCTTAGATCCGCGTAAAATATATCCCCTCTTTTTATGCTCGGTATCATTTTCTTGCTTCCTTTTTTGTGGATTTGTATTTTGATTCTTGACTCAAATACACACCCTTAAACATAAAAACGGAAAATTTTGTTTTGCGTAAAAATCCTAGCTCTGCGTAAACTAAAAATATCCCTTGCGAAACACTCGCGGAAAAAATATCGGAACAAAAGAAAGAATACTTGCGACAGTGCTTACAAAAAGCAAAATTCCAAGTATTTTCTTAAAAATCCCGCCGTCTTTACTATGCGGCGGATTCGTATCAGACACAACGTTTGATAAATGTTCTTCGGTATTTCCCTCCGCGGGCGATTCTGCGGAGGGATACTCTTGCCCTATATCCGACGGCAATTCAGTCGGTCCTTCGATAATGCTATCTGTGGATAGCTCCGACGTATTTTGGTCAATGCGCAGACCTTCCAGCAAAAGATTTTGAGATAATATCCTATCATTCTCAAAATATATTGCCGAATTTTTGGTGGGCAGAGATAATATAAACTCAATTTCTCCGTCGTAAGACTCAATTGGCAGAAAGCACAGCGTTGCAATTCTGCCGCCGACCTCTGAATTTTGCTCTCCAAAGAACAACAGACGTATTCTGCCATCCTCAAGCGAGCAATCAAATTCAAGAGAACCCAGACCGTCCCCTCGCTCGCACGAGCATATCATCATTTTTTCGGGGTCATAGATTATATCAACCTCAAGCCCGCAAAGCTGAATCTGCCTTGGGGAGATCATAATTTTCAGAACAAAAAGTCCCGACGAGCTGTCAGCCTGACCATTAAGGTAAAGCGTCGGCTGTGTATTTTGCGCGCAAATAACAGCTTGGCGCAGCGGCGCGAATATAAGCATAAAAATTGCAAAAAGAAAAAGGATGGCTTTTTTGCAAAAACTCACGACGTCCTCCTTTTTTGTGTGAAAATATTAATGATAAAATATATTTTTTGCGTCGTGAGCTTATGCGGATATTTTTCAGACTTCGGGGCAAACTAAAGATGGGGACTTCCCTATTAAAGCATAAAATTATGGAGATAAATATGAAAAACAAGACATCAACATTTATCGCGCTTGCATTGGCATGTGTCCTTTGTTCCTTCTGTCTTTCTTCCTGCGGAGGAAACAACACAGACGGAAACAACGAAAAGGACTCAACACCCAATTCTACAGAAAAAGCGCCGACATCTCCTTCCGAGATAATGTCAGAGGTAGTTGACGATATAACTCCCGATCCCAAGAACGGCAGAACGGTAGACGAGAACTCGGACGAATATACTGCCGACGAAAAGGACGGCAACGGCTTTATGTCGGATATGTTTGGCGGAAAATAAGTTTTAGGGGCTGATCTCAGCCCCTTTTTTACATAAAAAAGCGACAGGCAGTTCTGCCTGTCGCAAAGCTTTGAAATTACAGAGTTGAACCGAAGTCGGTGACGATGGTCTGTCCTGTGATCGCTCTTGACTCGTCGGACGCGAAGAACAAAAGCATATTTGCCACGTCGTCGGGCATACAGGGCTGTACCTTGAGGTCGTTATGCTTCATCATCTGACCGAAGATGTTCATATCCATATTAGCAGGGCTCATTCCCGCAACCATGGGGGTCACGATAGTACCGGGGCAGATCGCATTACAACGCACGTTTGTGCCTACAAAACGAAGCGCGGTATGGCGGGTAAGTCCGATAACCCCCGCCTTGGACGCAACGTATGCAGCGCCGCCGCAGCCCATAACGCCCGCAACAGACGCCACGTTAACGATAGAGCCGTAGCCCGTCTTTGCCATCTCGGCAGAAATCTCACGCATCATGCACATAGTTCCCTTTGTGTTGATGTCAATAACGCGGTTCATATCCTCATCGGTGAAGCTGTCGATAGCCTTGAGTCCCTCGTCAAGAACGCCCGCGTTGTTGATAAGAATATCAACCTTGCCAAATGCCTTGAGTGTCTCGTCAAGCACCTTTTTTGCGTCCTCAGCCTTTGAGATGTCGCTGACAACGGGAAGGACCTCGCCTCCTGCCGCACGTATCTTTTCGGCAACCTCAAGCAGAGGTGCTTCGCGGCGTGCGGTGATGACCACCTTTGCGCCCTCTGCGGCAAACTTTACAGCAGTCGCCGCGCCTACACCGGAGTTTCCACCGGTAATAATTGCTACTTTTCCATTCAAACGGTTCATAATTATTATCCTCCTAAATTTTTTCGTTATATGTATTATAACATAAAATCGAAGTAAATACAAGGGGTTAAAAAGCGGGAAATAAATCCCGCTTTTCTATTTACACAAACCTCTGCGCGTAGCCGCATCTTTTACATAATTCCTCGGTGGCAACTCCGCGGCTAAAGCCGCACACCATAGCCTTGGCGCGCTCGGAATTGAGAACCTCATTTATATCGTCTGTAAATATGTTTCCAAGGTTGATTACACCTTCGCTGTCAAGACAACAGGGTACTATAGTTCCGTCGGCGAGGATGCCGAATTGGTCCTTGAGTCCGTAGCAGAAGAACTTATTTCCCTTGATCTCTGCCTGACTGTCGGGCCACTCAAAGCGTTCTCCCCACTCAAGAAAGACCTTATCCCGTATTCTGATACCGCGGGTGTTCTCTGCCCACTCGCCGTCTATGTTTTTGCGAAGCAGAGCCATCGCCATATCATTTCTGCCGCCGTCAAAGCCCTTGTTCCACAAGCGGAAAACTACAATTATCCCCTGCTCTGCGGCGGCTTTTGCAAAGTCGCAAAG
>JAZNWS010000025.1:0-2954 GCA_045593485.1 Eubacteriales bacterium | reverse complement strand
GCCACACCACCGAAGGTGGTAAGACTACACGACTGTGCTATACCAGCGAAGAATGAGCTTGTATGGCACAAGGAGGTAGTGCCACACCACCGAAGGTGGTAAGACTACACGACTGTGCTATACCAGCGACTTGAATATTATATCATAAGAAAGATAATTTTGCAATAGTTTTTTTAATTTTTTTGAAAAAATTTTCAAGGCTCTCCTGAATCAAAACAGGAGAGCCTTCTTTTTAAATATTATCCATCTTCCCCATTTCATCAGGGTATCTTATATCAACGAACTTGGTATATCCGTCTGCTTCAAGCTTCTGCTTCTGGAAGCCGACGTTCTTGTTCATTTTCTGCACAAGCACGGTCTTGCCTTCATTTCTGTACTGCATAGCCTTTTTCTGCATGATCGCAAGCTCGGTAGCACCAAGGCGCTTATCGTAAAGCACGGCGGTTTTTTCGGGTCTGTCAGAAGGCTTGAAGCCCTTTTCAAGCAACGCGCCGACAATTCTCTCAAAGCCTATGGAGAAACCGCAAGCGCAGGTCTTCTGACCTGTGAAATTGCCTATCATATTGTCGTATCTGCCGCCGCCCGCGATGCTTGAGCCCTTGAAATCCTCGGACTTTATCTCAAAGATAGTGCCCGTGTAATAACCCATTCCGCGAACGAGAGTCACGTCAAAATCAAGGTTGAATCTTCCGTCGGAGATCACCGCAACCGCCTCGCAGATCTCCTTTACGTTGGCAATAACGCCGTCCTCGATAGCGTCGCCGAGAACAGACTCAAGATACGCGAATCTGTCAGTCGCCTGCAGCGAGCCGCGGAAGATCTCCATATACTTTGCAACGCACGCAGGCTCATACCCTGCCTCAAGAAGCTCCTTTTCGATTCCCGCCTCGCCGATCTTGTCGTACTTGTCAAGAATGATGAACACGAGTCCGAACTGCTCCTCCGAAAATCCGCTCGCTCTTGCCATAGCCGCGAGAATACGGCGGTCGTTTATCATAACCGTGCATCCGCCTACTCCAACGCTCTCAAGGAACGTGGACGTTGCCGTGATAAGCTCTATCTCCGCGGCGTTCGACGCGTCACCGAGAATGTCTATATCGCACTGCGTAAACTGACGGAAGCGACCCTTCTGGGGACGGTCTGCGCGCCATACGGGGCCAATCTGCATAGCCTTGAAGGGCAAGGACAGATTTGCCGCGTTGTTTGAATAATAACGGGAGAGCGGCACGGTAAGGTCGTAGCGGAGTCCCGAATCCACGAGCGCGTCAATGTCAGCTCCACCTGCAGATTCACTCAGCTTCTCGCCTCTTTTAAGTATCTTGAATATGAGCTTTTCATTCTCGCCGCCCTGCTTTGAGGTGAGATTCTCAATGTGCTCGACCGCGGGGGTCTCTATCTGCGAAAAGCCAAAGGACGCATAGGTTCTTTTGAGCTTGTTCAGAAGATACTCTCTTATTTCACTTTCTGCGGGAAGAATATCTCTCATTCCCTTTGTTGTTTCCTTAATAAACATTTTTCAGTCCTCTTTTATCTGTAATATACATAGTAAACTATAATGGTTCGTTCAACACCGCCGTGCTCAAGGTCGGGGGCGGTTATGACCACGCCGTCCTTGGAAAGCAGCTCCCACGCCTGCATCTGTTCTATTTTGCAGCGCATGATAACGTCTGCCGAGGCAAACACGATAAGCTCGTCGTCGCGGATATTAAGTCCTCCGCTTCTGCCAATTACCTCGTCAACGTCATTTCTCTTTTCGGTGACGTATTTTATATGATGACCGCACATCTGACGCGCCATATCCCATTTGTATCTCTTGCTGTCGGGATTTTTGGACTTGGTCGCGCGCTCAACTATCTTTTTTATAAGTCCCATATCTCACCTCACACAAACTCGGGGTCTTTACCGCCCGTCAAAAATCTGTAAGCGGAAATATACTCGTCCATCGACCTCTTTGCCGCAGCGCCGTGAATATCAAAATTCCTTTTACGGATACCGCGAAGGAGAATGTTTTTGGGTGTTTCCTCGGGGTCAATAAGCTCAAGCGCCGAGACCTCGTATCCCTTTGCCTCCAAGAGCTTCAGACGAAGCGCGTCGGTTGCCGCGTCGCAAAGCTTCTGACGGAGCATTGAGTGGTTGCCGATAAATTCAAGCGCGTCGCAATCAAGCTTTCTGTTGAGGTCGTGGTGACAGCACGGCGTTGACATAATAACGTCTGCCTGCACGTCCGTCGCCTTCTCGAGCACGATATCCGTCGCTATATCGCACGCGTGGAGCGAGATAACGAGATTGACGTGGCTCTGTGCGTCATACGCGCGAATGTCGCCGCATATAAATTCAAGCCCGTCAAAGCCAACCGAGCTTGCCACGTCCGAGCAATACTCTATAACGTCGGGCTTGAGGTCAACACCCGTCATTTTTACGTTTCTGCCCTGTATTACCGCAAAATAATGATACACCGCAAAGGAAAGATAGCTCTTTCCACAGCACAAATCGCAAATGCGCAAATCTCCCTCGGGCAAATGCTTTTCAACATCGCGTATAAGCTCTAAAAATCTGTTTATCTGGCGGAATTTAGCCTGCTTTTTGTCGTAAACTCTGCCGTTCTTGTCGCTGACTCCGAGGTACTTTAAAAACTCCTCGTCTCCCGACAAAATGTATTTTTTGCTCTTGTTGTTCCCGCCTATCTGCACTCTCGCAAAGGTCTTGTCAGCGAAAAGCTGACTCTCAAGCTTAGATCCGCCGATAACAACGCTCTTTCCCGACTGCGACACCTTGTATTCGCAATCCCCCGCCGTCGTCAGCAGATTTATCTGGGAATAGCCGTGAATATACTCCGCAATTCTTGACGCATTGTCTATCTTTATGTTTTCGTGCGTAGCCTTGTTGTCGGTATGGAATATCTCCGCCTGAAGCATAACCTCTCCCGAGATGCTTTTGGGGGAGATGACCGTCTT
>JAZNWS010000024.1:0-2159 GCA_045593485.1 Eubacteriales bacterium | reverse complement strand
CGTCAAATGTCTTGGAGATCTCAATAGAACGGTCGCCGCGGAAGTTAAAGAATATTACGCTGTCACCGTCCTCGATAGTGCCAACGGGCTTGCCGTCCTCCGCAATAACGAAGGGAGGAAGATCCTGGTCTATAACCTTATATTCGGCTCTGTATGTCTCAACAGCCTCAGCGGCGGACGCAAACTGTCTGCCCTCGCCAAGCACGTGAGTTTTCCAGCCGAGCTCGACCATAGTCCAGTTAGCCTCGTATCTGTCCATTGTTATCTTCATTCTTCCGCCGCCCGATGCGATTTTGATGCAGCAATTTGCATCGCAAAGGGAAGCAATAAACTCCTCAAAGGGATTGATATATTCAAGCGCGCTTGTCTCGCCAACGTCACGTCCGTCAATGAGAATGTGTATACGGATATTTGCAATTCCTTCTTCCTTTGCGCGAACTATCATCGCTTTAAGGTGGTCAATATGAGAGTGAACGTTTCCGTCCGAGAAAAGACCGAGGAAATGAAGGGTGGAGTTATTATTCTTTACGTTAGAGGTGATCTCCTGCCATGTGCTTGAAGCGAACATCTTACCCGTCTCAATAGACTGTGTGACAAGCTTTGCGCCCTGTGCGAAAACCTGGCCTGCGCCGAGAGCGTTGTGTCCGACCTCGGAGTTGCCCATGTCGTCGTCGGAGGGAAGTCCAACAGCCGTACCGTGTGCCTTGAGGGAAACAGTAGGATAATTTGCCATAATGCTGTCAAGATTAGGGGTATATGCGCCGGCAACCGCATTTGAAACAGTGTCTGGAGCAAGTCCCACACCGTCCATAACGATTGTGACAACGGGACCCTTAACGCCCTCAAAATTAGATTTCTTAAGTGTAAGTGCCATAATTTTAGTCCTTTCGGTTAAATAAATACTATCCTTAAAAGTATAACCCTAAATTATATTTTTTTCAAGACCCTAAAGAAAAAATTTACAAATATTATGGCTTTTATGTAAAATTTTATTTTCTATTGCTTTTTGGTTTTATTTGGTGTATAATATTTATGTTGATTTTATATGCAATTTCAAGGAGATAAAAAATGTCAGAATGTACACACGACTGTTCCACCTGCGCTCACGCGGGTAATTGCTCGTCACAGATAAAAAAGGACGCGCCCAACCCCAAGAGCTCGGTAGGACATATTATAGCAGTAGTAAGCGGCAAGGGCGGCGTAGGAAAATCCCTCGTCACGTCAATGCTCGCTGTTCATATGAGCCGTCTCGGATACCGCGTAGGTATTCTTGACGCGGACATCACAGGTCCTTCTATCCCCAAGGCTTTCGGACTTCACGACGCAGTCGAGGGCGACGGAGAGGGAAGCATGATCCCTCCTCAGACGACCACGGGTATTCAGATGATGTCCGTAAACCTTATGCTTGACGACGAATCCACACCTGTCGTATGGCGCGGCTCGCTTATATCCACAACAGTACGTCAATTCTGGAAGGACACTATCTGGGAGGGAATAGACTACCTCTTTATCGACTGTCCCCCCGGCACGGGCGACGTTCCGCTCACGGTATTCCAGTATATACCGATAGACGGTATAGTAATTGTGTCCTCGCCTCAGGAGCTTGTTTCCATGATAGTGAAGAAGGCGGCTAATATGGCTGACATGATGAAGGTTCCCGTGCTGGGTCTTATCGAAAATATGAGCTATGTAAAATGTCCCGACTGCGGCAAGGAGCTTCATATATTCGGAGATTCTCATATTGAGCAGATCGCGGAGGAGTTCGGATACGACCTGCTTGCAAAAATGCCTATCGACACCGAGGTAGCTTCCTACGTTGACAAGGGATGGATAGAGCTTACAAAGGCGGACTATCTTGAGGGAGCGGCAAAGAAACTCGCAGAAAAGTGTAATAAAAATAATTAACATCAAGGCAAAAGCACCGTACGATTTATCGCTCGGTGTTTTGCTTACCCCCAAGAGGATATGAAGATAAATAATAAAATAAAAATTTTACTCAAAATAGGCGCTGTACTGCTTACAGCAATAGTGCTGCTGAGTCTTACTGTCATAATCATCAGCGCAGGAATGGTAGGCGCGACAAAGGATAAGATCTCCTCTCACGAGGATATTGAATCATTTCCGACAACAAACGATGGCTACGACTATATTCTCGTGCT
>JAZNWS010000023.1:0-4325 GCA_045593485.1 Eubacteriales bacterium | reverse complement strand
TAAGCATATTTGCATCACTTTTCATTCTTACGGTAGTAGTGCTTGGAATGTTTACTCTTCAAAGATTGGATTTCTATTCCGTATTTCTTATGGCAGCTTCAAGTATTTTATATGTTTCACCCACACTGACCGATCTGATTGCAAAATATATATTCAAGTCATCCGTGGACAAGCTTGAGGCTGGAAAGGTTATCAAAAAGAACAAGGCATTTGACGTGCTTACAGGATTTTCTGACATTCTGTTATTGGGCCGCGCAGGTATTACCGACGGTGAATTGCATGCGTCGAGTCTGTTTGTCTCGGGCAGAAAGCTTGACAGTCAGACCATAGAAATAAAGCCTGACAGGACGCACAGACTTTGCGAGTACATATATACCTATCTCAAGGTTGCGGAAAACAGAAGTATGCCCCATATAGACTCTTACAAAAGAAGTCTTGAAGCCTTTATATCACAAATGGGCTACGACAGGGCGGCGGCGGATCTGAGATTGGACTCGCTTTATTATCTTGAGGATGAGTATTATGGAGGCGCGGCGTGCGCTGAATCGTCAGACTCAAATATACGTATAACGCTTTCGCTTGATGAAGCAGTCCTGAAAAGCTGCAGATATCTTAGCGTCGGAGATATGACGGTAGAAATTGATGAAGCCCTGAAGAAACGCATTCTCGGATATATAGACGAGTGCGCAGAAGCGGGAGAGGTGCTTGTATTCGTGCTCTCCGAGGAGGTGGGCAAGTCCTCATCCAAGTCAAGAAACACTGTTCTTGAGGGAATTATCGCCCTTGAGGAGCATACCGTTGACAGACTGGGAGAAGCTCTTGAGCAGTATAGAGAAATGGGAGTTTGTGTGACCTCGTTTATGGCAGACGAGAGCGCGGAAAATATCAAATATCTTATGGGAGCGGGAATTATCTCCTCGCCAAATGACACAAAAATAGCCTTTGCATCTCATTTCAAGCAAAACGGTATAGATATAACAAGTGGCTTTGGGAAATACAGAGCATATCTTGGCTTTGACATAAGTGAATATTCGACTCTGATTTCTTATATGCACTCGCAGGGTAAGGTTATAGTATCCTACGGTGTTGAAGACAGGTTTAACAGTCTTATGACACTTACCGATACCGCTGTCACCTGTAATAATATAGAATATGATAGCGAAAAATACAGGGACTCCTTCTTTGAGAGATTTCAGGAGGAGGGCAGCGAGTCATCTCACATATCATCTCAAAGAAGCAGAGTTGCAGCGGACGTGCTTGTTGAACGCTCAAAGAATGTCGGAGGACTTGAGAGAATTCTTCACGCCTCGGATGCTTCGTCCTCGGCATATATAAATCTTTCCTATTATCTTAAATTTATCGCTATGCAAACAGCTACGTTGACGACCCTCGTGCTTTTGTCTGCGCTCTCTGGACTTGTGCTTATCAATCCCTTACAGATTTCAGCACTATATCTGGTTGCGTGTATTCTGGGACTTTATTGCTTTGCTCATAATAATCCCAAACGCGAGATACTCCGTCAAACCAAGCGAGGATTTGTAGCGCTCCCCGAGGCGCTGATAAAATCCAGCCTGCCAAATATGCTTGCCAGAGGTATAGCTATTACAGTATTCTTCATTATTACTCTGGTTCTTGTGCTTTGCAGCATAGTCAGCAGAGAGGGAATAGCTCTTGCGGTATTCGTATCTGCGTTCGTTATAAGCATATTCGATATGCTCGGTGCAGAAAATGAATATTCTGAATCAAACGGCAGAAGGACCAAGCTCAACATTTTGCGTATAATTTTTGCCGCTTCTGTTTTGCTTATTCTTACTTTGAACGCAGGGCTGTATATTGTGAATATCATCACAAAAGGCGAATACAGAGCTCTTCTTGAGCTGCCCAATAATATAATTGGTGAATTTTGCGGCGGTGCTTTCGATTTGTGGTCTATGATTCTTATTCCCGCATTTGTCGGAGTATGCCTTGCGCTCGATATCATTTGCGACAAATTTGAATTACACATTAAAGCAAAGATGAAAATATCAAAATAATAAAAAACCTCGCTCTCGCATATAATGCAAAAAAAGAGAGCGAGGATTTTTTATGCGCAGAATAAGCACCAAGGACTTACGGGAGCTTGAGGTGATAAACCTTTGCGACGGGGAAAAGCTTGGGTACCCTACGGATTTTGAATTTGATGTCGAATGCGGTCAGATACTTGCGCTTGTTGTTCCCGTATGCGATGGCTTTTTGTCATTTGGCAAGCGGCAGGACATAATAGTTCCGTGGAATAAGATAGAATGTATCGGCGAGGATACTATACTTGTGAAGCTGACAAGCGGGGAAACGTCCTGCTGTAACCCGAAAAAAACGAGAAGAAAGCATTGAAACACGCGCCCGCAGGTGTTTATATATCAATTTTGTGTATCAAGGCTTGCGGACGGTTATTTTTTGCCAAAAATATTGTAAATAATTTGTAAACAATGACGAAAGATATTGCATAAAAATATCGACTATGTTATAATTTAAAGGCTGTGTGCAAAGCACAGACAATAAATAATACACACACAGATGCAGAAAGCGGAATCGGTGTCTTTGTCAATGCGGACAAGGATTATGACGCACAGCTTCTGTGGTGGAAAAAACCGAAGGAGGACATAAAAATGTCTATTATCTCAATCAAACAGCTGCTTGAAGCAGGCGTCCATTTCGGACATCACACAAGAAGATGGAATCCTAAGATGCAGGAATACATCTTCACAGAAAGAAACGGCATCTACATCATCGACCTCCAGAAGACTGTTAAGAAGTTTGAGGAAGCTTACATGTTCGTTCGCGAGCTCGCTGCTGAAAACGGAAACATTCTCTTTGTTGGTACAAAGAAGCAGGCTGCAGAGGCTATCAAGGAAGAGGCTACTCGTTGCGGCATGTACTACGTAAACGTTCGTTGGCCCGGCGGTATGATGACGAACTTCAAGACTATCAAGAAGTCTATCGCTCGTCTCAACAGCCTTAACAAGATGGCAGAGGACGGCACGTTCGATATGCTTCCCAAGAAGGAAGTTGCAGCTCTCCAGAAGGAGATCTTCGACCTCGAGAAGAACCTTGGCGGTATCAAGACCATGGAAAGACTTCCCGACGCTATCTTCATCGTTGACCCCCGCAAGGAAAGAAACGCAGTTCTCGAAGCAAAGAAGCTTGGTATTCCCGTAATCGCTATCGTTGATACAAACTGCGATCCTGACGACGCAGACTACGTAATTCCCGGTAACGACGACGCTATCCGCGCAATCAAGCTCATCTCCTCCGTAATCGCTGACGCAGTTATCGAGGGTAAGCAGGGCGAGCAGACAGTTGAGGCTGAGGCTGAAAAGACTGAGGCAGAGGCTGCTGAGGACGCAGAAAACGCATAATTCCAAAAATCTAAATTAAAACGAGGATAAAAAAATGGCTACAATTACTGCTAAAGACGTTGCGGCTCTCCGCGCAAAGACAGGTATCGGTATGATGGAGTGCAAGAAGGCACTCGTTGAAGCCGAGGGTGATATGGACAAGGCAATAACCATTCTTCGTGAGAAGGGTGAGCTTAAGGCACAGTCCAAGATGGCAACAAGAATCGCTGCTGACGGTATCGTTGACGTTCTCACAGATGGCAACAAGACCGCTATCATCGAGGTAAATACAGAGACAGACTTCGTTGCAAAGAACGAAACATTCAAGGCATTCGTTAAGAACCTTCTTAAGTGCATCATCGAAACAACTCCCGCAGACGTTGAGGCTCTCCTTGCTTCCGACTACGAGGGAACAACAGTTGACGCAAAGCTTAAGGAACTCATTTTCCAGATCGGTGAGAAGATCACAGTTCGCCGTTTTGCAATTGTTGAGGGTACAACAAGCACATATATTCACGGTATGGGCTCTATCGGTGTTATCGTTAAGTTCGACACCGACTGCGCAGACAAGGAAGGCTTTGCTGAATTCGCAAAGAACATCGCTCTTCAGGTTGGCGCATATCCCACACCTTACCTCAACAGAGAGAGCGTTCCCGCATCCGTTATCGAGAACGAGAAGGCAATCCTTCTTGCTCAGATCGCTAACGACCCCGCAAACGCTAACAAGCCCGACAATATCAAGGAAAAGATGGTTCTCGGTAAGATCGGTAAGTTCTATGAGAACAACTGCCTTGTAGATATGGAATACGTTAAGGCAGAGGATCACGAGAAGGTTTCCAAGTACGTTCAGAACACTGCTAAGGCTCTTGGCGGTTCTATCGAGATCGCATCCTTCGTTCGTTTCGAGAAGGGTGAGGGTATCGAGAAGAAGCAGGAAGACTTCGCTGCTGA
>JAZNWS010000022.1:0-14279 GCA_045593485.1 Eubacteriales bacterium | reverse complement strand
TACTTCGTGCGCTCACTGCCGCGAGTTTGCTACGCAAACGTCGTCATACGTTCGCTCACTTCGTGCGCTCACTGCCGCGAGTTTGCTGCGCAAACGTCGTCATACGTTCGCTTACTTCGTGCGCTCACTGCCGCGAGTTTGCTGCGCAAACGTCGTCATACGTTCGCTTACTTCGTGCGCTCACTGCCGCGAGTTTGCTGCGCAAACATCGGGTCACAGATTCGATTCTTATTACCAGCTCCAAAGCACCTATGCAGTAGCGTAGGTGCTTTTGTGTTTTATAATTTTTGAATTGGCTCTTGCTTTTCGCGAGGGCTTTTTTTGTTTTGAAAAACCATCGCCAAAATTGGCAGAGCCGCGCTTATAAAAAACAAAATACAGATATAAAGTCCGTAGCTTTCAAACGAGATGTCATTTAACGTCGGTGCGGACGGAGTGACAGTCACGGGAAATAATTTGAATAGTACAAAACCTATTATCGCGCAAATAAAACCCTGCAAAAGCTTTTGTAATACAAAGGCTTTTTTTCTTATATGCTTACCTCGGTCAAGCGATATTATCTGAAAAATTACCGACAGCCCCGAAAATCCCGCAAAAAACGCCGCCAGAATAGGGGCAGTATCACCGCCAAGCCCTGCCGCGCAGGACATTCCGTTTGATATTTCAAGCAATCCCGACAGAATTATGGGTATAATTTTCGGTGCGCCAAGTGTGTCGCACAGACGTGTAGCGTATCCGATTAGCACCGAGAAAAATACCACGTACGCGCATACGGTCAGCATAACAGCAGCAGACGAGGACACCGCGCTTGTGAAAGCAGTCACTGCGTCGGTGTTTTTTGGTGATGCCAAGACAGATTTTCGGTCGTATTTATATATAAATCTGCCCGCTATTCCCAAAATGCACGAGGACAAAATCAGCGAAACAAACAGAATCACGCCGAGCCTCGAGCTTTTAAAAAGCAGACCGACCGCGCCACATACAAAGGCGGGGGAGGGAATATTGCAAAAGCTCATTATATGTAAAAGCTCTGTGTGGCTTATTTTGTTTTCCTCGTAAAGCTTCAGCGCGCTTTTTGCTCCTATTGGAAAACCGCACAGAAATCCCAGCAAGACGGCAAACGCCCCCTCGCGAGACGTTCCGAATATCAGACCTAACGGACGCGCAAAAATAGCCTTGAGTAATTTTCCCGTGTCGCTTGAGATAAGAAAATCCGAAATTATCATAAAGGGAAAAAGCGAGGGGACAAGGCTTTGCGCGCATAGTTTGAGCGAGCCTCTCATATACTCAAAGGAAACTGCGGGAGATATAAGCAGTAATACAAGTAAAAAAAGCACCAATATTGGCAAGGGCGATATCCACCTGCCCGTTTTTTTGAAACTTGTTTTTTGCATACACCTTACCCCCACAGCTTCATCACCTTAATATTATTTTTGGGAGGGTGGAAATATGAACACAGAGCGAAAAAAAGCGGGGAACAAGGTTTTCCGTGTGGTCGTATCAAAAACACAGCTTCCGTGCGATCTGCTTGAGGGTGAGTTCCGCCTTGAGATGCGGGGCAGACGCGAGCTTTACATTTTTGGAGGTAAAAGAATACTGAAATATTCGGATAATGAAATGGTAATACGAGCCAAGGCTTTTGACGTTTTCATAGGCGGCGAGAGGCTTACCTGCGCCTCGTATCATCAATCGGGAATAGTGATAAAGGGTACTGTAAAAAGCATAGAATTGGAGAATTTTGAATGAACATAACTTATTATTTCTTTGGATACGCCGAGGTCTTTGCCGAGGGCGAGTTCGCGGTTGACTTGATAAATCTTTGTATGAAGTATCATTTACCGTACGGCAAAACGTGTCAGGCTGAAAATGGCGTGATATTCCTTTTCCGTCTCGGAAGACTTAAGACTCTCAAGGATCTTTGCGAAAAAGAGAATATTTTGATAACCGTCAAAAACACGGGAGGATTGCCCGTTTGGCTGCGCGCGCGCCGACACAGATACGGACTTTTGGTGGGAATTGTCGCCGCGCTTTTTCTCGTGATATTTATGCAGAATTTCATCTGGCGCATAGACGTTGTGGGGAACAAGAGCATCACCACCGAGGAAATTTTGAATATGCTTGACGACTACGGGCTTTTTGAGGGCAGCTACATTCCCCGACTCAACACAGATAAAATACAAAACAGGGTGCTTATAGACTCGGACAAAATTTCCTGGATATCCGTCAATATAAACGGAAACACCGCATCGGTGGAGGTGCGTGAGATAAGCGGCGCGACTCAGGACGTGGACAGTGACGCTCCCGCAAATCTCGTTGCTTCAAAAGCGGGTCAGATAGTTCAGGTTCAACTTCTTTCGGGCAATGTAATAGTCGCCAGCGGTGATTTCGTCGAGGAGGGAGAGCTGTTGGTCAGCGGAATTTTCGACAGCAAAACCGAGGGCTATCGCGTCACACGGGCGGAGGGCAAGGTTTACGCGCAGACTTCCGAGGAATTTTATATAAAAATTCCGTATGAATACGAAAAAAAGGTCTATACGGGAGAGAAATATTGTGACGAATATTTAAATTTTTTCAATTTTTCGATAAAAATTTCAAAAAATAGTGGAAATGCATACTCATTTTATGATAAAATAAGTATAGTGGATAGTTATAGCTTCCTTGATGGAGGCAGACTTCCTCTGTCCAAAACCACCGAGGAATATCTTGAGTATGAAACACAGATCGCCACCCGCACGGCAGCTGAGGCGGAGGAGCTTGCGTATTTTGAGCTTTCTCAAAGGCTTGGTGAGCTTTCAGACGACGCGATACTTGTGCGCAAGGTGATAACACCCGAAATACGCGATAATTTTTTCGCGCTTAGATGTGTTATAGTCTGTATCGAGGATATAGCAAAAACGGTGGAGTTTGACGTAGACACAGAAAAGTGAGGATAAGAATGAGCAGTAAGGTAATAAAGGTAGAGGGACAGAATATCGTATCCGCGATATTCGGCAGCTTTGATGCAAACGCAAAAGTGATAGAGCGCAAGTTTGGCGTCACCCTCAACAACAGGTTGGCTGACGACGGGAACGACGCGATAATAGTGTCGGGCGACGATGATGGCAGAATAAAGCAGGCGTCGGATGCGGTGGCTTACCTTGTGAAAATGGCAAAATATAACGAGGATATAAACGAGCAGAGCGTTATATACATCTGCGATATGGTCACGGCAGGTCAGGCTGGCGAGCTTGATTCCCTCGGTGACGACTGCATTTTCGTCACAATGAAGGGCAAGCCCATAAAAGCAAAGACGGTTGGACAAAAGCAGTACGTCCGCGCGATACAGAAAAACACCATCGTGATAGGCACGGGCCCCGCGGGAACGGGTAAGACCTTCCTTGCCGTCGCTATGGCGGTCAAGGCGTTGCGCGAAAAGCAGGTGTCGCGTATCATACTGACGCGTCCCGCAATTGAGGCGGGCGAAAAGCTTGGATTTTTGCCGGGTGACCTTCAAAGCAAGATTGACCCTTATCTCCGCCCGCTTTACGACGCTCTCTACGAGATGATGGGCGCGGAAAATTATCAGAAGCAGGTCGAGAGGGGAGTAATAGAAATAGCGCCGCTCGCATATATGCGAGGACGAACCCTTGACGATTCCTTTATAATTCTTGACGAGGCGCAGAACTGCACCCCCGAGCAGATGAAGATGTTTCTGACGCGTCTGGGCTTTAATTCCAAGGCAGTTGTCACGGGAGACCTTACACAGACAGACTTGCCCTCGGGACAAAAGAGCGGACTTGCTATGGCTGTAAAAATACTTGCGGGAATTGACGATATAGCGATCCACAATTTCTCCGAGCGTGACGTAGTAAGACACAAGCTCGTGCAGAAGATAATTCTCGCGTACGAGAAATTTGAACGTGAGCAGCATGAAAAATATGTGGCAAAAAAGCAGAATAATCAGAAAAACAACAAAAAGGACTAAAGTGAGGACAGTACAATGAACAGAAAAATGAAGCTTAAAATATATTTTGAAAATGAACAGGACAAGCTCCCAATAACCTACAAGCTCAAGATGCTTATCAGAGAAGCGGTTGAGGCAACTCTTGATTTTGAGGATTACAGAAATGTGTGCGAGGTATCAGTCACGTTTACCGATAACGAGGGAATACGCGAGCTTAACAACAAGTTCAGACAGATAGACAGACCCACGGACGTGCTTTCCTTCCCGCTTTTTGATTTTGACGGAGATAGCGATGAGCCCCCCGTTGACGACATAATGAACATGCTCGGAGATATAGTTATATCACTTGAGAAGGCACAGGAGCAGGCAGAGGAATTTGGACATTCATTTGAGCGCGAGGTTGCGTTCCTTTGCGTTCATTCTATGCTCCATCTTCTCGGCTACGACCACGAGACGAGCGAGGAGGACGACAAAAATATGCGCGCCCGCCAGAGCGAAATAATGAATATAATAGGACTTGGAGTAAAATGAATCTGGAGGTGTAAGCCTTGAAGCCAAGTGAAAGACGCGCCTTAAAAAGACAAGAGAACAGTGCGCAAAAGCAAAAGCCCGCACGGCGTCAGAGTCTGTGGCAGACCTATCCCAAGCTTATAACGTTTATAATTTGCATGCTTGTGTTTTTGATATTATTTAATATCAGGACGATATCCGATGCGATAGAGGAAAAAAGGAACCGAGTAGAAAATAAAACGGATATATCCATGCATACGGTGTATATATTGTCGGATATGGGTATCGAGGTGGATTGGATACATTTTCAAAAATACAACTATACCGATATAAGCTACGAGATAGACGGCAAAAAATACATAAAGCGCGAATATCCCGTAGGGGATACGGGATATATAATCTGGGTAGGCGGCACGAGTATGGACAAGTCGCCAGACTATGTGTACCTTATTGATTTTGAGGGCACGGGAGAGGTTATAGACATTCGCAAGAAGGACGCCGAGGCGTTCGTAAATGAAACAATGCAGCAAAGAGAGGACAACTAATGAGCAAGACGGCTTTTATAGCAATAGTAGGCAGACCTAACGTGGGCAAATCCACGCTTATGAACAATATTCTGGGCGAGAAGGTGGCGATAGTCTCCTCGAAGCCTCAGACCACGAGAAACAGAATAATGGGTATCCACACGGTAGAGGACAAGCAGTTTGTTTTCCTTGACACCCCTGGTATTTTCAAGCCCCGCAACTCGCTCGGCACGTTTATGGTAAAGGCGGCAAACTCCACTATGCAGGACGCGGACGCGGTCGTGCTTGTAGCAGATACGGGAAAGCCCGTGAGCGATATTGAAAAAAAGGTCATCGACTACGTTAAGAGAACCGAGACTCCCTGTATTCTCGCCCTAAACAAGATAGACATGTACCGTCGCGAGCAGATAGCCGAAACTATCGCCGCGTATGCGTCGCTTCACAATTTTGAAGCGGTCGTGCCGATATGCGCCAAAAACGGAAAGGGAGTCGACGAGCTGCTCACAGAATGTCATCAGTTCCTTGCTGAGTCCGACTTTTTCTTTCCCGAGGATATGATAACAGACCAGTCCGAGCGTCAGGTTGCGGCAGAGGTAATACGTGAAAAGCTGCTCCGTACGCTTGATAAGGAGATACCACACGGAATCGCCGTTGCGATAGAGGAGTTCAAGGTCGAGGGCAAGCTTTGCCGTATCCGCGCGGAGATATTCTGCGAGAAGGCGTCTCACAAGGGAATAATTGTGGGTAAAAACGGTGAGGAATTAAAGAGAGTTGGCTCGTATGCCCGCGCAGACCTTGAGGAAATATTCGATATGAAGGTCTATCTTAACCTTTGGGTAAAGGTTAAGGAGAATTGGAGAGATAGTCAGCGCGGCATTACCGATTTTGGATTTACAGAGGAATAAATACAGAATTTAACAAGGGGAGGGGTGAATATGCTTTTTGCGACTGACGGCGTTGTCACTAAAGTCAGTGATGCCACGGGAAGCGACAAATTTTTAAATATAATCACCCCAAACCGAGGTCGAATCGGGGTGCTTGTAAAGGGCTCTCGCTCGCCCGAGAGCAAAACCGCGTCGCTGTCCCAGCTTTTTACATACGGAAACTTTGAGATTTACGAAAAAAACGGAATGTATTGGCTTCGAGGCGGAATGGTGATGGACCCGTTTTACAGTCTCTCGGAGGATATTTCGCGTATCGCGGCGGCGACTTATATGTGTGAGGTCGCCAACGAGCTTACCGACGAGTCCGACGAGTGCGAGGACATACTCCGATTGCTGCTTAACTCAATGTATTTGCTTGGCAAGGGCAAGAAAAAAATACCGCTTGTAAAAGCAGTATTTGAGCTTCGAGCTATGGCGCTTTCGGGATATATGCCCGACGTTTCATGTTGTAAATATTGTAAATCGGTTATTGCAGACAATATGTATCTTGACGTCCTCGGCGGACGTATAATGTGCGCCGATTGCTTCAAGGAGCGCGGAGACAAGGTCAAAAGCATCTCCCGCGATTTTGAGGACGTAAGGGAAGCAAGCGTTATCTGTCCTATGACCTCGTCGGTGGCGGTCGCGCTCAAATACGTGCTCAGCGCTCCGCCGGAAAAGGCATTTTCATTTGACATCAATGATAGCGACGAGCTTGAAATGCTTTCAAAGCTTGCCGAGACATACGTCACATCGCATCTTGGCAGAAGCTTCGATTCGCTGGAGTTTTACCACGCAGTGAAATGAGAAAAGTTATACTGTTGAAAAATCGTATAGGTGTAGCGACAAAAAAGGCTCCCTTGTGTAAAGGGAGCTCCCGCATTGGCGGGTGAGGGATTGTTTTTTGATGATATGGTAATACTACAGCCCCTCCGTCGCTTTCAGCGCCACCTCCCCTTACACAGGGGAGGCGTTTTTTGATATCGGTTTGTTATCATCTTCTCCTGCGGTGTCTTTTTCCTGCTCTGGCAAGAGATTTTGCTCCCAAAAACGAGCCCACGGCGCAGCACAAAATCAGCAGTCCGCGCAGGGCAAAAAACCAGAGCGCTGAAAGCGAGCCCGTGTCTGTTGAGGGCAGTATAGGGTAGAGCGCCATAGATACCACGATATTCATAAGGGCAAATATCACACCGCAAAGCACGGGACTGCCGCGATATAATTTGCAACTCATAAATCCCCCGAAAATAGCGCTGGGGAAGCACAAAAATGACGCGATGGGAAGTAAAAACCCTTCGGGATCAGGTCTTGTGAGAGCAAAAACCGCAAGAACACTCAACATTAAGACCGCTGCCGCAAAGGATACAAGTAAGCCGCATACACAGGCTCTTATCGCAGTTATAAGGGATACGTCGTTTTCATTTTCATTATGTCGGGCGCGATGCGCTGAATGTTTTCTTCTTGTGTCCATAAAAAAGCCTCCGAATATATATTTTCCACAACTCTGGTAAAATATATGTACTCGGAGACTTTTTTATTCTTTTGACAAAAAATCAGTCGATAGAGTCCTCAGCCTTAACGTCAACACGGCTGACGGAGGTTTTGAGAATTCTGATCTTTGTGCAGTCACGGGAGGTCTCAATAACACAGGTTTCTTCCTTGATGCTTACGATCTTACCGATAATTCCACCGATAGTTGTGATCTCATCGCCAACCTGAAGGTTGGAAAGCATGTCCTTAGTCTGCTTTTCCTGCTTTTTGTTGGAACGCCACATAAAGAAGAACATAGCGCCTATTGCAAGTACCATTATCACCGTGGTGATTATTTCCATTGGCATAGCTAAAAGTTCCTTTCTTTTGATACATTTTTTCTTTCACATTATTTTACATCAATACTATCAGGAATTCAATACTTAATTGTAAATTTTTTTGGTGAGAATTTGTAGAGTATTATATGAAAAAATTTGCCTTTTAGGTTGCATTTTTCTACAAGTTATGTTATAATTACTCTGTATTAGTATAATTATAAGCAAATTAAGGATAAAATCAAAGTATGAAGAAGAACAATTATCTTGAATGCGGCATTATCATAAACACTCACGGAGTAAACGGAGATGTCAAGCTTGAATCTCTCTGCGACACCCCGAATATTCTCGCGTCGTTCAAAAAAGTATACTTTTGCGAGGGCGGAGATTATCGCGCGGTAAAGGTGCTTAAGGCATCTGTCTTTAAGAGCTTCGTCATAGCAAGACTTGAGGGCGTTGACGATATGGACAAGGCTATCGCGCTCAAAAACACCACCGTGTACGCCGCAAGAAAGGATTTCAAGCTCCCCGAGGGCAGCTATTTTATAGCCGATCTTATAGGGCTTGACGTTATTGACAATATAAGCGGCAAGGTATACGGACAGATAATTGACGTGCAAAACAAGGGCGCGTCGGACATATACGTTGTAAAAACCCCGGATGGCGAGAGAATGATGCCCGCCGTAAAGGAGTTTGTCAAGAAAACCGACATAAATAAGGGCGTGTACGTTGAGGTCATCCCCGGCATGCTTTACGATTGATCGGAGCGATTATGAGATTTGATATTATGACGCTTTTTCCCGATATGGTGGACTATATTCTCTCGGAGAGTATAATCGGTCGGGCGAGAAAAAACAATTTTATAGACGTCAGACTCCACAATATTCGGGATTATTCCGAGGATAAGCATCGCAGAGTTGACGACACTCCATACGGAGGAGGCAAGGGAATGCTTATGATGGCGCCTCCGATATATAATTGCTACTCGGCTATTTTGGAAAACCAAAGAGCCGAGGGGACTCAGTGCGAGAGCCGTCGCGTCGTGTATATGTCGCCTGCGGGCAAGGTTCTGACGCAAAAAAAAGCAGAGAAGCTTTCGCGTTGTGACAACCTTATAATCCTTTGCGGACATTACGAGGGAGTTGACAGAAGAATCATAGACGAGATAGTTGACGAGGAGATATCCATAGGCGACTATGTTCTCACGGGCGGAGAAATACCCGCGTGCATACTCGTTGACTGTGTGGCAAGGCTTGTGGACGGAGTACTTTCCGACCCCGAATGTCACGAAAAAGAGAGCATTTCCTCGGGAATGCTTGAGTATCCGCAATATACGAGACCTTATGAGTTTCACGGCGTTAAGGTTCCCGACGTGCTTATATCGGGACACCACGCAAATATAGATAAATGGCGAGACGAGACCGCCAAGGCGTTGACTCAGCAGAACAGACCTGATCTGCTTGATGAAAATTAACTAAAACCAACAGGGAAGGAGGATATGTATGGATAGTCAGAAGCGGATAATTAATTCCGATGAAAAAGAGCCGCGATCTTTTCTGGGCAGAATTTATAACAAGATCATAGCTTTTCTGATGTCACTGATATATATGAGCCGAGTAGGACAATTCTTTGTGCAGAACGATAAGTCCTATGAAAACAGTTATGCTCGCCAGATAACTCAGGAGAAAAATCTGGGGCGCTCGTCAAAAGTATTTACGTCAATAAATATCTTCTTCTCAAAGAGCAGGGTGGTAAGCTTTTTCAAAAAGCTGACCGCGAGAATGCTGGCGACGTCCCTGAACGTCTACGGTATATTGTTTATAACCTATGGCGTTGTGGCTGCGTTTTCAAAATATGCGGTCGTGTTCAAAAAGGGGCTTATCGAGATAGTTATCGAGGTAAGTATTCCGGCGGCTATAGTGTTGCTTTCACTTCCGTTGCTCGTCTCGTCAAAATCCGTCACAGAGGTAGTTTCGGAGAGCAAGATATTAGGTAGAATCGCAAGATCCTTCCTGATGATACCGGAAGAAAGCCTCGGCGCTAAAAGTAGCGTCGGCTCGCTGTTGACCAAGGCGATAGTTGCCACCATCGGCGGTGTGTGCGGCGGGTTTGTGTATTGGGTTCCGACTCTTACGCTTCCGATTGCGTTTCTTGCGCTCATCATATTTTTGCTTATTATGTCGCGTCCCGAGTCGGGAGTTATGCTTATAGCTGTGACAGTGCCTTTCCTGCAGTATATGGAAAATCTGCGATTTGTGCTTCCCGTGCTTATCGGTGTGACCTGCGCGTCGTATTTTTTCAAGTCGTGGAGCGGCAAGCGCGTCGGCGTGCACTCAACGGAGGGCATATTGCTTGGATTCTTCTGCGTATTTCTGCTGCTTGCCTCGTGCTTCTCTGCGGGTGGTTGGCTTACGTTTTTTGCGGGAGTGTATGCGGTAATATTGGTCGTAGGCGGCTTTTACATAACGTATAATCTTATGAGAAACGAGAAAAAGCTCAATACCTGTCTCAAGGCGGTGATGGTCTCCTTCATAATATTGGTGCTTATGGGCGCTTGGGATATGATCATATCCGGACTTGAGGATACGATAAGTCATTCATGGCAGGGAATATCCTCAATGGTTTCTGAAAAAATATTCTACATAGCAGACAGCGCGTCCAACTTTGGAATTATCGCCTGTCTTATCTGTCCGATTCTTTTCTGTGACGCTTGCTCCAAAAAGAGTATTTCACGAATTGCTCTGTCATCCTCGTGCTTTGCGGCGGCAATCGCGATGTCGTTTATATACGGAACCTTTGAGTCGCTTCTGGCTATATGCGTGGGACTTTTGATATACTTTATATTCCACAGCAAAAAATCCTTTGCTACCTTCGTCATAGTGCTTATGATCGTGGGAATCCTGATAAGCCTTGCGCTATCCTTTATTCCCGATCGCTTAATAGTTAAGGCGGTCGAAGCAATCGAGGCGTTCAAGCCCGTAAATCATCCTCAGGCAGAAATAAGAGACGAGGTGAATATAAATACCTGGAGAATGCTGCTTGACGGAAATCTCAGTGGTATAGGCGTGGGTGAGCACGCATTTGAAATCGCATTTGCCCCCTATATGACCCAGACTACGGAGGGAAACTCTTTTGCGGCTAATCTCTATACGCAGATTATATGCTGGTCAGGCGTGGGAGGACTCGTTGCGTTCTGTCTGTTCTTTGCGTGGGTATTCAAAAACGCTATTGGATACGCGATCGTATGCACGGACAAGAAAATAAGAAGAATAATCGTGGCTTTGACCTGCGGTCTTGGCGCGTCTCTTATGATGGGCGCGGTGATGAGCCTGTGGGACGATATGAGAATATTCTATCTGTTCTGGATGATGACGGCGCTTTTGTGCGGATACGTAAGGCTTGGAAGAGTCCGTGACGAGCGAAAGGTCATAGGCTGGACAAGTGAGCCTGACAGAATAGACGTGAACGTTAAATTCCATTAAGATGAAACGAAAGGAATTGCTCAAATGACAGGAAATAAAAACATTTCTCCCGATGAAAAAAAGAATCTCAAGCATGCGGACATAGACAAGTTTAGCGGTGACAGACTTGCCTCCGACAGTTCGGAAAAGGGAGACTTTCTGATTAAGGATAGAAGAAACAAGGACAAGCAGGGAAAAAAATCTGCTGACAAAAAGAGAAAAATACCGCTTGCTCTGGATATTATCGTGGCTTCGGTTATAATTGTGCTGGTGTTTGGACTCCTGATCGGAGTTTACTACGCCTTCAGACGATACGCCGATAGCTATAAGGACGTTTCCATTCAGTACACCGTGTTTATATCAGGGGAGGACGCGTCGGCTATATCCGATCCTGCCGCGCTGAATGGAAAGGAGCTTTATCTTGACACAGAAGACAACACGTATTATTTCGGCAAGATAACCTCCGTTACGTCGCAAAGCGGTGCTGACGGCGAGACGCAGGTATGCGCAACTGTCTCCGTGTCTACCAAATACAGAAATGACAGAGGCTACAGCGTTAACGACAACAGAATTGCCGTTGGATCTGAATATTTGCTTCGCACGGATGAGGGCAGCTTTGACGTTGCTATCGTTGAAATTCGCAGAGGAGGTGGAAACTGATGAGTAATAATGCTAAAAAGAAAAAAGCTTCGTTTAACGTGCTTGATGTTTTCATCATTCTTTTGGTGGTTGTACTTATAGCGTCTATCGCATACAAGATATCGCAGAATATGGACGAGGATGCAAACAAGGACAATACGGTTTACACCGTGGCCTTCGAGTGCGAGGAATACGAGTCTCTTGCCAAATATCTTTCCTACGGAGAGAAGGTGTACGTTGCGTCCACGGGCGAGCTTTTGGGATACGTTTACAAGAGTGTGACCGTAACCGGTGAGAATACCTCGGATTTGTACGAGCAGGTGAACCTTGAGGGAAGTCTCAGACTTAATGGAAACTTCAGAAAAAGCCCCGATGGAAATTTCTATGTTCTTGACGACTTAAATCTGACAGTCGGCAGTAAAATAGACGTATATACTGACGATACTGAATTCACAATAACCGTAAAGCAAATTACAAACAAGAAGGAAAATTGAAAATTCCTTCGTGCCAATACATGATTTTCGTTCAAAAGACACATTTTTGTGCATTATGACAAAAATAATGTACTTGATATGTGCAAATTTACTCCATATTGTCTCTTGATTTTGCGTTGCTTTTTTGTTATACTTATTATGGTTAAAACTGTAATCCCAGCTTTTGCGGGATTGGAGTACACAAGAAAAATCAGGAGCAGAGTGCTTTGGCGCCTGCCGATAGGGGAGTAAATATATGAAAACTCGTGAAGTTGTTATAATAAACGACAGCGGTCTGCACGCAAGACCTGCAACATTTTTCATTCAGAAGGCGAATTGCTATAAATGTTCTATATACGTGGAGAAGGATGACCGCAAGGTGAACGCAAAGAGCTTGCTCGGTATTCTCTCTCTTGGCATCGCAAAGGGAATGGCAATTACCCTTATTGCCGACGGACAGGACGAGGAGGCCGCTCTTAACGGACTCGCTGCACTTGTAGCTTCGGGATTTAACGAATAATCATGTAAAAATAAAAATGGCACGGATTGCTTTATGCTTTGCCGTGCCATTTTTTATTTTGATTTTTAGGAGGGAGTATTATGCCACAGCCAAGAGATAATATGAAAAATCTTCTTGAAAAAGCCAATACTCTGCCTATGCGTCCCGGCGTATATATTATGAAGGGGGCAGGCGGTGTTATTTACGTTGGTAAGTCCCGCAAGCTCAAAAACAGAGTGACACAATATTTCCGTCAGGGCGAGAAAAATGCAAAAACCGCAAAAATGGTATCACAGGTCAAGGATTTTGACTATTATGTTTGTGATACAGAGATTGAGGCGCTGACGCTTGAAAACACACTTATAAAGCAGTACAGTCCCAAATATAATATAAAGCTCAAGGACGCAAAATCCTATCCGTATATAAAAATCCCCGATGGCGATTACCCCATGTTGACCATGACTCGAAAAAGAGATAACGACAAGGGAAAATACTTCGGTCCTTATTCGGGGGTTTCGACGGTGTATTCCGTGATAAATACCTTGTCGTCAACTCTTGGGCTTCCCACCTGTAAAAGAAAATTTCCAAAGGATATAGGAAAGGAAAGACCCTGCATATACTATCAGATAGGAAGATGCTGCGGTGTTTGTACGGGAAATATCACACCCGAGGAATATTCTGAGAAAATAAGATATGCAACTGACGTTTTGCGAGGAAATACAAGCGAGGTCAAAAAAGAGCTGACTGAAAAAATGTACGAATACGCAGAAGGCGAAAGATACGAGGCGGCGGCAAAATGCCGTGACACCATAGCCGCGCTTGACAGACTCAGCCAAAAGCAAAAGGTCGTTGCGTCACCCGATACCGAGCATGACATCATCTCGTTATATTCCGATGACGTCTGCACAGCGATATCTGTACTTTATATACGAAACGGCGCAGTCAGTGACAAGAGCGACTACACCTTCGGCGCGGACAGAATTGTTGATGAGGGGAACATCAGCTCGTTTATACTTGAGCATTATCTCAGACGCGAATATATCCCAAAAAGCATCCTTATTTCATTCGAGCTTGAGGACGAGGAGAGAGAATTACTCTCCGAATATCTGTCCGAGCTTTCGGGCCGCCGTGTGAAGATAAGAACTCCCGAGCGCGGAGACTCGAAAATGCTCTGCGATATGGCAAGAGATAACGCCGCGGAGCAGGCAAAGCTATATAAAATTGAAAACGAAAAGGACGAAAAGGTGCTTTTGCGCTTAGCCGAGCTTTTGTGCCTTGAAACCTATCCCGAAAGAATAGAGGCATACGATATATCTAACCTCGGTAAAGAGCATATTACCGCGGGCATGATAGTCACATCGGGACGTTCGTTCAAGCGGTCTGACTACCGAAGCTTCAAGATAAAGGGGCTTGATGGCACTACCGACGACTATGCTTCAATGCGGCAGGTCATAGACCGCCGACTGTCGCATCTGTCCGACGATGACGGCTCGTTCTCGCACCTG
>JAZNWS010000021.1:0-5654 GCA_045593485.1 Eubacteriales bacterium | reverse complement strand
CCGACCTCCTCGATAAGCGCAAATCTCTTTTCCATCTCGTTTACCGCGGAATTGAGCGCGCCCGCCGCCTTCTTGGGATCGCTTACTATCTTACAGGACAGGTGAGGAATGTCCTTATATACGTTAAATTCAACCTTCTTGGGGTCGATAAGCACGAGCTTTACCTCATTGGGCTTTGCCCTGTAAAGAATACTCATGATTATGGTGTTGATACATACCGACTTACCCGAGCCCGTAGTACCCGCAACGAGCAGGTGGGGCATCTTTTCAATGTCAAATATGACGGGCTTGCCCGATACGTCAGCGCCAAGGCAGGACGCGATCTTGCTCTTGTGATTCTGGAATTCGGGTGTTTCTATAAGGTTGCGGAGAGAAACCGTCTGACGCGAGTCGTTAGGAACCTCGATACCAACCGCCGCCTTGCCTGGAATGGGCGCTTCTATTCTTACGCCCGACTTTGCAAGGGCAAGCGCCAAATCGTCAACGAGGTTTGCGATAGCGCGGACTCTCACGCCCGCGTCGGGCTTGACCTCGTATCTTGTGATGGTAGGACCGCAGGAGCAGGTTATTTCCTTGACCTTTATCTTGAAGCTCTCAAGAACCTCTCTGATTACCTGCTTATTCTCCTCTATTTCAGCCTCGCTCGTGCCTGACTTGAGTCCGCCCTTCTTGAGAAGGTCTATCGGGGGGAACTGATATTCCACCTCGTACTTTTCCTCCTCGATTCCAAGCTCTTCCTTCATTTCGTCGTCAACGACTATTTTCTGCTCGGGCTCAGAGCCGTCCGACTCCTCGTCCTCGTCGAAGATGACCTCTCCCGTCTCGCTGTCAATAACGGGCGCCTTGCCGCCAAATATTATTTCGTCGTCAAAATCCTCGTCAAGCGAGTCCATGTTTATGGCGTCGTCCTCGTACGTGACCTCATCGGGCTCGGGCTTATATACGTCGCGCTTTGCGGCTGTATCCCTGCCGAATACCTTGACGGGCTTGTCGTCACGGTAGATCTCGTCGTCCGCATCGTCCTCGTCATCTGACGTATCATCATCGGGAAGCACGATCTGAGGCTCCTCCTCCCTTGCGCCACGCTTTGCGGGAGTTTCCTTTGCCGCCTTTATCTTCACGGGCTTTACGGGAATTTCCTCCTCGTCGTCCTCGTCGTCCTCGACTTCCTCGTCCTCGTCGTCATAATCGTCATCGTCATCGTCGTACTTAGCCTTGACTCGCTTATTACGCTTGGGCTTGCTCTTTCCTCTGTTATCCCAGCCGTTCTTGATGCCGTCGCCAAGCCTTGCGAGATAAACGTGAAGCTCAACGCCTATAAGGTAGCACACAAGCACGGGAATGGCAATAGCCAGAACGAAGATAGAGCCGACGTTCAGGAGCCAATAGAATGCGTATCCAAGATAACCGCCTATGATTCCTCCGCTCTCAAGAGCCGCGCCCGCGGCGTACAGCTCGGAGAAATTCGTGGGGAAATCCTGCTCGATAAGAGCTATTATTATATGTATCAGAGCCGAGGTCAGCAAAATGGTCGCCGTTGCCAATATCGCCTTTGCAACAGCCTTGCCGTTTTCGGCAAATCTGCTCCAGAATATCGCGAGAAAGGCGAGAATTATGGGAATAAGGAAGGCAACGTATCCGAAAAGTCCGAAGAAGAATTCACAAACGTAAAATCCGAACGGGCCCATCAGATGCTCTCCCTCGCCGCCGCCCTTGAGCTCGTTGTGGGGATTGCTTATCAGATTTGTGATAAAGCACGCCAGAAGCAGTATCGCCGTAATAGCAAATATAACGGGCAATATCTTTTTCATAATGGAGCTGCCCGCACGCTTTGCCTTGCTCTTCACCTTGCGCTTAACCTTGTTTTTTACCTTCGTCTGCGCCTTTTTTGCAACAGAGCTGCTCTTTTTTCTTGAATCAGCCATAGTAAAACATCCTTCTTAAAACAGTTTGATAATTTGTGCATTACAAGAGAGATTTGAGAGAAAATAAATATACGAATCCACTGCGCACATTATACTAAATTATATTATAACATATATATTATATTTTTTCAATACCCTTTGCGCACATAAATTCAAATATTGTCAAAATTTTTTAACATTTTTTCTCAAATTTTGTCAATTTGATGTTTATAATTCAATTTGTTGTTTCTATTTTACGTCAAAAAAGGAGATATTATGACAAACACGGCATTCAGGCTCAGCTCAAAAAAATATATGATCCTTTTGATCTCGTCTGTTCTCGGCGGAGTCCTCAACGGCTTTCTCGGAGCGGGCGGAGGCATACTCATAGGGCTTATTCTGACAAGGCTTCTCTGTGAGGACGGCGAGCTTCTGTGCGACAGGCGGGATATTTACGCAAACGTGCAGCTCGCCATGATATGCGTCTCTCTGGTAAGCCTGAGCATTTACTCGGCGCGCGGAAATATGGATTATTCCGCGGCGGACTGGACGGTACTCCCCGCCCTCGCGGGCGGCGCGGTGGGAAGTCTTATTCTGAGGAGGATAAGCTCGGGAGTTATCGGTAAAATATTTGCGATTCTCGTCGTCTGGTCGGGAATAAGAATGATAATGAGGTAATAGCATGCAAGAAAGATATTTATCCGTTTTAAACTCGGCAGCCGCGTTTATAATTGCCATTCTCTCGGGGCTTGGCGTGGGCTCGGGCGGGCTTTTCGTGGCGTATCTGACCGCTCTCGGTCTGTCAAGCGCCGCAGAAGCGCGCGGACTCAACCTGCTCTTTTTCATACTCTCGGCGGGCATGGCCACCATCTTTAATCTGCGCTCGCGGAAATTCTCCCCAAAGCTTATATTTATTATGAGCGCGTTTGGAATCATAGGCTGTCTTATCGGCACGGGGATTTCAAGCTATATCTCCTCCGCGGCGCTTCAAAAAATATTCGGAGGCTTTCTTATATTCTCGGGCGTATACGCGTTTTTCTCGGGCGAAAGAGCCAAAAAAACCTCAAAAGCCTCTAAAAATCAGCGGATTGCATAATATATATATTATAATTTAGAAAAAATTCACAAAAATATTTTAAAAACCCCTTTACAAATAAAGATAGGTATGCTATAATACAATGAAGCATAACGCCGACACGGCTATCGGACATAAAGCCACACGGCATCCGTACTTTTCGCGGACGCCTCGGATTTCACCCACCGACTGCTGTGTGGAGCGTATTTGCTAAAAAATATTATTTTTCGAAAGGTGAAAAGAAAAATGACAGCACAAGAAAAGCAGGCAATTATTGAACAGTACGCTACACACGAGGGCGACACAGGTTCTCCCGAGGTACAGATCGCGATTCTCACTTACAGAATCAACAATCTCACAGAGCACCTCAAGGGCAACCACAAGGACAACCACAGCCGTCGCGGCCTCTTTAAGATGGTTGGTCACAGAAGAAATCTTCTCAACTATCTCATGAAGGTAGACATCAACAGATACAGAGCTATCATCGAAAAGCTCGGCATCAGAAAGTAATAATTGGTGGGGAGTGGAGTGACATTTCACTCCGCTCCCCTTCCTGTTGTCCCACACAACTCAACATAATGTATACTCCACGCGGGGAATTTAGAACTTAAATATGCGGACAAGCCTTTGTCCTTGTATTTAAGTACTAAAGCTCCGTGTGAGAAAATAAAAGACATGGAGGAATAAAAATGTCCACATCTATCGTAAGCTCCGCTATGGAGTTTAAGAACTACAAGGTATTCAATTACACACTCGCAGGCCGCCCCCTCGTAATCGAGACAGGTAAGATGGCAGGCCTTGCAAACGGCTCGGCGCTCGTTCGCTACGGCGACACAGCTATTCTCTGCTGCGCTACCGCATCCGAGAAGCCCCGTGACGGTATCGACTTCCTTCCCCTCTCTGTTGACTTCGACGAGAGAATGTACGCGGCAGGAAAGATCCCCGGCGGTTATCTCAAGCGCGAGGGTAAGCCCTCAGAGAAGGCAGTTCTCACCAGCCGTGTTATCGACCGTCCCATCCGTCCCCTTTTCCCCAAGGATCTCCGCAACGACGTAGCTCTCACGCTTACAGTTATGTCCGTTGACCCCGATTGCGCTCCCGAAGTGACCGCTATGATCGGCGCTTCCATCGCGCTCTCCATCTCGGATATCCCGTGGAACGGACCTATCGGCGGTCTCCACATCGGTCTTATCGACGGCAAGTACATCGTTAACCCCACCACAGAGCAGCAGAAGAAGAGCGATCTTCAGCTCACAGTTGCCGCTTCTATGGAAAAGGTCGTTATGATCGAGGCAGGCGCAAATGAGGTCGAGGACGACGTTATGTACGAGGCAATTATGCTCGCTCACAGAGAGATCAAGGACCTTCTCGGCTTTATAAACGCAATAGTTGACGAGATCGGCAAGCCCAAGTTTGAGTATCCCTCCTGCGAGCTTGACCACGATATGTTCGACAAGATATTCGACTTCTGTGAAAAGGACGTTATGTTCGCGCTTGATACAGACGACAAGACTGTCCGTGACGCAAGAATGTTCCCCGTAAAGGAGGCAATTCTTGAGAAGTTTACCGAGGAATATCCCGAGCTTCCCACAATGATGGACGAGCTCGTTTACAAGATCCAGAAGAAGATCGTTCGCCGTTGGCTACTTGTTGACAAGAAGCGTGTTGACGGACGCGCAATGAACCAGATCCGTCCTCTCGGCGCTGAGGTTGACATTCTCCCCAGAACACACGGCTCGGGTCTCTTTACAAGAGGTCAGACACAGGTTCTCACGGTTGCAACTCTCGGTACACTTTCCGAGGCTCAGATGCTCGACGGAATTGATTCCGAGACATCCAAGAGATATATGCACCACTACAACATGCCCGGCTTCTCCACAGGCGAGGCAAAGGCAGTAAGAAGCCCCGGACGTCGCGAGATCGGTCACGGTGCACTCGCTGAAAGATCCCTCATTCCCGTGCTTCCCTCCGAGGAGGAGTTCCCCTACGCCATCCGTCTGGTATCCGACGTGGTATCCTCCAACGGTTCCACCTCTCAGGGCTCCGTTTGCGGTTCTACCCTTGCTCTGATGGATGCAGGCGTTCCGATCAAGGCTCCCGTTGCAGGTATCTCCTGCGGACTTATCACCGAGGAGAACAGCGACCGCTTCATGACCATGATCGACATTCAGGGTCTTGAGGACTTCTACGGCGACATGGACTTCAAGGTTGCCGGTACTCACAAGGGTATCACCTCTATCCAGATGGACCTCAAGATCGACGGTCTGACCCCCGAGATCATCAAGCGCGCTCTCGAGCAGACCCACGCAGGTCGTGACTACATCATCGACGAGGTCATCCTGAAGGCGATCGATCAGCCTCGCGCGACCGTTTCCAAGTACGCGCCCAAGATGACCACCATGAAGATCGATCCCGACAAGATCCGCGAGGTCATCGGCAAAGGCGGCAGCATGATCCAGAAGATCGTTGCTGAGTCCGGCGCGCAGGTCGACATCGACGACGACGGCACCATCCACATTGCCTCTCCCGACTCCGCCTCCTGCGAATATGCCAAGAAGATGATCGACGACATCTGCTTCGTTCCCGAAGTGGGCAAGCTGTACTACGGCAAGGTCGTCCGCATCCTGCCCATCGGCGCCTTCGTGAAGCTGGCCCCCGGCAAGGACGGTCTGGTG
>JAZNWS010000020.1:0-5772 GCA_045593485.1 Eubacteriales bacterium | reverse complement strand
TTGAATTTATTGAAGACGTGGCATTTGATGCCTGCCGCCTCGAGCTGCTTGTTATATTTTTTGGGAAGAGTGAGGAAGCACCCGATGTCGTCGTAGATTATGCGAACGTCGACGCCCTCGGACGCCTTTCTCTTGAGAATTTCCAGCACCGCGTCCCAGAATACGCCCTCCTCGATTATAAAATATTCCAGGAAGATGTATTTTTCAGCCTTTTCAAGCTCGGATATCATATCCCTGTACCAGAATTCTCCGAGCGAGAAGAACGTAGTTTTTGTGTTTGTATATGCGGGAAAGCCCGCACTCTGAAGATAATTTATCGCGGGAAGCTGTGAGGGACAAGCCCTTGAGATCTGCAAAAGCTTGTCCTCACCCATTTTGAAAAGAGGCTTTGTTGAATCCTCAAATTTTGCGAAATGCTTTGATACTCTGCGCTGGGAGGTCTGCCACTTGAACAATACGTAAAACAGTCCGCCAAAGACAGGGAATATAAGTATTGTGAAAACCCAGACCATCTTATAAGCTGTTTTGGTTTCACTTGTTATTATAAAAATAGATACAATAATGCTTATCGCCCGAAGGGCGTAGCTGACGTAATCGGAGGCAAGGCTTGAGCTGAACAAAAGAATTCCAAAAAGCGCAAACTGCAAAAGCAGCATGATAATTATCGAAATTCTCTGTCTGCGCAGAGCATAATACCATTTTTTGTGGTGCTTTGGTATTATTGCGCGATTGTTTGCCATAGCCTTACCTCCTTTCACAATATTAAGGGAATATTATTTCTTGTTTTTAAGTCTGCTTATAAGCTTGACTACCTCCATAACCACGAGGGGAACGAGGACGAGTCCAAGACAAATAAGGTACTGTGTGGGGTTAAGAAGTGTGAGTCCGAATGCATCTCTTACTCCGGGGATGGTCGCTACGGCTGCTGTGAGCACGAAAGCGGCAAGAGCGGAGAGGTTAAGAGTTCTGTTGCCGAAGAAGCCTATCTTAAAGAGAGACTTTTCGGAGCGCATGTTGTAGGACTGAACTATCTGACACATAGCAAGCACGAGGAATGCCATGGTTTCACCGTGGAGAAGTCTGGGGTCGTTGGGAGCGAATGTGGAAATAGCGGACCAGTCACAGCCGCAGCCGATAAAGAACGCGATGAGCGTAAGAGCAGCGAACATAGCGCCCTGCAATACTATTCTTACGCCAAAGCCGTTAGCAAACAAGCCTTCGTTCTTGGGCTTGGGCTTTTCTGTCATAACGGAATCCTCAACCTTTTCCATACCGAGCGATATAGCGGGGAGGGAGTCGGTGACGAGGTTGATCCAGAGAAGCTGCATGGAAACCAAGGGGGAGTGCTGCCAGAATACCATAGCCATAAATACCGTGATAACCTCACCGATATTTGTGCCGAGGAGATAGCCTACAACCTTTTTGATATTTGCGTAAATACCGCGTCCCTCGCGAACCGCGTGAACGATGGTAGCAAAGTTGTCGTCGGTAAGAGTCATATCCGCCGCGCCCTTTGCAACGTCAGTACCCGTAATACCCATAGCGCAACCGATATCCGCAGCCTTGAGCGCGGGTGCGTCGTTTACGCCGTCGCCTGTCATGGACACGATTCTGTCCTTCTTCTGCCAAGCCTTAACTATTCTTATCTTATTCTCGGGGGATACTCGAGCGTAAACCGAGATGGACTCGATCTTTTCGTCAAGCTCCTCGTCGCTCATAAGGTCGAGCTCAGCGCCCGTGATAGCGAGGTCGCCGTCCTCGAGAATACCGATCTCGCGCGCGATCGCGGAAGCGGTGACAACGTGGTCGCCCGTGATCATAACGGGCTTGATGCCTGCCATACGGCAGATCTTAACTGCCTCAGCCGCTTCGGGTCTGGGCGGGTCGATCATACCTACAAGTCCCATGAATATAAGCTCGGACTCAAGCTCCTCACTCGTGGGATTTTCGGGAACTGTATCAATTTCCTTGTATGCAACAGCAAGAACTCGGAGAGCGTTGCGGCTCATCTTATCGTTCATTTCCTTTGCTTTTTCAAGGTCACCCGAAATACAGCGGGAAGCCATTACGTCAAACGCGCCCTTAACGATTACAATATTCTTGCCGTCGATAAGATTTACGCTTGTCATAAGCTTTCTGTCAGAGTCGAAGGGAATAGTTGCGACTCTGCGATAGCTTGCGTTGATCTCCTCCTGGAGAATACCGTTCTTGCGAGCCGCGGAAATGATGGACGTCTCGGTGGGGTCTCCAATCGACGCCTCGGTTCCGTCCTCTCTTATCTCTATTGCGCCGTCGCAGCAGAGCGTACCGTAGGTAAGAAGCTTTCTTACGTTGTCGGCAACGTGGGAGTTGATGTCAGCTACGTCGTCCTCACCGTCGATGTAGGACTTGACGAGAGTCATCTTATTCTGAGTAAGAGTACCCGTCTTATCCGAGCAGATAACCGAGGCAGAGCCGAGAGTTTCAACTGCGGGGAGACGGCGGATGATAGCGTTCTTCTTAACCATTCTCTGAACGCCGATGGAAAGAACGATGGTTACGATTGCGGGCAGGCCCTCGGGAATAGCGGATACCGCAAGGGAGATGGCAACCATAAACATTTCGATTATCTTGTCAACTAAGGTCTCGCCTGCGGCTGCAGGTGAAAGCAGACCGATAGCAAAGATAACAGCGCAGCAGCCGAGAGCCACGAAACCGAGGATCTTACCGAGCTTTGCGAGCTTTTCCTGAAGGGGAGTTTCTCCGTCCTCCTCGTTTGCGAGAAGAGCGGCTATCTTACCCATTTCGGTATTCATACCTGTTGCGGTGACAACAGCAAGCGCTGTGCCGTACGTGATGCTACAGCCCGAGAATACCATATTGCTTCTGTCGCCAAGGGGGGCGTCGGGAGCAACCTCAGCGTTGGCGTCCTTTTCCGAGGGCACCGACTCACCGGTGAGCGCGGACTCCTCGCTCTTAAGGTTTACGCTTGTGATAAGTCTTGCGTCTGCGGGTACGAAGTCACCTGCCTCAAGCTTTACAATGTCGCCGGGAACAAGCTCCCAAGCCTCAACTATTGTCTCCTTACCGTCGCGGATAACACGAGCGTGGGGAGCGGACATGCTCTTGAGCGCGTCGAGAGCTTTTTCCGCCTTGCTTTCCTGAACCACACCCATGATGGCGTTGAGAATTACGATGGCAACGATGAGACCGGGCTCGAAGAATTCCTTGGGGTCTCCGTGTCCCGTGGTCATCTCGTAAATTACAAGACCTGTGGATACAGCTGCGGCAATAAGAAGAATAATGATCATTGCATCCTTGAACTGTTCAAGGAATCTTTGGAGCGTTGTCTTCTTCTTCTTTTCTTTGAGTTTGTTTTCGCCGTGCTTTTGTCTGGCATTTTCAACCTGACTTGAGCTGAGACCGGTTTCTCTGTTTGTCTGAAGACTCTCGAGAACCCTGTCTATGTGTTCTTTGTACATCAAATTTTCCTCCATGTGATTTGATATTAAATATAATTATATCTATTATATCACACATTCAAATCAATTTCAACAAATTTATTTAATTTTAAGATAATTTACTAAATTAACACTATTAAGTGAGCGTAAAGTGTGTCCAATAGTTCTAAAATACAAAAAAATGCTTGAATTGGAGATGACTTTGTGATAAAATTAATTATACATATTCATTTTATATGGAGGCAAATATGAAAATCTCAAGTTTGCTTAATGAAAATAAACCTAAAATATCTATGGAGGTGTTTCCGCCAAAGACGTGGGATGCCTATGAGAGCGTAAAAAATGCGACGGATGAGATAGCAAGACTTGCTCCGTCGTATATGAGCGTGACCTACGGCGCAGGCGGGGGAACCTCCGAGACTACTGCAAGCATTGCGGCGAATATTCAGAAAAATTTTGGTGTGCCCACCCTGGCGCATCTGACTTGTCTTTCTTCAAATAAAGAAAAAATACATAATCAGCTTCAGCTGCTCAAGTCCGAGGGAATAGAGAATATCCTTGCGCTTCGCGGAGACATGCCGACAGATTTTGACCGCTCGTCTCTTACGTATCATTATGCATACGAGCTTATTGAGGACATAAAGAGCGAGGGGGATTTCTGTATAGGAGGCGCGTGCTATCCCGAGGGACATCCCGAGGCATCAAGCTTCACGGAGGATTTAAGGCATCTTAAGGAAAAGGTTGACGCAGGATGCGATTTTCTTACCACGCAGATGTTTTTTGACAACGACGTGCTTTACAGCTTTATGTACAGAGCTCGGGAGGCTGGCATTACGGTGCCCGTGGTCGCAGGCATAATGCCCGTGACAAATCCTAAGTCCATCAAGCGCACCTGCGCTATTTCGGGCACAGCGCTCCCCGCAAGATTTCTTCGCATTGTTGACAAATTTGGAGATAATCCCGAGGCGCTCAAGCAGGCGGGTATCGCGTATGCGACCGAGCAGATAATCGACCTTTACGCAAACGGCATAAATAACGTGCACGTCTACTGTATGAACAAGCCCGACGTCGCAAAAAGGATTATGGACAACATCTCGCAAATTATCAAATAATATGCAAGTGGTATTTAGTAAGGATTTGACTGTGAACGCCATACCTCAAAATGAGATTTTGCGGTATATGCGCGCCCGAGAAATAAATGATAGAGTATTACGCGTGGTGGCAGATGCCGAGAAGCTTGTGCTTGAGGCGGCGAGATGTCGCGCGTGTTGGATGTGCGTGGAAGTCAAAAGGCTGTCGGACAATTTGTTGACCTTGGGAAATATTGAGGTGGTCAGCGAAGACCTGTCAAAAAGGCTTTGCGGGTGCGATGAAGCCTTTGTGTTTGCGGCGACTGTGGGAGTTGGAGTTGACAGAGCTATACGCACCGCCGAGGTAAAAAGCCCTTTGCTTTCTCTTGCGTGTGACGCGGCAGGCTCTGCGCTTGTTGAGGAGCTTTGCGACCTTGTAAATTCAGCTCTTGATCAGGACGCAAAAAATCAGAAAAAGCAGACGGTAAAAAGGTTTTCGGCAGGTTACGGAGACCTTTCGCTAAATATCCAAAAGGATATCTGCGCGCTTCTTGACACACCCAAAAATATCGGTGCGTCGCTCACCGACGGTATAATGATGGTGCCAAGCAAGACGGTGACGGCGATTGTTGGGATTAAAGGATAAAATTATGAAAATTACAGAACAGATAAAAAACAAAAGACTAATATTTGACGGCGGAATGGGAACTCTGCTTCAAGCCGCGGGACTGCCCTCGGGTCAGGCCCCCGAGACATGGAATATCTCAAACCCCGAGAAAATAGCTGATATACACAAGTCTTATATTGAGGCGGGATGTGACATTCTGACCTCAAACACCTTTGGTGTAAATACACTCAAATATACCGCAGACGAGGTCGCGTCGATGACCTTCGCGGCTTTTTCGTGCATGAAAAAAGCGGCGGTGGAGTCGGGCAGAGAGGTTTATCTCGCGCTTGACATCGGCCCTACGGGAAAGCTGCTTGAGCCTTACGGAGACCTCTCGTTTGAGAAGGCTGTCGAGGTGTTTGCTCAGAGTATTCGCGTAGGAGTTGAGTGCGGCGCAGACCTTATACTTATTGAGACTATGAACGACTCCTACGAGACTAAGGCTGCTGTGCTCGCGGCGAAGGAAAATTCAAGCCTGCCCGTATTCGTCACAAACGTTTACGACTCCACCCACAAGCTCATGACGGGCGCGGACGTGCCCGCTATGGCGGCTATGCTTGAGGGACTTGGCGTTGACGCGATAGGTATGAATTGC
>JAZNWS010000019.1:0-11087 GCA_045593485.1 Eubacteriales bacterium | reverse complement strand
AAGCAAACAGAGCAATCCGCAGAGATTGCGTCAAACAGAAAAAATCAAGTCGGGACGGGGGACCGCAGCGAAAAAATAAGAACCTATAACTATCCGCAAAGCAGAGTCACGGACCACAGAATTGGGCTTACGCTCTACTCTCTTGACAGCTTTGTAAATGGAAATATAGGCTCTATGATAGATGCATTGATAGCCGCAGACACTGCGGCAAAAATAAGCGCGCAGGAATAAAACGGAGGTGTCTGCTTTGAGGACAGAGCATATAAAAATAAATAATTTGTCCGAGCAGGCGTCAGATATTGCCCGCGCGGCAGAAATAATAAAGAAAGGCGGGCTTGTGGTTATCCCGACCGAGACGGTCTACGGCCTCGGTGGCGACGGAACTAACAAGGACTCTGCGAGAAAAATATACAAGGCGAAGGGACGTCCTTCGGATAACCCTCTGATAATTCATATATCATCTCCGGAGCAAGCCGAAAAATTTGCACATACGAATAAAACCTATTACAAATTGGCGAATGCGTTTATGCCCGGACCACTTACAGTGGTGCTTCCTAAAAAGGATACCGTGCCGAGCGAGGTCACAGGCGGGCTTGATACCGTTGCGGTAAGATGTCCGTCGCACCCTACTGCGAGAGCTATAATTTCCGCCGCGGGAGTGCCGATAGCCGCGCCGTCAGCCAATATTTCGGGTAAGCCCTCACCTACATGCGCCGAGCATGTTGCCGCTGATCTTGACGGCAAGGTGGATATGATAATTGATGGCGGTGAGTGCGATATAGGTCTTGAATCCACTATAGTTATGATAAACTCGGACGAGAGCCTGACGCTTCTCCGCCCCGGAGGAATTACGTACGACGCGCTTTGCTGCGTGTGTGATACCGTCAATATATCCCCCGCTATTGAGGGCGTATTGTCTGAAAATGAGCGTCCGCTGTCACCCGGAATGAAATACAAGCATTATGCTCCGTCAGCTCCTCTTGTGTTGCTGAGTGGGGATGAGGATAAGGTGCTTGAATTTTTGCAGAGCGAGCAGAAAAGCAAAAGAAGTGTTGTGCTTTGCTACGACGAGGAGATATCGTATCTTGAAAATGATATGATATTGCCCATAGGTAATAGAGGCGATATTGCCTCTCACGCCAAAATGCTCTTCTCTGCTCTGCGCGACACGGACAAGCTTTCTCCCGATATAATATATGCGCATATGCCCGAAAAGGACGGCTTGGGTATGGCTCTGTATAACAGAATGATACGCGCCGCTGCGCATACTGTAAAAGAAATAAAATAACAGACTGATAAATAAAGAAAAGGTAAGGTCATACTAAAATATGGCGAAGAAAAAGAAAAAAGAAGAAAAAAAGCCGATAGTCTACGCTCCCGTGATATATCAGCCAATAACTGAGACTATTGAGAAAAACTATATGCCCTATACTATGAGCGTTATAGTTTCTCGAGCGATTCCCGAGATAGACGGCTTTAAGCCCGCTCACCGTAAGCTTCTTTATACTATGTATAAAATGGGCTTGCTCAGCGGACCTAGAACCAAGAGCGCAAATATCGTCGGCGCGACAATGAAGCTCCACCCTCACGGTGACCAGTCAATTTACGACACGATGGTGAGACTTACAAAGTCAAACGAGACGCTTCTGCACCCATTTGTGGACTCCAAGGGAAACTTTGGTAAGCAGTATTCGTCCAATATGGCGTGCGCGGCTCCCCGTTATACCGAGGCAAAGCTTGATACGTTCTGTAATGAGATATTCAGCGGTATAGACAAGAACGCCGTAGATATGATGGATAACTATGACGGCACTATGAAAGAGCCTGTGCTGCTCCCGACAACGTTCCCGAATATTCTTGTCAATCCCAATAGCGGTATCGCGGTAGGTATGGCGTCGGATATATGCTCGTTTAACCTCGCTGAAATCTGCGACGGCACGATAGCTATTCTTAAAAAGCCCAATATTTCTACCGAAAAGCTGATGGAGATAATAAAGGCTCCCGATTTCCCCGGCGGCGGTCAGATAATCTATGACGCCGAGCAGATGAGGAGCATCTATGAGACGGGTGACGGTTCGTTCAAGCTCCGTGCAAGATATACGTACGATGAGAATGAAAACTGTATAGACATCATACAAATTCCCTACTCCACCACGATCGAGCAGATACAGAATAAGGTGACTGCGCTTATAAAGGAAGGCAGACTCAAGGAGGTCGTTGATTTCCGAGACGAGATAGATAAGGACGGCTTTAAGCTTACAATTGACCTTCGTAAAGGCACTGATCCCGATAAGCTTATGAAAAAGCTCTTTAGGCTCACCCCTCTTGAGAGCAGCTTCAAGTGCAATTTCAATATCATTATTGACGCAGAGCCCAGACAAATGGGAGTTGCCGAGATACTTTCCGAGTGGATAGTGTTCAGAATGGCGTGTGTTCGCCGCGAGCTTAACTTTGATCTTCAAAAGAAGAGAGACAAGCACCATTTACTTATGGCGCTTGCCAAGATACTTCTTGATATAGATCTTGCGATAAAGATAATCCGTAAGACCGAGAAGGAGGAGGACGTTGTTCCCAACCTTGAAAAAGCCTTCAAGATCGATGAGATACAGGCTAACTTTATCGCGGACATAAAGCTCCGTAATCTCAACCGTGAGTATATTCTTAACAGAATATCCGAGGTCAAGGATCTTGAGCAGCAGATGGCTGACATTGAGGCTATACTTGCCGATGAGCTCAAGCTCAAGGCAGTCATCGGCGCACAGCTTGCGAACATAAAGAAGAAATACGGTCAGCCCAGAAAGACACAGATTGTCTATTCGGACGAGATCGATACCTACGTTGAGGAGGAGCAGATCGAGAACTATCCCTGCCGTCTTGTTCTCTCCCGCGAGGGCTATTTCAAGAAGATCACATTCAAGTCTCTCCAAGGAAACGACGAGCAAAGATTCAAGGACGGAGACAGCCTGCGACAGATATTCGACGCGGAAAACAAGGACGAGGTCATATTTATTACCGACCACTGTCAGATGTACCGAGCTCGCGTTTGCGACTTTGAAAACACCAAGGCATCGGCTATGGGTGAGTTCGTCGCGGCAAAGCTCAATATGGAGCCGGGCGAGCGCCCCGTGTTTATGAATATTCAAAATCAGTTCAATGAGGGCGAAAACTTTGTATACATCTTTGAAAACGGTAAGGGTGTAAGAGTTCCTCAAAAGGCTTATGAGACAACAGCGACAAGAAGAAAGCTCAAGAGCGTCTGCTCAAACGCTTCCCCGCTTGTTGAGGTATTTGCGGAGGTTGAGAAAAAGCCGTTTGAGATAATGCTTATATCCTCAAACGACAGAGCGATAATCATCAAGACCTCGCTTATTCCTCTGAAGGCAACCAAGACCTCGGGCGGAGTTCAGCTTATGTCCTTCAAGTCAGGTGTCACTGTAAAGCGCGCTCTGTCCGATTTCGAGAGTGTATTTGAAAACACCAAGGGATACAGAAAGCTAAAGCTTCCCGCAACGGGAGTTCTGCTTTCCGAAAAAGACATATTAAAGCAACAGTTAAGTATAGACGTTTAATTTTATCAGGAGGTAAAGATTATGAACAACAAGAGAAAGCTTTGGATTCGTGTAGCTGCAATTGCGCTTACAGCATTTATGCTTTTCGGTTCGGTTGCAACAATACTCGCATTTCTGCTTCATTGATGGCAGATATTGACATTATTTACATAGTATTAACAAAGTTCTTAATTGTCAATGATATAATTATAGAGTAGTATTAAATTCATTGAAGGAGGTATTTTTATGAAAAAAAATGATGTTCTCGTAGTTGAGGATAACAAGAGCAATATAGTCGTAAAGGTAGTTTTGGTAATTATAGCTATTCTTTGCGCTGCGGCTGCAGTTTGGGTTGCGGTTAAGTATATCCAGAAACGTAGAGCAAAAAAGATTCTTGCTGAGGTTGACCTTGACGGTGACGGAGAGGCAGAAGCGACAATGATAGATACCGACGGAGACGGCGAGGTTGACACCATAGTTTTCCACGAGGGTGAATAATAAAAAAGTTGCAACCGCAGGGTTGCAACTTTTTTATTATTTATAACAGGCTCTTTCACCGCCGATGTATTTCGGGCGAGTGCGAGCGCATATTATATTTGCTTGACCTATTTTTGATACCGAAACTCTTACGGGCACCGCAACAGCCTTGAGGTGCATTCCTATCAAGGTTCCGCCTATATCTATTCCCGCATGAGCCTTTATTTGCTCGACGACGACGGGAGCTTTAAGGTTTTTATATGTGACCGTTGCAAACGAGCCGCCCGCCTTGGGTTGAGGGATAACGCTCACAGGCTCATATCCGTACTTCTCTGCAGCTTCGTTTTCAATTACGATAGCTCTGTTAAGGTGCTCACAGCATTGAGCGGCAAGATAAATTCCCTTTTGATTCAGTATCGGATAAATTACCTCAAATACTGCCTTTGCGGCGTCGTAGCTTGAGCCCTTGCCTATTGTTGAGCCGAGTATTTCGGAGGAGGAGCAACCAACCACGAATATATCGCCTGCCCTGAGGCACGCGGTATCAAGCAGCTCTGTGACGGCAATCTTCGCATTTTCCGAAATTTCCTTGTAAAGCTGCTCACTAACGGCTGCATCTGCGTTCAAATAATTTTCTGTCATAATGTCACCAATTATCCTCTTCACTATTTTCGGGGATAACCTCCTTCATAGCCGCGATAGCGCACTCTATCATATCGTCCGTGGGCTCGTAGACGGTTATGCGCTGGAGCCACATACCGGGAGCGGAGATAATTCTCGTCAGTACGTTGTCGTGTCTTCCCGCGATCTTGAGAAGCTCATAGCCAATGCCTACGATGAGCGGAATGAGAAGGAGCTTGAGCCCTACTCTCATAATGGTGGGCATTTCCGTAGAGTGAGTTATAAGAGCATATACGGGGTCTATAAAGAATGATACGAATATGCTTACAAGTACCATAAGGATAAGGAAGCTGGTTCCACATCTTGGATGGTGCTTTTTCTGTTTTCTTACGTTTTCAACCGTAAGTTCAAGACCTGCCTCGTAGCAGAAGATAGTCTTATGCTCTGCGCCGTGGTACATAAACGTGCGGCGAATGTCCTTCATAAGCGCGATAGCTGCCATATAGCCAACAAGAAGAATTACTCTTATAATTCCCTCAAAGAGAGACTTGTAGAAGGACGCGAGGAATATGTTATCCTCGTTTCCTATTGCGGGTATTAGCTTTATAAGGTCGTATATATATGCAGGAAGCGCAATGAAAAGACCTATTGCGAGAACAATACCCAAAACCACGCCTATTACCATAACGATAGTTGTCGTAGCCTTTGAGCTTGATTTTTCTTGTTTAGACGCGCTTTTTTCATCAATGGGGGTCTTGTTGACTGCCTCTGTTTCGGTAGCATCAGCGCATTCCTCAACAGTGTCAGCCTGTTTTGTGCTTGCATCAGTAGCTTCAACAGCTTCTCCGCGCTTTGCAGCCTTTTCTGCCTTCTTAGCAGCTTTTTTAGCCGCCTTTTCTTTTTCCATCTCCTCCTCAAGCTCCTCAAGTCCCGAAAGCTCTGCCGAGCGCATAAGGTACTTTGAGCCTGTTTTCATTGAGTAGATGTAATTGTAAAGTCCTCTGAAAATGGGAAGCTTGAATATTTTGGGCGCGTCTGCGCTTGTTGTGGGCTCTTTTTCAACTATTATTTCTCCGTCGGTGTTGCGGACCGCCATAGCCGTCACCTTTGGACCGCGCATCATAATTCCCTCCATCAGCGCCTGACCGCCGATAGAAGTCTTTTTAGCTGCGCAGACTTTTTCATTTCTGCTCATTTTTATTATCCTTTTTTTGAATTTACATATATTTTAACACTTTATACTATCACATATTTATTAACTGCATATGAATGTAAAAAATATAACCGCCAAACTGGCGGTTATATTTTTATAAAATCAGTTAGTGTGTAGTTTTTTTCTCCATCTGGCGCTTATGCTTTGCAACGATGCTTGTTATCTTCTTTGCAGGATCAAGCAGACCGCTGATTGTCGCGTCGTGATTGAGAGTATCGATAATGTAGGAAACGTACTTGCACATATTTACGTCAACGTGCCAGGGTCTTTCAAGAAGTCCGGGACGACGGTAAATCAGGTTGGTTGTGAATACGCGACAGATGAGTCCTTCCTCATACGCCTTATCAAACTTATCAAATCCGCCCGTAAACAGACCAAAGGAGGCAAATGCGAATATTCTCTTTGCTCCTCTTTCCTTGAGCTGTGAGCAAACGTCAAGTAATGAATCGCCAGAGGAGATCATATCGTCAACGATAATAACGTCCTTGCCCGTGAGGTCCTTACCGAGATACTCGTGAGCCTCAATGGGATTCTTTCCGTTTACGATTACCGAGTAATTACGGCGCTTGTAGAACATACCGATGTCAAGACCAAGCACGGAGGAATAGTACATACATCTGGACATCGCTCCCTCGTCGGGAGATATCATCATAAGGTGATCCTTGTCAATAATTATATCGGGGACGGCTCTGATGAGCGCCTTGACCATCTGATAAGAGGGTCTTACGTTGTCAAATCCCGAAAGCGGGATAGCATTTGATATTCTTGCGTCGTGAGCATCAAACGTAATTATGTTTGTCACACCCATCGCCACAAGCTCCTGAAGCATAATTGCGCAGTCAAGCGACTCGCGTGTGCTTCTCTTGTGCTGTCTGCCCTCGTAGAGCATAGGCATTATAACGGTAATTCTTCTTGCCTTACCTGCTATTGCCGCTATAATTCTCTTGAGATCAGCATAGTGATCGTCGGGGCTCATAGGTACTTCCATACCGTGCATACGGTACTTTACGCCATAGTTAAACGTGTCGCAAAAAATATATACGTCCTGTCCGCGCATCGACTGGTGGATAACTGCCTTGCCCTCGCCTGTTCCAAATCTTGGACAAACGACCTCTGCAAGATAAGTGTCCTCACTGTTGTGTCTACGCCAGTCCTTGAGGTAGTTGTCGACCTGCTCGACAAAGCCCTCGCTTCCCTTCATACCTATGACACTCAATTCGGCAATCTGTGCTTCCTTCATTTTCTTCCTCCAATTGACCTTTGAAAAATTTCACAATCCATCGTTGTTCCTCAAACGCGGCTCAACTTACGGTAGTAAGCCTTCGCCTTGCGTTTTCCGGTACGATACGCAAGCAGTAGCTTGCTGTCCACTTTTGCAAAGCAAAAGCGCCTTGTCTTGTAAAATTTTTCTGCGGTCATTATTCGATATCGTTTTTTATTTATAAATGAATTTGATTACTGAAGTTTGCAGAACTTTTCGTAAGCTGCATCCCATGCACCGCGCTCAGTTGTGGGATCATAGTGCTTCATCTCGAAGGAGTTTCTTACTACCTCACGAGCCTGAGCAAGATCGGCTACCTCGCCTGCGGCGATTGCCTGCATCATAAGGTTACCGATAGAGGTTGCCTCCTCGGGACCTGCGCATACGTGGATGCCGCATGCGTCAGCAGTCATCTGAGAGAGGAACTTATCCTTTGTGCCGCCGCCTACGACGTTGATCATCTTTGTCTTCTTGCCGTTGAGCTTTTCAATAGTTTCAACCGTGTATCTGTACTTGAGAGCGAGAGACTCGTAAATGCAACGAACAACCTCGCCTACGCTCTCGGGAACGTGCTGACCTGTCATGCGGCAGTAGTCACGGATCTTTTCGGGCATATTGCCGGGAGTGCCGAATGTATAGTAGTCGGGATTGATGAGCGACTGGAAGGGTGTTGCCTCCTTAGCCCAAGCCTCCATCTGCGCGAAGCTGTAGTCCTTGCCCTCACGCTTCCACTGACGTCTGGATTCCTGAATGATCCAAAGACCCATAATGTTCTTGAGAAATCTGATAGTGCCGAGCGCGCCGCCCTCGTTTGTGAAGTTAGCGAGTCTTGTTGCGTCGTTAATAAGGGGCTGCTTGAGCTCGCCGCCCATGAGCGACCAGGTGCCGCTTGATATGTAAATGAAGTCGTCGTTAGTTGCGGGAACGGAGATAACCGCACTTGCGGTATCGTGAGAAGCAACGGTATATACCTTGATATTGTTCTTACCAACCTCCTCGTTAATCTGAGGAAGAAGTCCGCCAAGGCAGGTGCCGGGCTGAACCAAGGGAGCGAAGAGCGAGCGCTTGATTCCGAGCTTATCAGTAAGGTCGTAGGAGATCTCTCTCTTTGCTGCATCAAGTATCATACCTGTGGATGCGATGGTATATTCCATAGCCATCTTACCCGTGAGGAAGTAGTTGAGAAGGTCAGGTGTGAAGAGCATCTTCTCTGCTCTCTCAAGAAGCTCGGCGTCATCACGCTTGTCAGCAGCGAGCTGATTGAGAGTGTTGAAATCACAAGCCTGAATACCCGTCACATTGTAGATCTCCTCGGGGGAAACGAAGTTCTTTACGTAATCGGTGATATTAACTGTTCTTGTATCTCTGTAGTGCGCAGGGTTGCCCATCATATAGCCGTTTTTGTCGATAAGGCCGTAGTCAACGCCCCAGGTATCAATACCCATAGAGGAAACGTTGTCGCCCTCAATAACGGTCTTTGTGATGGAGTTTTTGATCTCGAAGAAGATTCTGAGAATATCCCAAGTGAATCTTCCGTTAACGAAAACGGGGTCGTTAGAGAAACGGTGATTTTCTCTGAGTGTAAGCTTTTCTCCGTCGAACGAGCCGACGATGCCTCTGCCGCTGGACGCGCCGAGGTCGATGGCGAGCATCTTTAATTCTGCCATAGTTATAACCCTTCCTTTCTTGGTTGCGGGACTGTGTCCGCATCCTTAAAAACATAGTTTTGCATTTTATTTAATTATAATTTATTATATCATAAGAGGAATTTTTTTGTATGAATTTTTTGTTAATAAGTTCCGCCTTTTCAAAATATTTTATCTTTCGACAAATGTCACGCCTACTTGTGTCAGCATAAAATAGGAATGAGTAGTTTTTCTTTACGGAGGCGAATATGAAAAGTATTAAATATAGATTTACACTTATAGGAGGAGACAAGCGCATAGCGGCGCTCGCAAGGGCGCTGGCGTCTCGCGGACATACTGTCAATATATGCAAATCAAGTGAGGACTTGTCGGCATATAGCGGCATAAAAGTCTGTAGTGGCTTTGAAAAGGCTATTGCGGACGGAGATTTTATAGTGCTCCCTATGCCCATGTCGCGTGACGGCGCGCACGTGCTCTCTAGCGTTGGAGATGCAGATGAGCAGATACTTATAGCCGATGTTTTCGACTGCGCCAAGAGGTGCGGTGTGAAGCATATCCTTGGCGGAAACATAAGCAAAAGCATCAGGGATATGGCAGAAAGTAAGGGAGTTTCTCTTATTGACTATTCCCTGTCCGAGCAGTTTTTGCAGAGCAACGCAGAGTCCACCGCTGAGGGAGGCATAATGGTGGCTATGGAAAACACCGACGTGACTATAAAGGGCAGCTCGGTGCTTGTGGGCGGCTACGGACGGATAGCAAAATATCTTACAAAGCTCTTGCTTTCTATGGGCGCTGACGTGACGGTTGCCGCGCGTAAGGACGAGGCGTTGAGTCACGCCGCGTCGATTGGGTGCAGGGTCGTAAAGATAGGAGACTTGGCAGAAGCCGAAAAGTTCAAGCAGACTATACAAAACAGTCATATAATATTCAATACAGTTCCCTCCCTGATTTTCACGGAGGAGCTTATAGGAAAGAAAAGCTCTGCGACATATATAGAGCTTGCCTCCTGCCCCGGCGGAATAAATCTTCGCGCGGCTCGTGAGGCAGGCATGAAGATAATTTTTGCGCCCTCGCTCCCCGGCAGATACTCTCCCGAAAGCGCGGGCGGATACATTTTTGACAGCATATACCAAAATCTCAAAGAAAGGGTTATTTATATATGATAGGCTTTGCTATGTGTGGCTCATTTTGCAGCTTTGAAAAGTCATATAAAGCCCTTGAGAAGCTCAAGGAGAAATATGACGTAGTGCCAATAATGAGTAATAACGCGTATTATACAGATACAAGATTCGGAAAGGCTTCCGAATGGAATCAGAAAGTTGCGACTCTGTGTGACAGACCCATAATCCACTCAATAGGCGAGGCGGAGCCGTTAGGACCCAAGGCGGCGCTTGAAGCGCTTGTTATCTGCCCTTGCACGGGCAACACGCTTGCCAAAATTGCAAACGGTATAACCGACACACCCGTGTGTATGGCGGCAAAGGCGCATCTGCGGTGCGACCGTCCCCTGCTTATCGCTTTGGCGTCAAATGACGCGATGTCCGCAAACCTTGCGAACATTTCAAAGCTTCTGGTGCGGAAAAATATATATTTCGTGCCTATGTGTCAGGACGATCCCGACAAAAAACCGCACTCGTTAGTATCCGACTTTTCGCAGGTGCCCGATGCGCTCGAAGCAGCGCTCAAGGGCAAGCAGCTCAGGAAGATGTTTTTGTGACAGAAAAAGCCTTGCCACGCGGCAAGGCTTTTTTTAATAGAGGTCGTTCGGCTTAAAGGTATATTTTGAATTACAGAATCTGCAAACTATTTCAAGCTCCTCGGGCTTGCCCTCGGCTATTTGCTCGGCAAAGAGCTTTTCAAGGTCGGTCTTGCCGATGGATGCGAGCGCCTGTCTCATTCTCTCCTCGGAGCAGGTGCAGAGGTAGTCTACGTCTATCTCGTCGAACAAGTCGTATTCTATTCCCTCCATAGCAATTTTGAGGATTTCCTGATTGTCCATTCCCTCCTCGAAAAGTCGGGAGATGTTTGAGAGCTTGGGGATATTCTTTTCTATCTGCGAAACGGTCTCCTCGTCTGCAAAAGGAAGAAGCTGAATGATAATTCCGCCCGCCGCCTTGCACGACCAGTCTGTATCAACAAGCACACCGAGTGAGCAAACGGTGGGTACCTGCTCGCTCTCTGCGTAATAGGTTGCGATGTCCTCGGCGATCTCGCCCGACACAAGCTCGACAGAGCCGTTATAGGGCTCGCCCTCGCCGATGTCCTTTATCATATTGAGAAATCCGCGTCCGACAGCTCCACCTACGTCAAGCTTTCCGTTA
>JAZNWS010000018.1:0-5307 GCA_045593485.1 Eubacteriales bacterium | reverse complement strand
TCCGATGGTCGATCTCGGAAGCCTTGTGCTTCTGATGAGCATTTTCGGTTGGAAGGTCGCCGTTGCTTACGTTTTGTTTGGTCTTGTGATTTCCGTTCTCGGTGGTACGCTGATTGAAAAGCTCCACCTTGAAAATCAAGTCGAGGATTTTATAAGAAACGCAAAGGGATTTGAAGTAGAGCAAGAAAAGCTCCGCTTCAAAGATCGAATGAAATATGCTTGGGAGCAGGTGCTATCCACAGCCAAAAAGGTATTGCCGTATGTTCTTGTTGGTGTAGGCATTGGCGCACTTATTCATAATTGGATTCCCGAAGAATGGGTGGTTAAAGCTCTCGGCGGCAATAACCCGTTTGGCGTTATCCTTGCCACCATTGCAGGCATTCCTATGTATGCCGACATCTTCGGAACGATACCGATTGCAGAAGCGTTGCTTGCAAAAGGAGCATTGCTCGGTGTGGTACTGTCCTTTATGATGGGCGTTACAACGCTGTCCTTACCGTCAATTATAATGTTGCGGAAAGCAGTAAAGCCCAAATTACTCGGCATCTTTATCGCAATATGTACGGTTGGAATTATCCTTGTGGGATATTTCTTTAACCTAATTCAACCACTTATTATTTAATTTCAAGGAGGATTTTTGTTATGGGACTTTTCGGAAAGAAAAAAGATGAAAAAAAGAGTTGTTGCTGTTCGTGCGGTACGGTTGCGGAGAAAGCGCCTGTTAGCACAGAATGCTGCGATAACACTGTTGGAGGCATCTATTGTATCAAAGTGTTAGGAGCAGGCTGTGCGTCCTGCCATCAGCAGTACGAATATGCCAAGGAAGCCGTAAAGAATATGGGGCTGTCCGTTGAGGTTGAGTATATCACCGACCTTGCCAAAGTTATGGAATACGGCGTGATGAGTATGCCTGCCATCGTTGTAAACGAGAAGGTGGTTGCGATGGGCAAGGTGATAAAGCCGGCAGACGTACAGTTGCTACTAAATAAATTTGGCATTTGATAGAAAAAGATTGACGTTTTGAAGGGTGTGTGACACTTGTTGAGTGTCGCACACCTTTTTATAGTTATGATATCTTTGATATGGCTTTTTTATATTTTTACATTTTACGTCTTGACCTTTACAAAATTATATAGTATAATATTATGAATATTTATTTATAATGGAGTAAGTATGGCGAAAATTTTCACACCCGACTATATGTTTGCGACGTACAGGGACATAACTCCCGAGTTTCTCACAAGCATTGGTATATCGGCGCTTCTCATAGATATAGATAACACTCTCGCGCCCTACGAGCAGCCTCTGCCTGACGAGCACATCAAGGCGTGGTTTGAATCTCTTGACGAGAACGGAATCAAGGCGGCATTCGTGTCAAATAACGACGCACAGAGGGTTGACCTTTTCAACGGTATGATAGGTATTCCCGCGTTTTCAAAGAGCGGCAAGCCGTTTCCCAAAAATCTCTATAAGGCTATGGAGCTGCTCGGCAGCGACGTGAAAAACACCGCAATGCTCGGCGACCAGCTTCTGACGGACGCTGTCGCGGGCAACAATATAGGTCTTGTGACGATAATTGTGCCGCCCATTAAGGACAAAAACAACCTGTTTTTCAGAAGCAAGCGCGCGCTTGAAGTCCCCACGATAAAGAAATTTGTCAAAGCACACGGCGAAGAATATGGGGAAATATGCGCCTTCTGGCTTGAAGGACGCTACAAACGAAGGAAGTCTGACTGATACTCCCCTCGGTTATAAGAAAATTACAAAGGAAATTGATTATGGATAGAGCAAAATTCGGTCCCGGCGGAAACGGCGAGCTGTTTTACGCAGAGGGCAAAAAATCCACCGCGCAGGCTCCCGAATGGGTCAGGAGCTTTGGACTTGACGCGTACGAATACGAGGCGGGCAAGGGAATTATGGCAGGCGAGGCGGCGCTTCGCAAGATAGGTGAGGAGGCGGAGAAGCACGGAGTCTTGATGTCACTCCACACACCGTATTTTATCTCGCTCTCAAGCGTTGAGGAGCAAAAGAGACTCAACAGCATTGAATATATCAAAAAATCACTCTGGGCGGCGGAGCTTATCCACGCGGATACCATAGTCATTCACAGCGGAAGCGCGGCAAAGATAAGCCGCGAGGAAGCCATGAGACTGTCGATGGACACGCTGGAGAAGGTCATCGAGGCGGTCGGAGATACTCCCATAAAGCTCGGAATTGAGACCATGGGCAAGGTCAATCAGCTCGGCACGCTTGACGAGGTCATAGAACAATGTCAGGTAGACAAGCACTATGCGCCCGTCGTGGATTTCGGTCACATGAACGCGCGCGAGGGCGGACTTTTCCGCAGTGTTGACGATTACAGATACGTGTTTGACAAGATAGCGCGCGGTTGCGGCGAGGAGGTTGCCAAAAACCTGCACTGCCATTTCTCAAAAATTGAGTTTACAGGCGCGGGAGAAAAGAAGCATCTTACCTTTGCGGACAATGTTTACGGCCCCGATTTTGAGCCGCTTATAGAGGCTATTGCCAAGGACGGCTGGACGCCCCGCATTATATGCGAGTCTGACGGAACTATGCCCGAGGACGCGTTGAAAATGAAAAAATACTATGAACAGTTGTTTTAAGGAGATATTATGAGCAGACTTGAAAGATTTCAGAGGGAGCTTGCCGCAGTCGGCGCTGACGCGGCGGTTATTTCCTCGCAGATAAATATAAGATATATGACGGGCTTTGACTACACCGACGGCTACGTGCTTATCACCAAGAATAAGTCCTACGTGCTTGCGGATTTCCGCTACATCGAGGCGGCAAATATGACTGTTGACAAGTCGCAGTACGAGGTAATTATGCCGAGTACGTCAATGCTGACCTGCCTGTCGTCCCTGATGGACAACGAGGGCGTTAAGACCGTACTTTTTGAGGAGGCAACTCTTTCTTACTCGGATTACGAGAGAATGAAAAAAATGTTTGTTGGCAAGGAGCTTTCAGAGGGCGCGTCCAAAATCGCCGACGGAATGAGGCTTTACAAGGACGCAGATGAGATAGAGAAAATGAAAAAAGCGCAGGCGATAACCGACGCGGGATTTTCTCATATGCTGAAAGTCCTCACACCCAATATGACGGAAATAGAGGCGGCTTTGGAGCTTGAGTTCTTTATGAGACGTATGGGCTCGGACGGACTTGCCTTTGATACCATCGCAGCGTCGGGTACAGCCTCGGCTCTGCCTCACGCGGTACCGAGAAACGTCAAGCTCGAGCGCGGATTCTTTACACTCGACTTTGGCGCAAGGGTAGACGGCTACTGCTCGGATATGACGAGAACAGTTGTGCTCGGTAAAGCTGACGAGGATATGAAAAAGCTTTACAACACCGTGCTTTTGGCGCAGACCACGGCTCTTGAGGCTCTGCACGAGGGTATGCTTTGCCGCGACGCAGACAAGATTGCGCGCGACATTATAAACGACGCGGGATACGAGGGCAGATTCGGTCACAGCCTTGGTCACGGAGTCGGAATGTATATCCACGAAGCGCCCAGACTTGCAAGCATTCCTACCTACGACGTCAAGCTCTCGCGCGGACACGTTGTCACGGTCGAGCCGGGTATCTACCTTGAGGGACAGTACGGCTGTCGTATCGAGGATATGGTCGTCTGCCGCGAGGACGGAAGCATTTACGACTTTACGCAGAGCCGTAAGGACCTTATTGAATTATTCTGATAGACTTTTTAAAGGTGTTTTAGTATGAATGTTGAATTTTTGAGCGCGGCTGCTCAGCAGACGGCAGAACAGGCGGCTCCCGCTATTGAATGGAGCGTGTGGGCTTGGGTATGTCAAAGCACGGGCTGGAATTATACGGCTCTTACCGTGGCGTTTGCTCTGCTTTGCGCCATAGTACCGTATCTTTTGGGTAGCATTAACCCCGCTATAATCTTTTCCAAGGAGTTCTTTCACGACGACATCCGCAGTCACGGAAGCGGAAACGCGGGCGCGACAAATACCCTCCGTACCTACGGCAAAAAAATGTCCATATTGGTGCTTGGATGCGATATACTTAAGGCTCTTATAAGCGTAGGCTTTGGCTGGCTTATGATGGGACACTCATTTGGCGGTGCGATTGCGGGATTTTTCGTAATACTCGGACACATGTTTCCGATATACTATAAGTTCAAGGGCGGAAAGGGCGTTGCCTGCGCGGCGGCTGTCGTGCTTATGATGAGCCCGCTGTCGTTTTTGTTCTGCTTTTTGGTGTTCGTTATAATCGTTGTGGGAACAAAGTACGTGTCACTCGCGTCGATCATAGGAATTGGACTTTATCCTTTATTCACCCGCGCGTTTATACCGCCCGAGAGACAGGGCGCGATAGGACTTTTTGCGGTGCTTATCGCGGTATTCGTTATCTTTATGCACAGAACGAATATGAAGCGACTCTTCAACGGCGAGGAATCCAAAATCTCGCTCGGCAAAAAGAAAAATGCCGAGGACGAGACCCCCAAGGGCAAGAAACCAAAGCCCGAAAAAATATATAAGGACTCGGATTTTGTAAGGTGCGAGGGCTGTGGACATACAATACCGATTGTCCGTGAGACTTGCGTATATTGCGGCGAGAAAAACCCCGCGTACGTGCCCAAGGCTGACGACAAAAAATCAAAGAAGAAAAAGAAAAAATGAGTGATATTTTACTTGAAAATAAAGAGCTTTTGTGCAGACTGATACTCAAGTCCGCGCAGACCGAGACGCTTAAGAAGGCAGTCTTTTCAAAGCCTGCTGACAAGAGCATAAAAAAGACGGTCATCTCCCCCAAAAGCATCTCGGGAGAGGTTATGCTTCAGGCGGAGATATTCCATACCGACAACAAGGCTACGCACGAAAACATAAAGATAGACAATGCGTCAAGAATTGCTGAATATATTGACGGCTATTCCCAGATAAATCTGCTGACGACGGCGGGGGATTGCGAATATAAGGTGTCGCAGTCGGGAAAGAGCGTTGTTATCGGCGGATCTAAGCTTGAGAGTCAGCTTTTCGCTGACAAGACCTTTGCGAGAGTGCAGATAGGCGGAAACAACAAGAGCAAAAAGTACATTTTGTCGGGGGACGAGGAGTTCTTAAAGCACCTCGGAGTCAGCGACAAGAACGGCAGAGTTTACGATAAAAAACAGGCGAAATTCCGTCAGATAAACAGATTTTTGGAGCTTATACGAGATATAGAAAAGCATCTGCCGCAGGGAGATCTTCGCATCTGCGACCTGTGTTGAAGTCGGAGGCCAAGCGGTCTTAGGAAGACAACTCTAGGTTGCAACTCCCTGGG
>JAZNWS010000017.1:0-8292 GCA_045593485.1 Eubacteriales bacterium | reverse complement strand
ACAACGGCAAAGCCGTTGTGAGGGTTCTGACCCCGACCACCGGCACATTTATTAAGTTGAATTTTTGATGGAATTATTGTGTTTCTTTTTTTTGTGCTTCTTGCGTGAGAATTGTAAACCGTGATAAAAGATATAATAAGTCACACATGCCCCTACAAGTATGCTTTCTAATATGATTATCAGTATAATAACCCCTATAAGCGGCCTTTTAGAATTAAACTCATCTAACGATAAATACATTTCCGATTCAGATCTCGCATCAACAATGAATTTGTGGCGTCCGAGTATTAGACTATATCTTTCACTATATTTTATGAAAATTTGATCTTCCTCTTTTATCTTATCCACAAGCTCTTCATTTGTTAATTGAAACGAAGCCATATTTGGGAATATATATGTGTCATTTTCGGTGTAAACAAAAACTCTATGTTCGCGATACGTTGGTAAATTATCTATATTTTTGACATGAATAGAGGCACTTTCAACTTTTTCAGGGGATATCGGCACAGAATTATATATCATAGAGGCAAAAAGGACTATAGCGATAATTTGCAATATAATAAATGTGGTTATTTGTTTAGTTTTAGTTTTATCTATATGCTTTTTCTTCTTCTTTTTATTTTCTTGTCCCATAATTTCGCCCTCCTTTTTCTTTATTATATCATTTTTGAATTAACGTGTCAAATATTTTTATGCAAATTCTGTTTGTAGAATAAATTTCGCTATTTATGTCAAAACTCTCTATACCAACAAAAAGGAGAGGTAAAATTATGTCACCAAAAGAATTGCTTTACATTGAAGACGTCCTCGGTCACGAGACACAGATCAAGGCGACCTGCACCGAGGCTGCAAATCAGCTTCAGGATGCGGAGCTAAAAAGCTTCGCCCAGCAGCTCGCGGACAAGCACACGCAGTGCTTTAACAAATTTTACGGCTTGCTCGGTTAAGGAGGTATGAGTATGGAAGATAAGCAGATAATGGAAAACCTTTTGCTCAATATAAAAGGGGAGTGCGACCTTATGATGCACGGCGCGATTGAGTCGTCCACGCAGAACGTACACGGGGCGTTTGCGCAGGCTCTTGACGAATGTATCAATATGCAAAATCAGATCTATTCCAAGATGGCGCAGAAGGGCTGGTATCCTCAGACGAACGTCGAACCGCAGAAGATCGATACGTTGAAGCAGAAATATAGCAGCGGTTGTTAAAAAACACAGCGGCGCGAGGCTAAGCCGCACTTGACTTGTCAAATGAGGAGCGGATAAGCCCCGCATTATGTGTAAAAGAGCAAGAATAAAAGGAATCTGATCCTTCTGTTTTTGCTCTTTTTTTGTCGAAACAATCCAAAAAAGCGAACAAAAAATAAATTAATTAAACAAAAAATTTTCGGCAACTATTGACATAATCTGTATTATTTGCTACAATAAATGTAATACCCATATTTATACAAGTGTCGGCTTGTAAAGGTATGGATATGAACCTTTCTTTATTATTTAGGAGGAAATATGAAAAACAGAAATTTTGTTATCATCGCAATTCTTCTCGTATCGGTAATTTGCCTTGGCGTGATCGGTTATGCGGGTTATACTGATGACCTTTCTGTAAAAGGTAACGTAAGCATCAGCAACGCAGGTGCTAACGAAGACTTCGATAACGACGTTCATTTCGACACCGCAGCCGGTGTAATGAAGGCAACAGTAATTGCTAAGGACATTGAAACTGAAGTAGTAGGAACAACAAGCAAGACTGTTGCCGCTGATACGGACGGTGTTACAGTTACCGTTGGCGCACAGGAAAACGGCGACGAAAACGACCTTTTGAGCATCAAGATTGACGCGGGAGAACTCAACTTCGAGAACGACCAGGTTATTGTTATCGCAAAGATAGTAAACGAGAGTGATGAGTTCCCCGCAACCATCACGGCGGCAGCAAACTCTGTAACAGGCGACGCGGGCTTTACAACAGACACTATCCAGTTCTGTGAGACCGAAGAGGGAACTTATGCCAACTCTATCGTGCTTGCAAAGGGCGCAAGCGCATTCGTTAAGGTGACAATTACTCTTAATCACACTGTAACGGGTGACGAAACCTACACGGTAGGCGACTTTACATTCGCACTCTCCGCACAGTACACAGGAGCATAATTCAAGCAACTAACACCTGATACTCGGAGATGATGCAGACAAGGAGGAGAATATGAACAGCGATAAGAAAAAATTTTATTTGCTCTGCGCGCTTTTCGTATGCGCGCTCCTCCTTGTCTGCTTTATTCCAAACGATCTCGCAAGCAATATAACCTTTGCGGCGGTATGCACCGCCTTTGCGGCATTGTTCTTCTTCGGCGTCAAAAAAAGAAGCATACTTGCCAAGGAAAAGCGGCAGGTAGCAGTGCTTATAGCGGCGATAGCGATAATCGTCATCACCGCTTACTATATGACGGGTCTGAAATTCGGATTCGTCAGAGTTCCAATAAGCCCGGTATTCCTGTGGAAATACATTATACCGTTTGTTGTGATAGTATTTTCATCGGAGCTGATACGCAGCGTAATTATCGCGCAGAAGAATAAGATAACCGACATTATCTTTTATTTTGTTTTCGTTGCGTTGGACTCCGCGGTGCTTTACAAAAGCGGAGACGCCAAAAGCTTCGGTGGCTTTGTTAATCTTGTGTGTATGATAATAATACCCGCGGTTGCGGCGAATATTTTATACCACCATCTTTCATCAAAATACGGTATGCTTCCGCCCGTAATATACAGGACGGTTATGCTTATTTATCCGTATATTATTCCCATTAAGCCCGATATGCCTGAATCAATGCTGTTGTTCTTCAGGCCGCTTGCGTATTTTTTGGTATTTATTTTGATATACAGGATGTATGCGAGGAGGGGCTTTACGACGTCAAGGCGAAAAACCGTGATAAGCGTATGCGTCTCGGTTCTGCTTGTAGCCTTGCTCTCAAGCTTTATGGGGCTTTTGTCCTGCAGGTTCCGCTTTGGACTTATAGTGATAGGCTCGGAGAGTATGGAGCAGGAGATATGCAAGGGAGACGGAATAATTTACGAGCAGTATGACGGTCAGATAATAAACGAAGGTCAGATTATCGTATTCAAATCAGGCAACACGACTTTTATACACCGAGTCGTGGATGTCGAGCATATTGACGGTGTGACAAGATATTATACCAAGGGCGACGCAAATCAGACGCGCGACCCGGGGTATAGAACAGCCGATGATATTGTCGGCATAACGAAAACGACTATAAAGTATATCGGTTACCCATCCGTTTGGGTCCGTATGCTATTTAATAAAAACTGAAAGGGGGGACGTTTGTGTCTGAAGTTGAAAAGCTCGAACGAGATACATATCAGAAGAAGAGAAGGCTGCACATTTTAATACACGCGATAGTGATTTGCGTTCTTACCGTGGCACTCCTCGTAACGTCTTTGACCTATATTAAAATGAATAAGAACACGTACGTGTACTACTCCGAGAGGGGAGATGTGCTTTACCGCGCATATCTTGCTGATAACGAATTTTATGAGCAGGAGTATCTTAACGGTCAGCACGCGTACGTATCCGAGCTTATTGATAAATTAACGGGAGATTTTTCCTACGACCTTGCGCTTGATACAAACGACGTAAGCTTTAAGTATTCGTATTACATAGAGGCCAAGGTTATTGTGTCGGACAAGGACACGGGAGCGCACATTTACGATCCGTCATTTATCATTCTTCCCGAAAAAACCGTTGAAACGCACGGAAATTGCCTTGAGATCCGCGAGCACGTCAATATTGACTACAAGGAGTATGAGAGCTTGGCGGCGAAATTCGTGGGCGCTTACAGACTTGAAAATGTTGAGCAGATGCTTTCTGTGAAGATGCACGTTGACGTTCTCGGAACCAGCGAAAGCTTTGCAGGTGATAGTGCGGGACAATATTCGGTTGAGCTGAAGATTCCGCTTAACGCAAAAACCGTAAAGCCCACCGTTTCAACGTCGGTTGCAACGGGCGAGCAGAAAATTCTTGCGAACAACACAAGTGCCAAGGACGGATTTAAGATCGCATCTATAGTTCTTGCTGTCGTAGATGCTTTGGCGATTGCTGCGATCTTCGTATTTATAGTAATTACGAGAGACAAACATATCGACTATGCGAGAATGGTTAATAAGATAGTTTCAAGCTATCGCTCGTATATACAGAAAATTCTTACCCCCTTTAATGACGAAGGGTATCAGGTGCTGGTTGTAGATACCTTCGGTGAAATGCTTGAGATTCGCGACACGATACAGATGCCGATTCTTATGTATGAGAACGAGGACCGTACCTGCACGAGATTTATGATACCCGCTCCTCAGAATTTCCTTTACGTGTTTGAAATCAAGGTTGAAAATCTTTATCCTGAAGTTGAAAATGACACCGTAGAGAATACGGAAGTGGATACGGATATTCCCGAGGAAAATGTGGAAATTTCCACGGAAGATTCCACTGAAAATTCAGAAAATTAATCCTAAACGGCCGAAAGGAGAGTTAATATGAAAGGTTCAGCTTCAAAAATGCTGGTGTTTGTATTGGCGTTAATCCTTACGGCCGCTTTTGGTTTTATTGGCTTTGCCGCTTTTTCCGATGACCTTGAGGTGTCGGGAAGAGTTGAGCTGGCAGAGCTCAAGGGCGTGTACATATATTCTACCGAGCATATCGGCGGAGATAACGTTAAAGTCAATTCGCACACCACAACTGTAATGAACAGTACGGTATCGCTTGGCGAATCAAGCACGTCTTATTCCGTTCTCAAGATAACGGTAAAGAATAATACCTCAAAGGAATACGGTTACAGCGCGACCACTCGTCAGTCGGGAATCAGCGACAGTACGTATAGTAACGAGGATATCGTTTATGCGGTATGCAGCGACGAGGCTTGTACCACTCCTCTGAAAAAGAGAACGCCGATAGCTCCCGGTGAGTTTTTGGATTTCTACGTTAAATTCACTTATTCTGATTCCGCAAGCATTGACGCAGGCGGAGAAAAGCTTACGAGCGTGCTTAAATTTAACTTCGTTACGCCTATTTCGGATATTCAGGACAATGAGTCGGATCAGGTGATCAGCGACGCGCTCAATCAGTTCCTTTATGTTCTTAACAATGAGGAATCATACAACGAGCTTTACGATGCGATGCAGGCAAAGTACAGCGGCAAGGATTGGCACGTTTCTTATATCGGTAACGTGGCAGGATCGGCGCATACCGATACCGCGGCGCTTGATAAGATATTTGATAATATACTTATGATAAACATTGACGGTGTTGACGTTGCTACTACGCTTATCGTAAAGATGGAGAATATTGATAACAATCTGAACACCGGCGGCAGCTATACCGTTCCCACTACGGGCGGAACAACCTACCGCGGATGTGAAATGACTCTTTATCTTACGACGGTGACTATCAACGACGAGGTATTTGATACGTATCAGTACGTTGATCCCATATATGCAGTCGTGTTTACAAGGGATTCTGCCAATTCGGAATGGTATCAGCTCGGTGAAATGTATACGGGCAGGGCGCAGTGCGTTGGATACGTCGGAGGCGGAGATAACGACTCGTTTGATACGGGAACGTGGATATCCACCGAGAGATATTATAACGTAGGCACAGGCTCGGGCATTGCGAGCATTATCCAGAAGAGATACGTGGACAAGAGCGAGCTCAGTGCCAAGATAAATGAAGCGGCAAGGCTCAATCAGTCTAACTATACGAGTGAATCCTGGGCAGAGTTCAAGGAGAAGTATGACCTTGCGAGAACTGCCAACAACAGTAGCTCTATCACACAGGCTCTCATTGAAACAAGATTGCGAGAGCTTACGATCGCTATGGATAACCTGGTTTCGCAGATCAAATAATAATATATTGCTGAACGTTAAAGCAAGTCCGTCGGTGTGAGCCGACGGACTCTTTTTTGGTCGAAATTTCTTTTATCAAAAGTGTTGACAGAGCCGACGAAAAACTGTATAATTATATAGGCAAATCACAGAAGGGAGGACAAAAGATGGCTGATAAGAAAACGTCGGGCAAGATAATCGCGCAGAACAAAAAGGCGTGGCACGATTACTTTGTGGACGAGAAATATGAAGCGGGAATTGAGCTTTTCGGTACGGAAGTCAAGTCAATACGCGCAGGCGCGGTCAATCTCAAGGACTCCTACTGCGACGTTAAAAATGGCGAGCTTTTCGTTATCGGTATGCACATAAGTCCGTATGAGCACGGGAATATTTTTAATAAAGACCCGCTCCGTCCGCGCAGACTGCTCATGCACAAGCGCGAGATAATGAAGCTGCACGGTCTGGTCGCTCAAAAGGGCGTGTCACTTATACCGCTCTCGCTGTATTTTTCAGGCTCTCACGTCAAGGTCGAGGTCGGACTTTGCCGAGGCAAAAAGCTCTACGACAAGCGCGACTCGATCGCAAAGCGCGACGCCGACAGGGAAATAGACCGAAAGATGAAGGATAGATTTTGATTCAACTTTTTGCGCAAGCAAAACTCATTTGCTCCTGCGGAGCAAATATCACTGAACAAATCACCTGTGATTTGTTCCCTCGGGGGTGCAATGGTTTCGACAGGGATTTTGAGGTATGATAAGCGGGTAGAGCCGAGTAATCTCTTAAACTGCTCAAACTTTAAAAAATAAACGACAACAATAACGTTGCTATGGCTGCCTAATTGTTAAGTCCTTTGGGACTTGACAATGGCAGTGCCGCGGTCTGCGGACCGCCCGTTCCTCCCGAGAGTATCGCGACTCGGGACTGAGCGTCATTTCAGCGGTGAACGTGCATCGGCGGTGACCGTTGAACCGATCACGCACAAAACGGTTGCTTTGCTTGGGAGCTTGTTTGTCAGCGCCCACGCAAAAAAGACTAAATGATAAACTGCACCCGGAGAAAGTTGTATCAAGAGGTTTTTGGACAGGGGTTCGATTCCCCTCACCTCCACCAAACGCAAAAAAGGGGACGGCATCGCCGCCCCCTTTTTGCGTTTGGCGGCCGCGAGGGAGAATCGAACCATTACACCCGCTCGCTTGCGAGTCGGGTAATGGTTCTGATTCCCAAAGATAGCAAGGACTCGATGTCCTTGCTATCTTTCCGCGGCTACAGTACCCTTGCGGAACAAACACCTCATCCGTCAGCCATTGGCTGCCACCTTCACCTCAAGGGGAAGGCTTTCCGACGTCCTTGCTATCTTTCTCCCCCCATTTCTTAAAAATTATTAAATTCTCACCTCAACAATTGAAGCTCGTCCTTTGCTATGATATAATGAAAAAAATGACAGAAAGGTATATTCTTCTATGCTTTGGACGAAACTTCACGCAATTACGATATTACCCGCCTTTGTTGTGTTTATAGCATTAGGTTTTCTTTTTGCAAAGCTGCTCCGTGGCAAGAGCGACAGGGTAAGGTACATTCCTTTTCAGGTTATTTCTGTGATACTTCTCGTGCTTGAGGTGCTCAAGCAGTACAGCTCAATAAAAACTGGGCATTACGACCTTTATTTTCTTCCATTCCATTTTTGCAGTCTTTTCCTGTTCGTTCTGCCGCTGCATTCCTTTTATAAGGGTAGGGGAAAGAGGATAATCGACACTATCACGTTTGCTTGCTGCTCGTCTATGACGTTCTTTATGCTGGTCATGCCGAGTATTATTTACTCCGACGGCGCGATTGCGACTATGTCGGAGCAGTTTATAAGCTTCCACACGGTAGTGTTCCATAATCTCGTGTGCCTGTACTTCATATTGGCGGTCGCTATGAGAATGTTCGAGTTCAACAAAAAGCAGGATATAAAGATAATACTCATATTTATGTGCAGCTTCCAGACTGTTTGCGCAATTCTTGCTAATAGCATGAAGGTAAACTATCACAATCTGCTCAGGTGCAACCTTGCGCCCGTGGAGACCATACGTCAGAGCCTTGTGGACGCTCTTGGCTTTGGCGGTCAGCTTATTTACATAGTCGTGCTTTCGGCTGTGACGGTCGCGTTTATCTGTATGACGTATTATTTGACGATACTTATTCTGAAGGGAATAGACAAGCTTAAAAAGCCGCGCGCGGCGGTTGAATAAGAAAAAGCTTGCTGCATTATTGCGAAAACATAAGGTGATTCGGAAAAAATTTTGGATTTTTATTTACATCCTGACAAAATCGTGCTATAATGAATTTAGGGAAGATTTCCCGTGTGTTCTATTATAATACTTTACAACCAAAATAAATCAATAACAATGGTAAAGGAGAGGCGACAATGAAA
>JAZNWS010000016.1:0-9608 GCA_045593485.1 Eubacteriales bacterium | reverse complement strand
TTGTCTTTGTCCGCCCGAGAAGTTTCTTCCCTTTTGCTCAACCTTGGCGTCAAGTCCGCCGTTCTTCTCGCGGACGAAATCAGCCGCCTGTGCTATCTCAAGAGCTCTCCAAAGCTCATCGTCGGTGGCATTCTCCTTGCCCCAACAGAGATTTGAACGCACAGTGCCCTTGAAAAGCACCGCCTTTTGCGGAACTATTCCTATCTGCGAGCGCAGAAATTCAAGGTCATATTCTTCTACTCCGCGTCCCATAAATTTAACCTGACCCTCGGTAGCGTCGTAAAATCTTGGGATCATATTCACAAGCGTGGTCTTGCCACAGCCTGTGCCGCCGATGATACCAACGGTCATGCCATTGTATGCCTTGAAATTCACACCACAAACCGACGGAGCAGATGCTGAGGAATAAGTGAGCGCGGCGTTTTCAAACTCCACTATAGGAGAATTTTCCTTGCCCTCAGCTACGGGTTCATCCGACATATTCATACCCGCGGGAGTGTCAAACACCGCCTGAATACGTCTGCTGCAAGCAAGCGCCTTTGTCACAAGGAATATCGTATTTGCAAGCTTGACAAGCTCAACGAGTATCTGCGTCATATAGTTATACATCGCAACAAGCTCGCCCTGTGACATATTACCCGAATTTACCTCGGGCGCGGAAAAATAAATTATCGCAATAATACCAAGGTTGACCACAACGTAGGTCAGCGGATTCATAAGAGCAGTTATTCTGCCCGTGAAGTTCTGAATTTTGGTGTGTTCTCTATTTGCGGTCTCAAAGCCATCTATCTCCTCGCTCTCCTTGTTGAAGGCGCGGATAACGCGGACGCCCGAAAGGCTTTCGCGTGTTCGTGAGGTGACGCTGTCAAGTCTTGATTGCACCTTTTTGTAAAGCGGTATTCCCGCAAGAATTATGCTGAAAACAATAATGGCAAGAACAGGAATGACAACCACGAAAATAAGCGCAATCTCTCTGTTTACAACAAATGCCATTATCATCGCGCCAAATACGATTATGGGTGAGCGCAAGAACAGACGGAGCGTCATGTTAACTCCTGACTGAAGCTGATTTACGTCACTCGTCATTCGGGTTATCATAGACGATGTGCCAAGCTTGTCTGTCTCAGAATAAGAAAATTTACCGAGATGCGCAAAGAGCGAGTGTCTCATGCCCGTAGCCATACCGACTGCCGCCTTTGCGGCAAAATACTGAGCAATAACGGCGCAGATCAAACCTATTATGCCAAGCGCGACAAGTACAAGACACATTTTTATGATGTGACCGTTATCGCCGTTTGCTATTCCCTTGTCGATTATGGACTGCACGACAAGAGGCACCATGAGATCAAAGCAAGCCTCAAGCAATTTGAACAGAGGCGCTATGATACATTCAAGCTTATATTTTTTCAAAAAACGTAAAACTGTCTTCATGCCGAGACTCCTTTCTCTAAATTCTTTATAATTATATCACTTAATCAAAATAAAATCAATAGCCCTGAGGAAAATATTATATACGTAAAAGCACCCGCGGTTGTCCGCGGGTGCTTGGGATTATTTTAAGCTATAATTAAGCATACAGGGCTTCAAGGAACATTAAGCCCTCGCCCATCAAAAGTCCGAGCTTGAACATATCGGGGCCGCAAAGATGCGCGAAATCACGATCTTCTCCTGCGGAGCCCTTACTCAAGAGCTCGTCTGCTGCGACAAGATAGGAGTTTTCAATGCTGGGAGTCTCGTTTATTATCAATTCTCCTCCACTACTTGACTCGGGGTCATAGTCAAAACCATATTCACAGTTTGACTCCTTGCCGTTATTTACTATTTCTGCATAAGTCCACTGAGTGTAATCAAAAGGAAAAGCTCCTGTGGGATCGCCCTCCAAGGACTCCTGAATAGCATAGTTTACAAAGGCAATTCCATTCTCGTTCGCATATTCCTCAAAATCGGTACGAATGGAGCTTACAAGAAGCTGCTCATATCTGGCATAAGCTTCGGCTACGTCGGGCATATGCGATGCATCAGACTCACCCTGAACCCAGAAGAAGCCTGTAATCTGAGGATTATAATCCTTTGAAATCAACGCCAACGATTCGTAAGCATAGGAAAGCATCAGATTGTAGAGATAATCTCCCAAATCCTTTACAAGTCCCTTGGGATCCAGATCGTAATTGCTGTCCGTCGGGAGCCACTGACCGTTAAGATACGTACCTGCAGCGGCAAACTTGATAATGTAAAGAGGAGCATCGTCGGTATATCCGTTAGCTGTGAGATACTCTACTATACCATGCTCGGGGCCAATAAATCCAGGCGCTCCGCCTCCCATTCCGCCTCTGTATGCTTCAAAGCCGTTATTTGAGAACATCGTTTGCCACGTTCCGCCATCGGCTGAGCTATCATCAACAACGTTTATGTTGTTAAAGTGTATGTAAACGTTATTATAAGCCTTATTTACGTACTGTTTATCAACGTTGAATATGGGGCTTGCGCCGAAGGCGTTGGACTGACCTGAAATAATAATTACGTTTGCCACGGGCTTATCCGTGGAGTCATCTCTTCCAACGACGTTGATATTCCACGTGGTAAGATCAACGTAAATTCCCTTGGCGAACTCAGCAAAGAAGGTAATCGTATGCTCACCTGTTGAAAGGCCCTTTGTCTGAGCGGTTATATTAAATGCCCTTGCTCTTCTGCCTGCCGCTGTCTTCATATCATCAGTAGGATCAAGAGCGGGAGATTTCTGAGCGTTAGCATAGTCGTCATCAATATAATATCCGAAATTAACGATATTGGCATTGAATCCGGCATATCCCGTTATAGAAACGCTCATTCCTGCAAAGAGGCTTGAAAATTCAACCTTTCCGTTTGTAATGTCAACAGAGCTTATAGTGGCTCCCATAAGTTCACCGGATGTGAGAGTTGCAAAGGACTTGACATTACTATATCCAACCTTCAACGTGTCAAAGAAAGGAGCTGCCTCAAATTCGGGAATAGTTCTGGGACCTTCTCCGCAAACGTCGCAGGTTTCCGCATAAGGCGTATCATAACGGTGACCAAGCTTCTGGTTAAGCACCGCAAGGCAAACAGTACACTTCTGCGCCGTGGTACAAGTGGGCTCTGCGCCGGGTGTGTGAGGAAGCTTTTCAGCATCTACGGGAGCAACGAGTATTTCGCCGCACACGGAGCATTTCTTACCCTCGGTCTGACCCTTTTTCGAGCAGGAAACCGTTGCGGGTATGATCTCCTCTGTGTGTCCGAGCGCCTGAGTTTCAGTCTGTTCAACTAAAATCTCACCGCAATCTGCGCACTTGCTTCCCTCTGTAAGACCTGTCTCGGTACAGGTGGGGTCAACAGCTGCGAGGGTTTCTGTGTTCTCGTGCTCACAAATTTTGGTAATAACTATAACTATAGACGTCTCTCCGTTTGCAAACGCTGTATATTCATCTGTAAACTCATAGCCATCTGCCTTGCTTACCTTAGCCTTGTAGTCTTCTGCGGGCTCAAGCTTCATGGTAGCAACACCGTCTGCATTGGTGATAATGGGGTTAAAACAGTTTGTATCCTGACAAATAACGACTCTTACGCCAGATACTGCGTTGCCGTCAGTGTCTCTAACCGTAACGGTATAGTCAACTCTTGTATCTACAGGGGGCTCAGTAGGCTTTTCGGTGGGAGTCTCAGACGGAACTTCCGTAGGAGCCTGCGAGGGTGCCTCTGTGGGTGCTTGTGTGGGCGCTTCCGTGGGTGCTTTTGATGGTGTTTCAGTGGGCGTATTGTTGTCGTCGCAAGCAACGGCAATAGCCGTACACGTGATCAAAAGAACAACTGCAAGCGCAACACTTAAAAATCTTTTGAACTGCATAATTTCCTCCTTGGTTTACGTGGCGCATATTACGCGCCGAAAAAAATTTACCACAATAATTTTATCACGAAAATTACATTTTGTCAACAGACCAAGGCAAAGAATAAAATATATTTGACAAATACAAAATATCACAAAAAAATCTTTTATCCTTCATATTCAGTTTACAAAAGAATGATAAAATGATTTTGAATTATTTTTTGAATCATTTTCCAAAGGAGAAAAATAGATGCTTCAATTAACTAATATCACCAAGGTGTACTCCACGGGCGCAGAAAAGGTAGAGGCACTAAAGGGTGTAAATCTTGAATTCCGCAAGAATGAATTTGTCTCAATTCTTGGACAGTCGGGCTGCGGTAAAACAACGCTTCTGAATATCATCGGCGGACTTGACAGATATACTGACGGAGACCTTGTTATCAACGAAAAATCCACCAAGACCTTCAAGGATTCGGATTGGGATACGTACAGAAATCACTCTATCGGATTTGTATTCCAGAGCTACAATCTTATTCCCCACCAAACCGTTCTCGCAAACGTTGAGCTTGCGCTTACTCTATCGGGTGTTTCCAAGTCCGAAAGAAGACAGCGAGCTATTGCCGCGCTTGAAAGCGTAGGACTTGCCGATCAGATAAACAAAAAGCCCACGCAGCTGTCGGGCGGACAGATGCAGAGAGTTGCTATTGCCCGCGCGCTTGTAAACAATCCCGATATTCTTCTCGCAGATGAGCCCACGGGCGCGCTTGACACCAAGACCAGCGTTCAGATAATGGAGATACTTAAGGATGTCGCCAAGGACCGCCTCGTTATTATGGTCACGCACAACCCCGATCTTGCCGAGGAGTATTCCACGCGTATAGTTAAGCTCAGCGACGGACTTGTGATAGACGACTCCAACCCATACGATAGCTCTGCGGAGACTGCTGCGACAGAGCCCGCAGCTCCCGTTGATAAGAAGGAAAAGAAAAATAATAAGAAGGCAGATAAAAAGCGCAGAATGTCCTTTAGAACCGCTCTTTCCCTGTCCATGAATAACCTTTTCACGAAAAAAGGCCGTACCGTGATGACATCCCTTGCGGGAAGTATAGGTATTATCGGTATCGCGCTTATCCTCTCTCTTTCAAACGGTATTCAGCTGTTTATAAATCAGGTGCAGGAGGACACGCTTTCTACCTATCCCCTTTCTATTTACAAGGAAACTCAGGATATGTCGGCAATGCTGTCTGCGATGACGAATTCCTCCGCGTCCACCGATTACTCTGATTCGGGTATGATCTACGTTGATGACTCGCTTGGCACGATGATGTCAGCAATGACCTCAACGGTAGAAAACAACCTTGAGGCATTCAAGCAGCATATTGACGCAAACAGAGACACGCTCGACGAATACGTCAGCGATATTCAGTTCACATACGACTACAACCTTCAGGTATTCAATACCGCAAACGGCACGGTCAAGGTCGGAATGGAGGTAGTGTTTGAGCATATGGGCGATGCCTTCTCAGGAATGACTGAGATGATGGAGATGGGCGGCTCGTCGATCAACGTATTCTCCGAGATGATAGACAATCAGGAGCTGCTTGACCAGCAGTACGAGGTCGTGGCGGGTAATTGGCCTGCCGCAGATGCCGCAGACGAGGTAGTTCTTGTAGTTAACTCCAACAATCAGATAAGCAAAATGACCCTTTATATGCTCGGTGTCCTTGATCCCAACGAGATAGACAAGGAAATGGCCGATCTTATGAACGGCAAATATGAATCCAAGGAGCTTCCTCCCTATACCTACGAGGACATTCTCAACATGAGATTCAAGCTGCTCACAACGGCGGATTTCTTCCAGAAAAACCCTGACGCGTCGAAGGGCTACACCGTTGGTGATAAGCAGTATAGCAGTTGGATGGATATCAGAGAATATCCCGGGTACGATCAGGAAAAATTCGTCACCGAAAACGGTATGGATGTAAAGATCGTCGGTATAGTACGTCCCAGAGTGGATGCTACCGCAACCTCCATTTCGGGCGCTGTCGGCTATACAAAGGCGCTTACAAACTATATTCTTGAAAAGAATGAAAACAGCGAGGTCATAAATCAGCAAAAGGAAACTCCCAACGTAAACGTTCTCACGGGACTTGGCTTTGAAAGAACACATTACACGCCCGAAACAATTGATCAGCTTATTGCCAAGATAGATTCCGCTACAATGGATATGTTCTACGCGTATATGACTGAGCAGATACTCACAAACGAGGAATTTGAGGGTAGAATAAACGTTAAGGACCTTGAATCCTTCCTCGGCGTGTTTATGCTCCTTCCCGCAGATAATCAGGCGGAGATACTGACAAGCGTGCTTGATGCCGTTAACGAGGATCCTATGTCGGCGGCAATGGCTGATAAGCTTTTGGAGATCGTATCTATGTCAACGGGAGATATGCAGCAGGGCGGCGTGGATAAAATTGAAATCAACCGTTATAACTTTGTAAAGCTCCTTCCCTCTCTTGACGTAGAAAGCGTAATGCTTGCATTCGTTGGACTTCAGCAGAGCGAGCAAATGCCCGTAGCTATGCCCGGACTTGTTGAGCTTGCAGGTGAGGAGAAGATGTCCGTTATTTATGAAAAAATGACCGCGGATATAAAGACAATGACCGTCAACGAGGATATATTCGTGACTATACTCGGCACGATGACGGCAGACGACCCTGCGTTTATTCAGCTTGAGGAGACTCTTTATAACATGGCGCCCGGAATCGACGCTACCTACGACAGCGTGCTTGAGGAGCTTGACGACGCTCAAAAGGCTTCCCCCGCCTCTATAAATTTCTACGCAAAGGATTTTAACTCCAAGGAGTATGTCGAACAGTTTATTAAGGATTACAATAATTCCGTTGAGAAAAAGGATCAGATACAGTACAGTGACATTGTTGGAGCTATGATGTCGTCAGTATCCACGATAATCGACGTTATATCCTACGTTCTTATCGCATTCGTTGCTATATCCCTTGTCGTATCCTCTATAATGATTGGAATAATCACAAACATCTCGGTTCTCGAAAGAACCAAGGAGATAGGTATTCTCCGCGCTATCGGCGCATCAAAGAAGGATATTTCCCGCGTATTCAATGCAGAGACATTTATTATCGGTACCTGCGCAGGAATACTTGGAATACTCATAACTCTCCTTCTCTGCATACCCACAAACGCCATTATTCAGGCGCTCTCGGGCTTCTCGAACGTTAAGGCTACTCTTCCCGTTGCCGCGGCGTTCATTCTCATCGCAATAAGCATGGGACTTACGCTCATAGCAGGACTTATTCCCTCCCGCGCAGCAGCGAAGAAGGACCCTGTTGAAGCGCTAAGAAGCGAATAATTATAAAGCAAAAATCCGACTCTTGCGAGTCGGATTTTTTGTTAGTCGTCTTCAGGATATACGAGCTCGAACTCGTCCTTGGCTGCTCCGCACACGGGACATACCCAATCACTTGGAATATCCTCAAATTCAACTCCATCTGCTATGCCGCCCGACGCATCGCCCTCGTCCTTGATATACTCATATCCGCAAAGCGTACAAGCATAGACACCCATAATTACACCTCCGTTGCAAATAAATTTCGGTTTGACCGTTTTCTCTAATATAATATTACAGCGCTTGCGTATTGCCAATACATATTGCAAAATCATAATTTTTTTCCCGCATCATATATTTGATATATAAATGATATGCGAAAGGCTTGTAATATGTCATCAAGAACAAGGAGATTTTTTCTGAATTTTCTGTCACTGACCGCTACCGCTCTGATAATCCGAGGCGTTGGCGTTGCGTTTAATATTTACGTTTCAAATACCGCGGGGGCGGAGGCTATGGGACTGTACGCCCTTATGGGCGGCATTTATGCCTTTGCCGTCACCTTGGGATGCGCGGGAATAAATCTCGGTACTACGCGCGCGGTGTCCGACGCTATGGGTGTTGGTGACAAGGGGCTCGCGCGCAAGACCGCTAAAAAAGCTCTTATGTGCGCGTTTGTATCAAGCCTTGCGGCAACTGTTCTTCTCTTTTCTCTGTCGGGTATGCTTGGCGAAAATATACTTGGAGATACAAGAGTTATCCGATCGCTGAAAATTCTCGCGCTATCGCTTGTTCCCGTGTCTCTCTGCTCGTGTCTGTCGGGGTATTTCACCGCAGTTAAGCGCGTGCGCGCAAGCTCTCTGATACAAATAATTGCTCAGGGAATAAAAATTATTCTTACCGTCATATTCCTGACAAGATTCGTCCGTCGCGGCGCGGAATACGCATGTATTGCGCTGGTGCTCGGCGCGGTGCTTGCTGAATTTTTCTCTTTGCTTGCCGTATTTATTCTATACAAGTATGACAGCAAAAAGCATTTGAAATATCCTTCATTATACAAAGGCGCTGAGAGTAAAATCACAAAAAAGCTACTATCCATAACTGTTCCCGTCACGATAAGCGCGTGCGTAAGATCGGGACTTACGACAGTTCAGCACATACTTATCCCCAAAGGACTCAAGGCGAGCGGAAAGTCCTGGTCGGCGGCGCTTGCGTCCTACGGTATTCTGCACAGCATGGTAATGCCGCTCATACTTTTCCCTTCGGCTTTTATTACATCATTTTCAGGTCTGCTTATACCCGAGGTGACAGAATGCCGAGTACAAAATGACCCCGAGCGACTCAAACGCATATCCTACAGAATACTTACTCTTGCGCTTATTTTCTCAATAGGCACGTCAGGAATTATGATATTCTATTCCTACGGACTTGGCACGACGGTCTATAACAGCGAGGAGGCTGCTCGGTATATAAAGCTCATGGCTCCGCTTATCCCCATAATGTATATTGACAGCTCCGTAGACGCTATTCTCAAGGGCATGGGGCACGAGGTCTATTCTATGAACGTCAATATCGCAGACGCGTTCACGGCTTGTATTTTTGCACTTGTGCTTATTCCAAAAATGGGGCTTATGGGCTACGTTATATCCATATATGCGACCGAAATGCTCAATACCTTTTTAAGTCTTTGGAAAATGGTATCCGTGACAAAAATGAAATTCAAGATATTTCATCAGATATTTATGCCTGTGGTATGTATTCTCTGCGCAACCAATACCGCGTATTTTTTCCTTCGAATATTTGACATCAGCGGAAAAATACTTGACATAACGCTCCACATTATACTGTCAATATTCTTTTATATCGCGTTTTTGTACCTCACGAAAACCATTGGCAAGGACGAAAAAGAGGTTATTTTCTTTGCATTAAAAAAATAAGGGTGATCATTCACCCTTATTTTGACTTACATCGTCTTCTATATGTACGCGCGGCAGACTCCAGCGGAATCTTGCAGCGAGCATTCTCAAAACCACTATCGTGACAACGGGAAATGCTATTGAGATTATTGATTCTCCGAGATTCAGCCTTAAAATATAGTACATAAGGCTTCCAAGTATTGAAACTAGCGCGTAAACGTGCTTTTTGAGTATGTAAGGAGTATCGTTTACAAGAACGTCGCGAACAAGTCCTCCGCCAACACCCGTCAATACACCGAGCGTGACAGATAGAAAAATCTTATCCTCAAGACCGCAGGCAAATGCGGTTTCAGTTCCCATTACCGAAAAGGCGGCAAGTCCGAGAGCATCAAAAAAATTGTTGATATACTCTATCTTTTTTCGCATTGCCGTGAAATTTCGGCGTCTTATATACGAAATGATAAATACCACCACTGACACCGCAACGGCTATT
>JAZNWS010000015.1:0-13008 GCA_045593485.1 Eubacteriales bacterium | reverse complement strand
TTGGCTCACAGAACGACATGGCTACATCCGACTTGTGTGATCTTCAAGTTTTTCAATAAAACTCTCAATAAGATCCCTCACGCGTGGCGAATCTTTATCGTATTCGCGCTGACCTTCACAGCAGGGCTTTTCTCCTTCTCGTTTATATCCACAGGTCACGAGCTCATTCTTGAGCTTGTCAACGGCGAAACAACCATATTGATGCTTGTTCTACTTTTGGTAGTGCGCTCCACGCTTACTCTTTGCGCTAACTCAAACCGTGTGACAGGCGGTATTTTTCTGCCCCTTATGGCAATAGGAGCAATAGTTGCTTCCCTGCTCGCAACTATCTTGAACCGTGTTTTCGGACTTGATAGCTCGTATTACACTGTAATTCTCGTTCTTGGCATTATTTCCTGTATCGCGGGCATGATGAAGATGCCCTTGACCGCAATAGTGTTTGCCGTTGAGGCGCTTTCCTGCTATGACAACGTCATATTCGTTATTATTGCGGCGGGCGTTGCCTTTGTGATCACAGAAATATTCGGCGCGGAATCCATCAACGACCGCGTACTTGAAAACCTTGCGCACGAAATAAACGAGGGCAAGAGCACGACCATAATCGAGCGATATATCACCGTTGGCAAAAACACCTTTGCGGAGGGTATGCACGTGCGTGATATTTTCTGGCCCAACGGACTGTTTGTTCTCTCTCACAAGCACACACTGCCCGTCGACCAACGCGACAAGCGCGCGGTAAAGGCAATACACGAGGGCGACGTGCTCCACGTGCGCTGTACTACCTATGATTCGCAGCAAACCGAGGAAGAGCTTGCTGCCATACTCGGGGAGAGTGCTCCACCAACTGAATAGCAAAATTAAATCCCGTCCTGTCGGACGGGATTTTTTGACTACTGCCTGTGAGTTGCCTCATAAATTCGCAGCTCACGAAGCATATTTTCGGGTCTGTGCGCGTCTATCCTTGTATATTTTCCGTGCTTGCCTATTTCTATCATTTTCCCAACGTGGAAAAATCCCAGCAGTGACGGTGGCAAGTGTGTTACTATATCGTCAATATTGCGTATCACGGTGAAGTTGCGCCATATTCTCTCGTGCTCATAGGATTTACGACCGCAGATAACTCTCGGACATCCAAAGCCATATCCGAAGATCTGCTCTCTGATGTCGGGGCGGTGGTAGTAGGCGTATTCGTGGCAAAGCACTGCGAGCGCCGCGCCGTGTGAATAACCCACGACCGTTATCTTTTTGTATCTGTCGTTCAATATCTCGTCCGAAATATAGTCCTCAACACTTTTCCAGACCTTGACAAAGCCACCGTGGGCAAGCCAATTGCCCTCCATATTTTTGTACGGTCGCGCCAAAAAATCAAGATTATTATGCCAATCCTCTCCCCCGTCCGAGCATTCAAGATAGATATACAATCTATTTCCTATCCTCTCAAGCGCAAAATCCCCCGAGTTTTCCACACTCGTATACGGAATGTTCAAGCATCTCCTAAAAAGCTTATAAAGCAAAAAAATCACCCTCTTTTGAATTAGTACAAAAGCCTATTCAAAAGAGGGTTTGTTTTATTCGTCAGGGTCAAGCCGCCCTTGTTTTTTTCGCGTTATTTACTCAGCTTACCTATAATGTCACGGAAGACCTCGTCTCTGTGGATATAATAGATATATCTCATAGGATGAGCGTTCTCGGGTGTGCAGTACTGATGCTCGTAGTTGGGCATATGCGTGGGGATAACTCTCGACCACATGAATCTGTCGTTATCGTTAAGCATCCAAGCCACCGCGGAAACATCCCAGATACATCTTGTCCATACAAGTCCCTCGGCGTAGGTGTTAGCCTCGTCAACTACGGTCTTTGTAAGATACGTGCCTATGGGAGACTTGCCGTTGAGCCAATATTCAAGCTCGGGACCCGATATCGTAAGCGCGCTGACAACTCCAAAGCAAGGAAGCTGAACAAGCGGCACTCCGCTGCCCATAACCACTCTTGCCGCCGCAACGTCTTGCTTCATATTGAATTCCATCGTGTCGTGCATATCGTTGGAGTGACCTCCAAGCCATACGACGACCGTGTTCTCCGCAACCTTGGGATTGAGGAGTATGGCAGACGCAACGTTGGTGATAGCCGCTATCGCGATAACGTACAGCGGATTTTCAGGAGAATAGTTCTCTGCTCTCTGTGCGAGGTCGCGCGCCGCGTCGGAAATTACGGGGGTATTTTCGTCAGAAAGGAAGCTCTCGGAGCCGCGGAAAACATCTACCTTCTCGTCAAGCACGTCAAGAAGTCTGAATATTTCGTCATAGCTCTTCTCCATTCCGTCCTTGGGACCTACGGAGCGAGTATTATGGAAGGGCGCGGCATATATTGCCTTTGTATTGAGCTTTTCCTTTGATCTCAACAAATATGAGATGGCAAACTGGTCGTCTACCTCATTGTACGCGTCGGTGTCAAGAACTACGTCAACTCTGCCACAGGGCACGCACAAATTTTTCATTCTCTGCTCGTTTGTCATTTTATTTACCGCCTCTGCTTCTGTATTCAAGGAAATTCTTTCCGTATTTTTCTTTGAAGATGCGTCTAAAAAAGCTCTCATTTTCGTATCCTACCGCATTGATTATCTCGTGAACCGACATATCGGTATTGAGAAGCATTTCTGCCGCTATGGCGCAACGCTTTGACTGAAGAAGCTTTGAGAAGGATTTTCCCGTCAGCTTTTTAATGAGCGAACCTGTATAAACGGACGAATATCCAAGAACCTCGGCAAGCTCGTCAAGAGATGCCGTCTTGATATTCTCGTCAAGATACGAATTTATCTTACCAGCCATCTCATCCGCCTTGCTGGTCTTACGCGCGCTGAGGTCGTCAAGCTTTGCCATAACCTCATCCTTGAGGGGAATAGAAGGCGCCGCTCCGCTGCGGGATACCGCTATAGCAGACGCTGCGGTAGCTATCTTGAGAACGTCCTCATAGTTCGTGCCCTGAGATACCTCGGACAAGAAATATCCCGTGAAGGTATCGCCTGCGGCGGTCGTATCAACAACGTCAACCTTAAATGCAGGCTGGAATATCTCGTGCTCGGAATCCATATAAACACATCCACGGCTTCCAAGCGTGAGCATAACCTTGATATTCGGGTAATTTTCCTTAAAGAACTTAAGGCACCCCTCTGCATTGTCACACTTTGCTATCTCGCCTGCCTCTACCTCGTTGAGTATAACGCAGGAGATCATGTTGAAGTCGATCTCGCTGAGTTTTTCATTAAAGGGCGAGGGATTGAGCACAATGCTCATTTTCTTTTCATATGCGCGCTTTACTATGTAATCAATATTGCTTATTTCGTTCTGCAAAAGTATGATGTCACCCTCAGAAAAATGCTCAAGCACGGAGTCGATATACTCTATGGACACCATCTCGTTTGAGCCTGCGTAAAGGAATATGGAGTTTTCTCCCGAGGTGGTCACCTGAATGATCGCGTGACCGTTTTTCTCGTCAACTCTCTTAAGATAAGAAAGATCCACTCCGCTTTGTGACAAAACGTCTATAAGCATATCTCCGTCACATCCGACGCATCCTGCGTGATAGACCTTTGCTCCCGCGCGAGCGATAGCTATGGACTGATTAAGACCTTTTCCGCCGGGAAAGGTTTCAAGCTTGTACGTGGTCTGAGTTTCTCCCACGCGTACGATATGATCCAGTGAATATACCTGGTCAATATTACATGATCCAAAATTAAGTATTTTCATAAAATCACCCCCATTGATTATATTATATCACACAAAAAAGTCATAGTCAAGGTCTGTTTTTCGCAAAGAACAGACCAAATGCAGTGTTTAATTAAAAATCAATTTTCTCCGCGAACAGCTTACCAAGCTTTATAACACTGTCCGAGTCATAGTGGAAGGTATCAGGCTCCTCAAATGGCTCGTATTTGGTCGTCAGACCGTTTGATATGGTGTCAATATAGACTGTATTTTTATGTTTTGCCGCGCGGTTTTTCTTGAGCTCATTCAGCTCCCTGTAAAGTCCCCATACCTCCGATATACCCGCGTCTATATAAACGCAGTCCTCAAGATATTCGCCAAAGCCAGCATTGAGGTCGGACAATAGATTATCAAAGCGTCTTTCGTATTCCGTGACCTGCGGCATGATAAAGGTGTCGCTCTCGCCCTGCATCCAGCAAAAGCCGTAGATCTTGGGGCTGTAGTCGTTGTCCTTCAGATAATTTATGCTCTCTGTGAGTATTTTCACAAGCTCGTTGTAGCACCAGCCCGCGCTGATGGGCAATCCCTGCTCCATCGCCCTTATAATATGCTCGTGCTGGTCTGCATAGGAATTTTTATCATAACCGTCAACGTCAGACGACGGCGATATCCAGTCTCTCCACATACACGAGCCGCCGAAGGCGCATTTTACGATAAATATCTCCTCGTCGGGATATTTTTCACTGAAATACTCAGCCATTCCCACCTCGGGACCCAACGTGTCCTTGCTTATCTCGGTGCATCCCACCGTCACGGGAACGAATCCATTGCTCTTTTTGTCGTGCGAATAGTAATTTATCTTGATATTTCTATATCCGTCATAATATTCCTTTATCTTTTCTTCGCTGAAATGCTTGGACAGACATTTCAGATGTCCAACGCCTACCGCGTTTGACTGTCCTGCCAAAACTACAATTTTTGCTTGCTTCATAATTGCCACTCCCGATCTTGCTATCGCTATTTTGAAGGTACACGGCAGAAATTTCTTTTAGTTTTTTTGAAAATCCTCTGTACTTTCACTCAATATTATAGTATAATATTCTTGTAAAATCAAGTGAAAAATTGAAAATATGTTTATATATCGGAAAAAACAAGACAAAGGAGACAAAAATGCAGATTTCAAAGGATATAAAATACATTGGTGTAAACGATCATAAAATAGACCTTTTTGAAGGACAGTACGCAGTTCCCAACGGTATGGCATACAACTCATATGCAATACTGGACGAAAAAATTGCGATACTTGACACTGTTGACGCCTCGTTTTGTGAGGAATGGCTAAGCAACATCAACCGTCTGCTCGGCGACAACTCCCCCGACTACCTTATAGTTCATCACATGGAGCCCGACCATTCCGCAAATATCGTCCATTTTGCGAATAAATACCCCAAAGCCGTCATCGTAGCATCCGCAAAGGCGTTCTCTATAATGCAGAATTTCTTTGGCACGGATTTCGCGCAGAGACGAATTGTCGTCAGCGAAGGCTCGACTCTTTCTCTCGGTAAGCACACGCTTACCTTTATCACAGCTCCGATGGTACATTGGCCCGAGGTTGTTATGAGCTACGACAGTCATGACAAGGTTCTGTTCTCTGCCGACGCATTCGGCAAATTCGGCGCGCTTGACTCAGACGAGGCATGGATAGACGAGGCAAGACGATATTATATCGGCATAGTCGGTAAATACGGCGCGCAAGTGCAGTCAGTTCTCCGAAAAGCCATGGCTCTTGACATAAAAATAATATGCTCCCTTCATGGCCCCGTGCTTAATAAGGATATTTCCCGCTACGTTGCGCTTTACAACACGTGGTCAAGCTACACGCCCGAGGACAACGGCATACTGATCGCTTACGCGTCAATTTACGGCAACACAAAAAAGGCGGCGCTCAAGCTCTGCGAGCTTCTCAGGGAGAAGGGCGCTTTAGTGGAAGCTGTTGACCTTGCCCGCACCGACGTATCCAAGGCAACGGCAAAAGCCTTTCAGCATAGCAAGCTTGTGCTTGCAAGCTCCACCTATAATTTGGGCGTATTCCCTCCCATGCGCGAGTTTTTGGACCATCTGACAGAACGAAATTTCCAGAATCGCACCGTTGCCATTATAGAAAACGGAAGCTGGGCGCCTATGGCGGCAAAGGTAATAAGAGCCTCGCTTGAGGGCTGCAAAAATCTTGAATTTACGGAAACCTCAGTCACGATTCGCTCCGCAGTAAATGACGAAGCTCTCAACCTGCTTGAAAAGCTCTCGGATGAGCTTTTATAAATAAAACAAATTAAGAAAAGGAGAATAATATTTATGAACGCAAAGGTACACGAGCTGCTCAATCAGCAGATCAATAAGGAATTCTATTCGGCATACCTCTATCTTGACTTCTCAAACTACTTTGAGGACGCAGGACTGGACGGCTTTGCTAACTGGTACAAAATTCAGGCTCAGGAGGAGCGCGACCACGCAATGCTGTTCTATCAGTATCTTCAGAACGAGAATCAGAAGGTGACGCTCGAGGCAATAGACAAGCCCAACAAGACCATCACCTGCCATATGGACGTCCTCGAGGCTGGACTTGAGCATGAAAAATACGTCACCTCCCTCATCAACGACATTTACGCCGCAGCATACGAGTCAAGAGATTTCCGCACGATGCAGTTCCTTGATTGGTTCGTAAAGGAACAAGGCGAGGAGGAGACCAACGCAAACGACCTCATCACCAAAATGCAGCTTTTCGGCTCTGATCCCAAGAGCCTTTATATGCTCAATCAGGAGCTTGCGGCAAGAATTTATAACGCGCCCTCGCTCGTGCTTTAATTAGAGTCAAACTAAAAAACAGGTAGGAAATCCTACCTGTTTTTTTCTTACATAGTCTTATGATAGTGCGCAGGGTCCTGATCCTCGTTATACGTGGGATCCCCGGGCACAACTCCGCACATTTCTTGCATTACCTTATATGCGTCCGCCTGCATTTTTGCGGCTGCCTCTGCGGGAGACAGACTCTTATCCGCATACATCGGCTCGCCGACATGCAGATCCACAAGCGGCTTTTTGCTGAACAGCTTTTGCAGTCCGCGTCGGGGACGGAACGACATAGCTATCGGGATCAAGGGCTTGTCATACTTGACCGCATACGTGAACACCGCTTTTTTGAACGGACGGACGTCGGGATAGAAAAACCACATAGACCCTTCAGGGTAAAAATGCATCCATTTGCCGCTTTCAAAAACCCACTCCATCGCCTTTTTGAACTCTATCATCGCGCGAACACTGTCCGTGGGTATCGGGATTCCGCCCGACATTCGTATCAGCGGGCCGAACGTTCCCTCAAGGTTATTCTTCCACGCGGGAAAGAATGACAGGTGGGGGCGAATAGCCTGCAAAACGCATAGAAAATCCCACATGAAAACGTGGTTGGCGATAGTTATCGCGCCATTCTTGAGCTCCTTTTTGTGCTTTCTTATGTTCTCTCTGCCATATACTCTGAGTCCGTGAGTTATTTTAAGAAGCCACGGCATTATAAGCACCTGAGCGAGCCAATAAATTACACGCAAAAACTTGAATTTCCAGTCGTGTCTCACGTATGGATAATTCGCGTCTACGGTCACGTCTCTGAGATGCTTGACCTCTATCATATGCTCGTCGCATTTTTCGGGATACTTGTAATCAAGATTATGTCTGTAATACATTATCTGTCTCCATCGTAATTTTTGATTGCATACATAGGCTATTATATCATAAGAACAACCAAATGTCAAGTTATGCCTATTTGCAAATGGTATTATATAAGCCCGAGGCGTGTGCCTCGGGCTTGAGTTTAATTAAGCTCATAAGTAGAACTCTGCGCGTAGCTTAATTATCCTTTTTATTTTTGAGAATAACATACCCCGCCGCAAGTGCAGTTACAAGACTCATAAGTCCAATACCGACGCTTGAGCCGCAGCCGCCGGCAAGACCCGCATTGATAGCGGAATTATTACTATCGGGATCTTTCGTGTTGCCACCAGACGCATCCGTGTCATTTTCATAATCTCCCGTATTGTTTTCGGATGTATTGTCCTCGGGCTTTTCGGTGTTATTTTCTTCGGGCTTTTCGGTATTGTTCTCGGGTGGTTCTGTATTATTTTCAGGTGCTTCTGTATTATTTTCGGGTGCTTCTGTATTGTTTTCAGGAGAATCAACTGCATATTCTCCATACGCAACGCCACAGACGACGCATACCGCAAGCTCTGTAGTCGTGGCTACGCCACCGTAATGATTTTCCTCATCCATCCACAAGCCGCACGAGCATATATTAAAATGCTTATCTTCGTAGTGTCCCATATCTATTGCGGCATGAACGTGCTCGGCAAAGTCGCCGTATGCAACACCGCAAGCCTCGCACAATGCAAGCTCATACTCCGTAGCCACACCTCCGTAATGAGGTTCAAAATTAAATGCCGCTCCACACGAGCATATTTGGAAATGATTATTTTCGTCATATTCCATTGTTATTGCAGCGTGGACGTGGTCTGCGTAATCTCCGTACGCAACGCCGCAAACAAAGCATATCGCCAGCTCGTCAGCCGTAGCCGTACCACCGTAATGGGGTTCAAATTCAAACAGTTCACCACATGAGCACATCTGGAAATGGCTATATTCATCATAGCCCATCGTAAAGCTTGAATGAACATGGAACAGCTCGCCATATTCAGCGCCACAGCCCTCGCAAATCGCGCGCTGTGTTTCAGTGGCTGTGCCGCCGTAATGCACACCATCTTGAAAACCGGTTCCACATTCACACATCTGCCAATGGTAGACATCGTCATATTCCCATTCCTCTGTGGCAGGGGTGTGCTGACCTGTTGGCTCTCCTACATATTCACCAAATCTTAAAAGCTGAACACCGCACATGCACCATATATCACCCGAATAAGCAGGCTCGTTGCAGGTAGCAGGGCGTGGATTAACACAAACCTCTGTGCTTTCCCTAAAGCCTTCTATCTGAAGGCACTTCTGCGCGTTGCAAACAGAACATATTGATCCGCAATTCCAATAATCGCTTTGATTCGTGTGAGCATCAATATCAAATCTGCCTCCGTGCTCGCAGGTGTGGAAATGGCCATTGTCGTTGAATTCCCAATCACCGTCCACATCGACAAATGAGCAAAGGCTTCCGTTCGTCTCAAACGCAATGCCGTTTTCCAAAGCATATTTCTGCGCAACAGAGTCCGTGGGCGCTTTTATAATAAACTCTGCATCTATATTTTCAAATGATGCTTCTGCAACAGACAAAATATGTCTTCCAAAGTTTGCTGTATTCAATCCGTCACAATCATAAAATGCATACTTATCAATTCCGTTAAGCACATCCGGAAGGTCTATGCTATTCATTCCTTTACAACCCATAAATGCGCCAATACCGATATTGCGAAGATTATCAGGTAATTCCACGCTTGTTAAGTTATAACAACCGGTAAACGCGGCTTTTCCTATCATCTCAACGGTGTCGGGAATGATGAGCTTGCCGTCAAAGCCCGTGCAATAGTAGAACGCGAAATCTTCGATTGCTGTAACAATATATCCGTCAAGCATCTCGGGAATTATAAGGTCGCCGCCCTGCTTGCCCTCAAAATTCGTTATAGTGCAACTTTTGCCGTCGTTATTTATACTATAGCTGAAAACACCATTTTTAGGATCGTATGTGCTGTCAGCAACTGTGTACGAAAAATCTGTGGTGTCTCCTGTGTACTCATAACGTCCTTTTGCAAGCTCAGGGAAGTCCCTGATTGGCTCTCTGTAGGGCACTGATATCATGTATGGATCGCCGTAATTGACGCCAAATGTATTGTCAGAGTTTAAAAATACATCACCAAAATATTCTTCAAACGTATACGTAGGATCATCGTCCCATCCCAATCGACAAACTCGGGTAAGATCGTGAGGGTACCACGAGCCATCCTCCATTTGAACAAGATTCCATGCGTGAGCTTTGTTTCCGATTATTATGCAAGGAATATCGAGAACGTCACAAAGAACTTTTACCGTATCTGCATAGGCATCGCAAATAGCTATATTTTTAAGTAAATATCCGTACGCGCTTGCATTATAAAAATTCCCGCGGGTAGCAAGAGCATACGCATCATTTCCTTCCATATTGATCTGATCAAGATAGGGATCGTAAAAGCTGTTGTTTATAAGGTAGTGGGTCAGCTTGTATAGCTTTGTGTAGCGATCGCCCTCGCCTACGGTTTCCGCGATCTGCTGTATACGAGCGTCCGTTTGCTGTTTAGCGTCCTCAGTTAAAATATTTGAATGGGTAATCCACATCAAAAATGCAAATTTACCCGGAACGCCGTTTGTTTCGCCAGTTGTGTCCGGACCACTTCCGCTAACTCTTCCCTTCCATTCATACAATGGCTGATCAGCCTTGAGTGCCGCGTCTCCAATCACAAAATCAGTAAATAACTCGCTATAATCATCCTCAGTTGCCCCATCAGGCAGCAAATGTGTAATGTCAAACCGATATTCTCCCGGCTCATCTGAAAAATTATCGTAATAATCCTTCAGCCAATTATAGCACCACTGCGCTCTCTCGGGAATGCGGTCGTAATAATACGAATCCGTGACGTCAAGCTGCTCTGCTTCCGTGGAATCATACTCCACGGTCTCGGACTCTGCGGTATTCGCCGCAATAGGCAGCACCATAGACGCCATCAATGCAATAAAACAGGCAAAAACGGTAATTGAAAAAATTATTTTTTTCATAAACGTTATCCTCCCGAACAATTCTTTATACACATAACTGATAGTATCATTATAACATACAAAATCCGATACTGCAATGAAAAAATTCAATATAATGCAAATTTTATGTTATTGGGCTCGAACCATGCGACTTACTTCGGTCTTGCGACCTCGCTTGAGCTTTGCAAGTAAAGCACACCTTACTATCCAATATAGTGGGAACCAGCGACATTTCACCAAGGGACAAGCCCTTGGCTATAGTGCGATGGTGATGAGCCCGGCGAAAAATAAACAAAAACCACCCAACAGGGTGGTTTTTGTGCCTAACAACGACCGAAAGCGGTGTGACTTAGTTTTACAAGGAAAAACGATCAGTCATTATATCCGGAAATTATAAAGAAATCGAAGAGATCATAGTCAGCGGCATTCAATGCTGTACTGTCATTTTTGAGTACAAAGCCATAATAACCGGCTTCAGTGACGGTAAAGCTGGACTGGGAAGTCCAACCACCGGGCGTTTTGTAATCCTGATGATCAGGATTATCAATGGTAGCCTTGGAAATTGCCCAATGGGTTGCAGGGGTACCAGTTTTAAAGGTAATAACAGTACCAGCAGGAAGGTATAGGTTTATGACAGAGGACAGGCGCGTGGAAGCGGTACTTGCGTTGGAGGCAAATCGGTTATCGTTTTCCATTTCTACCTGCTCAGTAATGACAAAATAATCTAACAGATTATTGGAATCTGCGCTACCCAAATCGAAGTTAGGAGTCTGCGCCAGAGTAAAACCGTACCAACCATCGTTCGGAATCACTTGATATGCACCCTCATCCCATCCCTGAGTGAGATATTGGCCATTCTCATTAGTGGAATCAACACCGGTTTCCGGAGAAATTGCCCAATTGTATTTCTCGTTATCCTTCAGGATTACTATAGTGCCCGCCTTTAAATAGAGATTTTTCAATGTGCACGCGCGGTTAGGAGTAGTTGCAAAGTTTACCCCGCCGAATCGATTACCGATACGAATAGTATAGTCCGGAACATACTCGGGTATTTCGGAGGTATCACCGCTGCCCTCCTTACGAGGAATCTTTTTCAGTTCCTCACTAAGTATTTCCGCAATCTTCTCGTGGCCCGCTGTATTGGGATGCAGACCGTCAGAGTTGAAGAGTGTGGTTTTAACAGTTTCGTTATTGGGGTCAAGCTCTGCCTCACTGAACAAATCTATTATATATATGTCATACTTATTACAGATGTCTTTGATTGCATTCACATAATCCTTCAAAGTAGCGCCGGCTTCATTCGGAGCGGAATCACTGGGAGATGTCATACCCGACGATTGAGTAGTTGTTCTGTGCAGGGGGGAAACCATAACGATCTGACTGTTGGGATGCGTAGCCTGGATGCCGGGAATAATGATATTCAGCGCGCCGTAGAAGGAAGTATCAGTGGTATCAGTAATGGAGCCAAGCGGCGTTGCGTGCCCAAAATCGTTAGTGCCCATGAAAATCACAATGAGATCGCCGCTGGGGATGCTCTGATAGCGGCCAATCAAAGGTGAATTTCTGTTGCCATAATCCGATTTTTCACTGATGCAGGAACCGCTTGTAGCCTGTTTTTGTGCGTTGCTGAAGCCCAGATCGTCCTTTAAGTACTCATAGTAGAATTTGCTTGTGTGTTCGATGGCAGCCGTAATACTGTCACCCACAAACACTGCAGAAGCGCCGTTCCAATCAGTAAGTACGGCAGCTTCGCCGCCATATACAAACAGCTTACCGTCGCCGCTGTCCACAAGTTCCTCGGTAGGGTCGCTCACCATAGCGGCAAGGGCCTCTTCCTTGCTATCATACACGCCAACGGGCGCGCCGTTTTTAAGCGCGACAAATCTGCCATCGGCATCATAGACCATATATTCAGGCATTTCACCTGTGCCTGCATACTCAATTACGTACTCGGTGTATGCGGTCTTGGCCTCCTGCATTGCCTTGCTGTCTTTTGCCTTATCTATCACGCTGCTGAACGTAGGGATCAGCACTGCGGCAAGTATCGCAATTACAGCAATGACAATTACCAGCTCAACGATGGTAAAGCCACGGCGATTATTATTCTTTCTCATAAATATGCCTCCGTTTTACAAAAAGTATATTGGTAAAACAATTTTAGCATATTTTATGTCCAAATTATATATATATATTATGAATATTTTGTTAACAAGGACATTCCCTGTTGTTTTATCCGCCACAAATTATGTGGTTTGTCGCTGGTGAAGAGTCCAGCAGGGAGAGGTACAAAAAACCACCCTGTGCGAGGTTTTGCTTTGCAAAACTCGTTAGAGAGCAAAGCGAACGTATGGCTCGAACCAGGCGACTTACTTCGGTCTTACGACCTCGTTAACGCTTTGCAAGCAAAGCACACCTTACTATCCAATATAGTGGAAATAAGCGACATTTCACCAAGGGACAAGCCCTTGGTTATGATGCGCTGGTGATGAGCACAGCGGGAGAGGGACAAAAAAGAAGGTAGGCAAAATGCCTA
>JAZNWS010000014.1:0-21087 GCA_045593485.1 Eubacteriales bacterium | reverse complement strand
TAGGTGTGATTACATACAAGATGCCCCTCGTCGAACATTCTGTTTATAAGTGAGGTGTTTTTCTCAATAAGGTTTCCGAGAACGAAAAAAGCCCCTGTCACGTTTTCTTTTTTCAGCGCGTTGAGTATTTTTTCCACGTTGCCGTTTTCGTATCCCGCATCAAACGTCAGATATACCACCTTATCCTCGTCATCGTCACCGTGATTTTTATCTATGCTGTAGCCACCGTATTGGCTAACAAACGAAATATCTCCACCGATTGGCGGTTGAGAGTGGTCTTTTGTGCGTTTGCAGTACCATGAAAATGATGCGGCGGAAGCGACCGCGGGAAATACAAAAATACACATGAGACTATATGAGGTAATGAATAAAAGTATTTTCTTGATTTTTTGCATTTTTCACCTCCATAATGCTTTCTTGATTTATTTTGTGTAGAAAACCGAAATAAATTAGAGTGTAAAAAAAGCAGTTCTGCAAATTTTTTTATTAATCGACTTATTTTGTAAAAACGACGTGTAATCTCTTGATTTTTTAAGCAATATGGATTATAATAGTATGTGGGCACTTAGATCAAAATAATACGGAAAGGTGGCATATATGGCAAAGCATACGTTTGAACGTCGTGAGAAGAAAATGCTTATTGATAATACGCAGGTAAATGATTTTGTCAATGATATTCTTGAATATATGACACCCGATGAATACAACGTGGGCGGTGAGCCTTATATGATAAGCAATATTTATTTTGATGATGACGGTGACAACGTAATAAGACATTCCGTATCCAAGCCGCAGTTTAAGGAAAAGCTCAGAATAAGAAGCTACGGTGTTCCCGACAAGGACACGAAGGTATATATCGAGATAAAGAGAAAGCTCAAGGGTATTGGAACTAAACGCAGGGCGAAGCTTCCTCTCTGGCAGCTGAATGAATATCTTGAGATGGGAAAGCATCCTGATGGCATTAAATATATCGACGAACAGGTACTGCGAGAGATAGACTATTACCGCGCGACCTATCACGTGTCGCCTAAGATATATATCAGCTATATGCGAAATGCGTATTTTGGCAAGGAAGACAAGAAATTCAGGCTTACACTTGACAAGGAGATTACCACGCGAAGATATGATCTTGATCTTTCGCTCGGAAGCTATGGAGAGCAGCTTTTACCTGAGGGTAAAACTCTGCTCGAGGTAAAATTCGAGGGAGCGGTTCCCTTGTGGTTTGCCCGAATAATGAGCAAGTATTCCCTCTCGTTTACGCCGTATTCGAAATACGGAACTGAGTTTAAGCTGGCTCAAAGAAAACAGAATTTTTCGGAGGTTTAAGAAATATGCAGGAATTTTTGAATAAGGTGCTGACCTACCTTGACATTTCAACTATCACGGTCGGGGTCGCGTTGAAGACCATAGCTTCGGCAGTGGTGCTTTGCTTGCTGATCTCGCTTGTGTACATATTCACTCACAGAAAAACGGGCTTCCCTTCCTCAATGATAATCTCAATATTGCTTATGGGCCCTGTCGCATCAATAATTATCGTTTGTATTGGAAGCAATCTTGCAAGAGCTATTTCTATTGGCGGAGGCCTTGCCCTCATACGTTATAGAAATACCGTTGAAGATCCCAAGGATCTCGTATATCTTTTCCTCTCGCTGGCTGTAGGTATGGCGTGTGGTACGGGGTTCGTCGGATATGGCGCGCTTGCTGTGGGAATAATCTTGTTCGTTCTTCTTATCGCCAACCTCACAAAATTTGATTCTCTTGGAAGCAATGTTATGAAGCTTACCATAATAGTTCCCGAGGATCTGGATTTTGATGGAGCATTTGATCCCGTGCTTAAAAAATATTGCAGATATTTCCATCTTGAAAAGATAAAGACAACTGACTACGGCACTCTCGCGGAGCTTCATTATAGAATAAAGCTCAAGGATATATCAAAGCAGAAAATGCTTTTAGACGAGATAAGAGAAAGAAATGCTAATCTTAACGTTACACTCGTCAGAAAAGCAGTTGATAAATATTGATACCATAAAGAACAGAAAAAAATCCGCAGAAAACTGCGGATTTTTGTTTTTTTGATAAAATATTTTTATTTTTACTCTATACAAAAATATTATTATATGATATAATTAATATAATAATGTGCATTTTTATGCTTAATGCTTGAAAGGACAGAAAAATGGCTGATTACAGAAACGGTGGCAACAAAAAATTCCGATCGGATAATAAGACCCAACACAACGATTACATAAAGAAGGCTGAAAATAAATATACAAAGAGCACCGATGCTCCGACAGAAGCCAATGAGGGCCTTATCATAGGAAGAAATGCCGTCAGAGAACTTATCCGCTCAGGACGTGATATTGATAAGATATTAGTCCAAAGGGGCAATCGCGAGGGTTCTATTGTGGCTATCGTAGCAGAGGCTATTGAACGCGGTATTCCCATTGTTGAGTCGGATAAGGCAAAACTTGATTCTATGTGCGGATTTGTTCCCCATCAAGGTGTTATAGCTATGGCGTCCGAGAAGGAATACTGCTCTGTTGAGGATATACTTGCTATTGCCGAGGAGCGTGGCGAGGCGCCGTTTATTGTAATTGCTGATGGTATTACCGATCCTTATAATCTCGGTGCGCTTATCAGATGTGCGGAGGGCGCAGGAGCTCACGGACTTATTATTTCCAAGAGACGCGCGGTTGGACTTACTCCCCTGGTTGCGAAGTCCAGTACGGGTGCTATCGAGCATCTTGCTATAGCAAAGGTGGCTAATATTGCAAATACTGTGCGCTCACTCAAGGAAAAAGGCATTTGGGTTTTTGCCGCAGAGGCTGGAGGAACACCTTATTATGAGACTAATTTCAAAGGCGCTTGCGCGCTTGTATTTGGAAGTGAGGGCAACGGAGTGTCCCCTGTCGTAATTCAAAATTGCGATGGACTTACATCTATACCTATGTACGGACACGTAAATTCCTTTAACGTATCTACTGCCGCAGCGGTAATTCTTTGCGAGGCGGCAAGACAAAACAAAGCATAACTTTTATTTAAAAATAATGGGAGGTGAGAAAATGGGCAAAAAGAAAGCTGCTGGCAACAATGATATGACTGCAATTTTGAATCAGCTGCAGAAAACCTACAGTGTCGAAGGCGAAGACGATATTTTTGAATCAGAGACTGCTTATGAGGACACAGAGCTTAGTGACCTTCTTGCCAAAATCCTCTCCGAGAATGATGTGATCGATGATTCACTTGATAACGAGGAAGAACTTGATCTAAGCGAGGATAACTCCTCAAGATCTAAACGAAAGCAGAAAAAGAGCCAAAAGGCGGGAGGCTCTGACGTATCCACTGACATTCAAAATATTATTATGTCCGAAGAATACATTTCTGTTCTTCGTGACTGCGAGGCAGACCTTGATAACGGAGACGAGGGTTCTGATCAGTCTGAGCTCCAAAATGCAGATGAAAAATCTACAGAGGAACGCCAACCTGAAATAGAGATAACTCCTTCTCAGAAATATGAGGAAGAGATTGAGACTCAGCCCGAGCAGATTTCTACTGAAGGTAGCAACAGCTATGAGATACAGCAAACAATCGTTGAAGTGCCTGCCATTGATGAATCAGTTGTTGATTTTGATGATGCTGATAACCAAGAAAGCGCAACTGATAATTATGAAAATGACATTGATGAAACGTTAACCTTCGGTGACCTTGATGAGGAAGAAGACGTTGACGATAACCTCACGTTCGGCGACCTCGGTGATGAGGAAGAAGACGTTGACAATAATCTTACGTTCGGCGACCTCGGTGATGAGGAAAAAGACGTTGACGACAGTCTTACCTTTGGTGACCTTGATGAGGAAAAAGACGTTGACGACAGTCTTACCTTTGGTGACCTTGATGAAGAAAAAGACGTTGACGACAGTCTTACCTTTGGTGACCTTGATAATGAGGAAGAAGATGTTGATGACAGTCTTACCTTCGGTGACCTTGATGATGAGGAAGAAGATGTTGACGATAGCCTTACCTTTGGAGACATCAAAGATGAGGAAAGCGAGATGGATGTGGATGTTCCCTTCGCTGACACTGATAAAAACGTCGAAGATGTAATTGCGGCAGATATTGAATGCATTGCTGAGGATGATGTTTCAGAGATTCCCTGCGTTCCCGCAGAGCCTGATTTGGCTGCAGATCAGCTGAAAACTCAATCACCCGACGAAGCACATATTGAAAAACAAGAAGAAACCGAACCTGAAACAGAAAAGAAGTTCTATTACACCGTTCTTGAGGAAATGAGTCTTGAGGATGAAACTAACAACTCCGATGAATATACTGTGCCGAAGGAACAGAAAATAGAAGAAATTGAGGAGTGTCAGGAAAGTCCCCAGGCGTCTATCATGCCTCAGGAAGAGGTTTACATAGTTTTGTCAAGAGACTCTTATACGGATGATCCGTTGCAGTGGCATCTTGGAAGGGTACAGACCAAGCTGACTGACAGCACAGAGGATTATGATACGCAGGAGACTCAAAAAAAGTCTGCTGAGATAGGGGACGATGATATTTCCCTTTTACTTCAGCTTGGATATAAGGATGAGATTGCGTCCGAGGTTGGACAGGAACGAACAGAGTCTGTTGTCCACAGTATAATCAATTCCTACCGACCTGACAAAAATAAAATTCCGTTTGGCTTTGTCGGAAAGGAATTCTGTGATGGCAGTCAGATTGATAAGATAAAGCAAAGGTACGATTATGATAAGAGAGCTATAATAATAAAGCTTGCACTCTTCTCATGTGTGTCTGTTGTGCTTTTGATTCTTGGGCTGCTTTTCAAAAATTACACAACTGTAAATTCAGTCATAATGTTCTCTGTCATGGAGCTTATGATCATGTCCCTTGGAAGCGTTGTAATGCATAAGGAGCTGCTTTTGGGAATAAAAGGAGTGTTTAAGTTCTCCCCCACTGTGTTTACTGTTCCGGTGCTTTCGCTTTTTGTGCTGACAGCATTTGATATTTTCAACATAATTATAGGCATCGTCAATCCCGATGATATAACGGTATCTACTACCTCATTATTTGGATTTACAACCTCTGTATTCTTTATGTTTGCTCTTGTAGTTAAGCTTATTAACTGCATAAGAGAGCAAAAGACGTTCAATATTATTTCTGCATCAGAGGAGCTTTACACAGCGGAATCGCTTGTTTCCCAGCAAGGAGATAAATCCGGCACCAATAATTTGCGTTCCCACGAGATACGAAAGCAAATCAAAGGAAATGCAGTCATTGTAAAGAAGACAAGGTATATATCCGAATATTTCAAGAGATGCTCCGAGTCCTCTTACGGCATAAGAAATATTATGCTTATCTTTGGTGTAGTTACACTTGCGGCTGTGATGCTTGCGTGCATAATCGTCGCTATGGGGCGCACGGCGTCTGACGTTGCATCAACTGTTGTTTTTGCATTTTATATGTGTCTGTCTGCATCTTTGGTGCTCACAATGCCTATGATGCTCTTTGCGGCATCCCAGAGTCTTGTGAAGAAAAAATGCGCAATAATAGGCACCGGAGCAATCTCTGAGTATGCAGATATCAATTGTGTTATATTCCCTGATACGGCTGCATTCAAGATAAATAAGGATATTGAGGTTGTTCCCTTTGGTGATTCTGATATTAATGCGTCAATGAAGACGGCAAACAGATTGTTTTCAGCGCTTGGCGGCACTATGTCGGAGATAGTTGGAAAAAATCCATTCAACAAGGATTTGTCTGTAAGCGAGGCGGATATAAATATTGCGTCTGTGGACGAAAATGGCGTAGAGCTTTATATGGACGGCGACACTCATATACTGCTTGGAAACGAGAAATTTATCTATGAGAGACGCCGTCAGCTTGGCTTTGATGCGTGTGATTTTATTTCCTCTGTAGCAAATGCGGGCCGAGAGATAGTGTATCTTGCGATAAATGGATCTGTATGTCTTGGATATATCATGTCGCTTGGCGTAAATGCTGAGTTTACGGACAAGGTAAAGCTTCTTGCAAAAAACCGTATCAAAACGTATGTTTCAACATACGAGCCGCATATAAAGGCAAGACGTTATAACGATTGTAAAATAGGCGTTTACAGACCGTATGACTACGATTCCCCGTCAAAGCCCTCGTCGCGCTACGGTGGCATTGTAGCATCGGGAGACGCAAAAAATATTACTTATCCTTTGATAATGACGTCGGAAATTCTTGAAACGGTGAGAAAGACCTCTAAAGTATCTATCTTGTTTATGCTTGCGGGTATAGTAATATCGTTTGCAGTAACGCTTGTCGGATACCTTGCGCCGAATGCGCTTGGGCTCCTCAGACACAGAGATGTGTTTACATTCATCATTCAGCTTATCGGAGCAATACCTCTTGCGGTAAGTGCGATAAAGCTTTGGAAAAAGTACAAGTAGATTTAAGGAAATAATATGAATCAGAAATTTAATGAGATTTTGAAACAGGTCTCAAAGCCAGGACGATATTCAGGCGGAGAGTACGGTCAGATAATAAAGGACAAGGCAAATATCAAGGCAAGATTTGCCTTTGCATTTCCTGATACATACGAAATAGGAATGTCCAACCTTGGAAGCAGAATTCTATATAACTGTCTGAATAATGAGGACGATATCTGGTGTGAGAGAGTTTATGCTCCGTGGACGGATATGCAGGAAAAAATGCGCGAGCATAATATTCCCCTTTGGGCACACGAGAGTAAGGATGCTGTATCCGAGTTTGACTTTCTCGGCTTTACGCTTCAGTATGAAATGTGCTATACCACCGTGCTCAATATGCTTGAGCTGTCGGGTATACCTCTTCGTTCTCGCGACAGAGATGAAGGCTTCCCTATTGTTATTGGCGGCGGTCCTTGCGCATATAACCCCGAGCCTGTTGCAGACTTTTTTGACTTGTTCAACATAGGCGAAGGCGAGCACATGCTCGTTGAGATTGTTCGTCTTTACATTCAGATGCACGACGAGGGCAGATATACCAAGGCGGAATTCTTGCATGAGGCTGCAAGAACTATAAAGGGTGTTTACGTTCCCTCTTTGTATGATGTCACATATAACGAGGACGGCACTATAAAGGCGTACACACCTATATACGACGACATCCCCACGAAAATTGAAAAGCGAATAATTGAGGATATGGATACGGCGCTTTTTCCCGAAAAGGTTGTTATGCCGTACACAGAGGTGGTTCATGACAGAATTATGCTTGAGGTATTCCGCGGCTGTATCCGTGGCTGTCGCTTCTGTCAGGCGGGTATAATTTACCGTCCTGTACGCGAGAAAACTCCCGAGCTTCTAAACAAGCAGGCGCAGTGCCTGTATGAAAATACGGGATATGAGGAAATATCACTTTCATCACTCTCGATAAGTGATTACACGGGGCTTCCCGAACTTACGGATAAGCTGCTTGACTGGACTGTGGACAATATGGTTAGCTTCTCGCTTCCGTCACTCCGAGTAGACAGCTTCAATAAGGAGCTTATGGATAAGGTTGCATCGGTGCGCTCATCCTCACTTACCTTTGCGCCCGAGGCGGGCACGCAGAGACTTCGTGACGTAATAAATAAAAACGTCTTTGAGGACGATCTTATGCGTGCGGTTAACGTTGCGTTTGACGGCGGCAAGCACCAGGTAAAGCTTTACTTTATGCAAGGACTTCCAACTGAGACCGACGAGGATCTTCGCGGCATTCCTGATCTTGCTAAAAAGGTCATTGAGGCATATTACGCTAATCCCAACAGAAATAAGGCAAAGCAGCCCTCGGTCACCTTCAGTGTCTCCTGCTTTATCCCCAAGCCCTTCACCCCCTTCCAGTGGGAGCCGCAGGATAGCCTTGAGGAGCTTCACAGAAAGCAGGAATTTATTGGAGAGTGCGTGACAGACCGCAAGATAAAATATCAGCACCACGATGCGGAAACCTGCCGTATTGAAGCAGTACTTGCGCGTGGAGACAGGCGTCTTTCTGATGCGCTGGAGCTTGCCTGTAAGGAAGGATTTACGTTTGATGCGTGGAGCGAATTTTTCGATTATAATAAATGGATTTCCGTATTTGAGCGCACGGGTGTAGATCCTGCGTTCTATGCTAACAGAAGATGGTCTTACGACGAGATATTGCCGTGGGATATTATCGACTGCGGAGTCACAAAGGAATTCCTTATCCGTGAGAGCAAAAAGGCGCACGAGGGATCTACTACCCCTAACTGCCGTGAGAAATGCTCGGGATGTGGCGCAAATAAGCTTGGAGGTGAGAGAACGTGTTGTCCAAAGATCAAAAAATAAAGACAGGTTATTCAAAGTTTGACCGCCCAATGCTTCCCTCTCCCGTGACTGTACGAATTAAGTTCTGCAAGACGGGAAATTTGCAGTTTATATCTCATCTTGATCTGCAGAGATCATTCCACCGTATACTTGTCCGTTCAGGAATCCCTATGTGGTATACAAAGGGCTTTAATCCCCACGCAAAGCTTGTTTTCGGACTTCCTCTATCAGTTGGAACCGAGAGCATGTGCGAGATGGCAGATCTCAAAATTGAGCGCAAGATAAGTCTTGAGGAGATAAAGGATCAGCTCAACGCCAACCTTACGGACGAGATGTACGTGCTTGATGCGTATATTCCCACCACAAAATTTGCTGAGATAGCCTACGCTAATTATACTATAACAGTAAAGTCGGATAAGCTTAATCAAAGGAGCGCGGATGACGTAAAGGAGCTGTTCTCTGCCCCTATCAATATGATGAAACGCTCAAAATCCGGCGAGCGAGAGGTTGACATAACGACCTATATTAAAGAATTGGATACATCTCTTTGCGACGGAGAACTCAAAATAAACGCCACCATATCGGCAGGAAACACCGAGAGCTTAAACCCCGAGTATCTTGTGACCGCTATCAAGACGAGACTTGATTTTATGACTGCCGACAGTGATTATTCTTATAGAATAATGAGAAATGTTGTTTACAAAGCTGATATGAGCGAGTTCAGATAATTATAGTAAAAACAAAAAATTATATAATACACTTTGGAGGAACAGAAAATGGCTATCAAAATGAGAGTTCTTTGCTACCCTGAGAAGAAAAAGCTTCTCGAAATCGGAAATATGATCAAGGCGGAGTACGAGCTCAACGTAAACTCGGTTGACAGAATCCCCCCCGCATATTCCTGCGACAAGGAAAGAATAGTTATACTTGCTATCAATCTCAAGGGCAACCTTCCCGACGATTACAGGCTTTTCGTAAGAGAGCTTACCAAGGCGAGAGCGGCTAACGTCGCGATCCTCACTGCAGGTGACGACGTAGCGGTTGAAAAGACCAAGGCGCTCCTCGCGGAAGCGGGTACACACTATATCGACAACGTAAAGCACATCAAGATGGGACTTTTCGATAACAAGGTATCTGATGCCGAAAAGACGGAAATTCTCGCATGGGTCGAGGAGATCAAGGCTTCCCTCGCTTAATCCGGACAAAAAAATAACCACGGTACTTCCGTGGTTATTTTTTCTTTTTCGTAAGATAATAGCTTTTATCTATAAGGGAAATTACAAGCGATTCCGAAAGCGAATTATCAAGCGGAACACTTATCCAATGCGTTTTGTTCATGTGGTATGCGGGGATTATTTTGGGGTACAGGTCAAACAAAACAATAGAGTCCTCGGGGTTGCTCTTGAGATTCATAACATCAAGAGGCGCAGGATCTTCTCTACCTATTTTTTTGCCGCTGACCGACATTATTATACCAAACCATTTGCCGTTGCTTGTGTGCCTTAAAACAGTCGTGTCGAAATCCTCCTCAAACGGACAGTCGTAAGATGAGTCGGCAAGAGTTTTAATGTAATCAAGAACAAATTGCTTGTCTGTCATTATCAAAGCTCCTTAACACCGCCGTAATTTTCACGATTGTCGCAATATAGCTTGTAGTATTCCATTATAACGGAAACTACCTCGTCCGGAGTTTTGTTTGTAGTGTCAACGACAAGGTTGTAGTTGTTGAAATCATAATAGTCAACGCCGTAGATTTCGATAAATCTCTTGCGCTCGACCATACTTCTCTCAACAAGCTTTTCACATGCATCATTTACGTCTGTATAGCTTTCCTCACAGCTACTGCGATGATAAAATACTCTCGTTGCCGCTTCCATTGGGTCAATGGTGAGGAAAATCTTGAATGTGTCCTCTGCAAAATGCCAAGCCATACGTGAGTCGAAAATAAGATTTTCTCCCTTGCGCTCTCTTGACATTCTTGTAACTGTGTTATCTATCTCGTCATCAAGCTCGGGATTTTCCTTCATGCGCTTGTTAAGCTCAAGAGTTGATATTCCCTTGCTTCTTGCAAACTCTCGCTGTATAGCGCCCGTGCTGAATATTTCAAAGCCGTATCTTTCCTTCATTATTCCGCACACGGTGCTTTTTCCGCTTCCAAGTCTACCTGTAATAGAAATTAACATGCTATCCTCCAAAATTTTAACGTATTCTTCATTAAAATATAAAGATATTACGGGTGCTAAATTTAGCACCCGTAGTTATTTTTATTCCGGAGCCTCAGTGCTGGCCTCCTCATCTGGAGTTCCTAAAAGAACCACCGTAAAGGTTTCGCCATCCTGGAGCTTGTGCTCGGACATGGAGCTTATCATATAGCTCTGCAAAAGATCCTCATTTTCGGGCTTGATAAGATTTTTTACTGTAATGGGATTTCCGCTGTTATCTGTGAATTTATTGCCCTTGAGTGCCGTCCAATACTGTCCGGGTTTTGCCTCGTAGTTGCCGATGATCCAAAGCATATTGGAGAATTCTTCTTCCTCGTAGGTTGCAATAAATTCGTTGATCTCAACCTCAAAATAATACTTGAGAACACCGAGGATAGAGGGGTCGAATCCCTTATATTCGTAATCAAGCTCGCGGTAAATGTTAGTTCCCGAGCTGTCCTTTATTTCAAAGGATACCTTTATTTCGGTGATACCCTGAGACGGAGTACCTACAGGAGGAGGTGTGGTGTCCTTCTCTACCTTAGGCTTGTCTCCCGCATCATCCTCAGGCATACAAGCTACAAATGAACAACCAATCATTGCTACAAGCAATACTATGGCAATAATTTTTACGAATTTCATATTTACCCCTCCGATAAATTCTACTTAATACAAAAATTATACTACATTATCCTTGTTTTGTCAATAGATTTTAAGAGTGGATTTATAAAATTTAATATAAAGAATATGGTAATACACAAAATTTTCAATTCTGCATTATGACCAATAGATTTACAAGCAGGATATAGAAAAGCCATAGGCTGTTTGCGACCATCAGCACACACGAAAGCAAGCTGACCGCCCGCCAGGATATAGCGCACATAGCGGAACAGACCACACATAGAAAAATTATCAGCAGGGATAGTGCAAGTGCCTCACCTTCGAAAAACAAAGGGTACCACATAAGCGAGAGAAAGAACAGGGATACATAAAACAGACACCCCTGATACAGATATACCTCTCCCCTGCCGTTTATTCTTCCGCACATCTTGCGTCCGAATATTGAGCCGACTGCTACACCGCACACAAAAAACCAAAAGATACAGAAAAAATTAAACAGCCAAATAGCCGGCAGATATGCGTCGATCCCAAGAGTGTGAACGGCATTGTACGGACTGCCCGAGCATATACGCACAATAAGTCCCAAAAATGCGTACGCCGCCCCACATATCAAGGCGCATTTTTTTATTATATCCGAGCCGGTTTTGTTTTTGCGAGATGACATTCTCCTACCCCCGTAAGCTTAGTTGCTTAATTATATGGGTAAAAAACGATAGTTATTCTATAATAAACCAGCCCTCTGCAATATCCTGAGCGCTGTCCCCCCACGATGCAGGTGCGCCGGTTATCTTGTTATAGGTCCGCCTTTCAATATTGCCCGAATGCTTGAATTCAGAAGGTGCGTTTTTATATCTGTCAATTTTGTATATTTCACTCATAACGTCGTCCCATATTTTTATTGAGGGATTACCGAGCGAGTAGCTTATTGGCTCGGGATAATCATATCCGCACCACACTCCGCCGAGGAGCGAGGGAGTATATCCAACGAAGAGTCTGTCACAGTTGTTTTGAGTGGTTCCCGTCTTGCCGGCGATAGAAACATATTTTGCAAGGGATATTTTCCCTCTCCCCGTACCTCTGCTGACGACCTCACAGAGCAGCTCCGTCATTACGGAAGCGCTCGCTTCGCTTATAACCTCCGTTTGATTTTGTCTGCGGTCGAATAATATATTTCCGTTAGCATCGGTCACTTTATAATATGAGCGTGATCTGCTCATATTACCCTCCGAGAATATGCTGTAAGCTGAGATAAGCTCGCGTAGAGTTATTCCGTGAAGTGTTTGACCAAGCGCTAAGGACACGGCGTTTGCATCATCAGGAGAGCTTTTTGAGGGGCCAACGAGGCTTTTGATATCAAGACTATCCTTCAAAAATGATAACGACTTTTCCTCTCCCAGCTTGTAAAGCATTTTTACCGCAACCGTGTTTATCGAATTTGCTATAGCATCGGATATATCAATATTTCCTGAGTAAATCCTGCTTGCATTTTGCGGCCAATCCTTTCCCGAGACCGAGCTTACGGGTGAATCCTCAACAATTGTTGACCAGCTTATCTCCCCGCTGTCAATCAGAGGCGCATATACGGATATTGGTTTTATAGCCGAGCCGGGCGGGCGCCTTGTGTCTGTCGCGTAGTTCTGCAAAAGATCACCCTGCTTTGTTCCCACCGCTCCCACGATGCCTAAAATATTTCCGTTATAGGGGTCTGTTATTATCATAGCCGACTGTGGAGAGGGCTTATTTGTTTTAAGTCTCCTATCAAGCGATGCGTAATAGCTCTCAAGAATAGTCTGTATTTCGGGGTCAACGGTAGTATATACTTTTAAGCCACCGTGAAATATCTGACTGTATGCGTACTGCCTTGAATAACCAAGAGCCATAAAATCACCGACGAGGTCTGAAATAACAGTTTCAGCGAACCAGGAGATTGTTGATGAACTATAATTATTATTTATGTTTAAGGTAAGAGGTTGTTCTTTTGCTTGAGTGTACTCCTCATTTGTGATATATCCCTGATCCAGCATACATTCAAGAACTATATCCCTGCGCCTTCGGGTGTTCTCGGGATGTTTTTTAGGGTCATACAGAGACGGATTGTTTGTTATCGCGGCTATAGTGGCTGCTTCGTGCAGCAGAAGCTCGTCGGGGCTTTTTGAAAAATAATATTCCGATGCTGCGCCAACTCCCGTGCATCCGTTTGAAAGATTGATTATGTTAAGATAAATTTCAAGTATTTCGTCCTTTGAATGTTTTTTTTCAAGATTTAAGGCCTGGAATACTTCGTTTATTTTTCTCTGTGGCGTGCGCTGACTTTGTCCCGTAATATTTTTGACGGTCTGCTGTGTTATAGTGGACGCGCCAAAGGATGAGGATTGGCGCAATACGTAATTTAATACAGCCTTACCGCTCCTCAAAAAATCCACGCCTTTATGTTGATAGAATCGTTTATCCTCAATTGCCACGAAGGCGTTTATCATATCACCTGATATTTTGCTTATCGGTGTGTACTTGTATTTAACACTTGAGCTTGATAAATTTTCAGTGAGAACGCGCGGATTATTTATATCCCCGTTCTCATAATAGTACAAGGTGGTATTATCATCGCGCTGTACACTTGAAAATAAGTCGTTGTTTATTTGAAGCTTTGATTTATCCGAAAGAAACATAAATGTGCCTGCCGAAGCCACGGTGCCGAAAATCATTGAAATAATTATAATGATAAGTATAGCGCTGACAAATTTTTTCATTTTTCTACTCCCTTTTTTTATTTATTTTTTCTCGTAATTTCGGGAGTAAAACGAGGTAAGTTTGATGCTTTTTGCCATAAAAAAACGTAAAATAAAAAATAACCCAAAACTCTATTTTTAGCATATGAATATAAAAAGCGATGAGCCGAAGCCCACCGCTTTATGTTTGATACTGCAGATAATGATGCGTCACAGGTTTTTTGTTATTTTTCAGTTTTCCGGCGGAATAATCGTTATGGTTTCTCTTTCTTTGCTTCCACACAACAGGCAGGTATATTCCATAACATAGCCGCCCGATCCGCTTTCAACTTCTACTCCTCCATCCCACTGATGCTTACATTCTTCAGCTCCAGCCCAATGGAGATTTACGTCCTCGTCACGACCTGTTTCCTCGTCCTTGTAAAGACCTTCATCCCAATTTTCATCCCATGCCTCGCCGGGAGCTGACATTTCAAAGTAAATATCCGTAAATCCGCTGCCACCGAAGCAAAATTCGCCGATTACTTCAACCGACGCAGGGATTGTTATGGTTTTAAGTTTATCGCAGTTGGCAAATGCCTCACCCAAAATTCTCTTAACGGTGTTGGGGATAGTTACCGACTCCAAAGAGAAACACATTGAAAATGCACCTGCGTAAATTTGTTCAGTTCCTTCACCGATTACAACGGTTTTAAGCTTGGGACACAGATAAAAGGCTTGCACATCAATTATGGTTGAGCCGTTGATGATAACCGTTTCAAGATTATCCTGCTCTGCGAAGGCTTTAACTCCTATTTCCTTAACGCTTGCAGGGATCGTTACCGATGTAAGATTATTTTTACAACCTGCAAAGGCATACATTTCAAGCTCTACAACGGGCAATCCTCTGTAAGTAGATGGGATCACCACATCGCCACCCTTGTATGCGGGGCCGATGTCAGAAAGCTTATAACCCGTTTTATCATAGTTGAGAACAAAAACGTATTCTTCTTCGCGGCCGCAAACGTCACAAACGCCATCGTAGTTTTCGTCAACGTGTTCTACCTTCACAGAAGGCTCTAAATCACATTTATTTAAGCTACAAGTGTACGGCTGCCAATGACCGTTTTCATCGTGTTCCCAATCGCCTTTGGTATGTATGCATTCTTCGTCGCGATACTCTTCATCGCAAGCTGCAAAAAGGGTTATGCACATAATGGCGCAAATTAGGACAACAATTTTCTTCATATCGGTATCCTCCTTTGTTTGGAATTAACTTACTTTTTTAATGATATAGAACTTATCCATTTGGCTGTCATATAAGCCGATGACTTTTTTATTGTTGAAATCTTCAAGAGTGAACTTTGCGAATATACTGCTTGAAAAGTAAGCATTTGTGCTGACTTGTCTTGTTACGCCTTCGTCATTGATTGTAACTGTGTAATAGACTGCGCCACGGTATGCATACGAGGTAGAAACGTTATCAAGCATTACCTCATACGAATTAAACTCGGTGTAGTGCTTCAAGATATAAAGCATTTTATAGCCGTAATACGCCACGAAGGGCAAGTATATCACGCTATATATTGCCATTACTATCAGCCAAACCTCAAAACCTAAACCAATTCTTATATCTTCAAAGCCAATTATAAGTACGCCGAAAAGCATCACCACAGCTATAACAGCCCAAATTCCGAGAAGCCAACAGAAAGAGGTTTTTCTCCACCCGTACTCAACGCTGTTTTTAATATCTTCTTTTGTAAAATTGTTTTTAACAATTACTTCTCTTTCAACCTTATCCAGCCGATACTATTGTAAAACCTTTCAAACTCTTCTATCAGTTCATCACCAAAGACCCACGCTTCTTGACGCCACGGATGTGTTAAATATCCAAAGCGGAAGTCCTCGGAAATAAAGAAATAGTAATCTCCGTCGGAGTAATAATCGGGAAAATAAGCATTATAGCCACCGCCTGAATATCTCTCGTCTTGAACGAAAACAGATTTCTGCTCGTCTGCATTTCTTGGATCATAAAGGAATGCGGAATGATGCCAATCAAGCGCGTATATACGCTCGCCGGGCTTTGTGCATTTTACGAAGGCCTTGGATATAAGCACGTCCATTCCTTCGGTTTGGTCATCGTTGGTGTTTTCTATACCGTAAATTACGTGATTATTGTTTATTACAAAAGGCGGAAAAAGAGCGCCCGAATTTCTATCGGCGCAATTCGGGAAGAATTGCAGTTCTTTTTTTACTCTATCCCAAACCGCATTGTATTGTTCATCATTTAATATCATAATTGTTTTATTGTATATATATTTTTGTTTTATCGTAATAGCACTCCCCCTCTGCACGAGTCAGGATAGGAGATATAACATAGTTTATATAGGTAAAAGCTACTTGTATTATTCACTTTTAATCTGAATTGACAAGACCTCTGTAGGATTGAAAAGTCTGGGCACTTTTATGGGACGCGTGCTGTTGGAGCATCCGCAGCTTATTATAAGGCGCTCGTCGTGAATTCCCGATGTGTATTTTGGGAAAAGTCCTTGGCTCGGCGCATAAAGTCCATGACCGAAAAATCTCCACTGTCCGCCGTGCGCATGTCCCGACAGTATTATATCAATATCTTTGTCCTCAAGATATTTTTTATAATATTCAGGATGATGACAAATTAATATTTTATACTCCGACAGCGCCGTAAATTTCTCAACAAAATCAATATTCGGTTTGCAGTCATTTCGGTGAGCTCCCGAAAGAAGCCCGCCGATCGCTATATTTTCATTTAATAAAGCATACGAGTCTAACACGGTATTCACGCCAAGCCTTGAAAGTCGCTCGGTAATATGAGGCGGTATGCTTTTATATCCTGATATTTCGGGATAATCCTTGCAAGGCTCGCCCTCAATCTCGTGATTGCCAAAGCAGTAATATACCGGCGCAATTTTTACCGATTGCTCAAAAAATATAAATCCGTTTTGATTTATTTGAGAGTTTTTTTCCTCAAAGCACTCAAATATATCTCCCGCGCAAAGAATTACGTCAGGATGTATCTGCTCAAGCGAGGCTATCACGGGAGCGGGATCTTTTGCATGCAGGTCCGCGACAACGGCAATTTTCAAATCTATATTGGGTTTTTGAGTTTGTAAATTATATTCCGTTATCTTCAAATCAGACTCCCTCGATTCCCTCTTCTATCAGATGCTCTGCCAATATTTGCGCGGAAACCTTGACAAGCTCTCCGCATGGACGCTTTTTATAGTATTGCGGAGTTCTTTCTTCGGGGTTCCCGCCGTCTGTATGAGGCACGCCTGCAAGCAGCTCCCGACAAATTATAGAGCCGTTCTCGTCAGAGTATTTTCCTGCCAGCCCCCGTACCTTTTCGTAGAGCTCGCTCTTGCCCTTGACTTCCTTGGGCTCGGAATAACCAAGCAGCATACCTTCTACAAGGAACATACCGCTAACCGCTCCGCACACCTCGCGCATTCTTCCCATACCTCCGCCAAACGAGGAGGCGAGCTTTGCGAGAGTTTCTCTGTCCGCAGGCAGAAGGTCGGCAAATGCAAGGACTACCGCCTGCGCGCAGTTATAGCCTTCTGTAAAATACCCCTTTGCACTTTCAGCTCTGGCTGACGCTCTTTCTTTCATATACATAACTCGGTAATCCTTTCATTTTTATATATTCATTTTAACAGATATTGCCTCAATCGTCAACCCTTGAGAACTTAAATCTGTATATTTCGGGAGAAAGAATGAGAGTCGCGTCGGGTGAGACGAATGAGCTTGTATCATAGTAGGACGCGACCTCATCTGTTGAGAATATGATGGTTTTAACGTTAAATCCGTTCTGTATTTTATATTTTTGTTTAGGCGAAGGTCCGCGACTGCCAAAAATAAGATGATCGGTCCTATTCATATTGTCAAACATATCCTGCGAAAGACTGCTTTCAACGTATGACGGAGATATGTAAGTTAAAGTTTCGCTACCTACGTTAAGAGTCAGCATAGTGATAGGAGCGGTAGAGCGACTTATGGTATCTCTGTTTATTTTTACAGACATACCGTCTATAAGATAAAGCTCCTCCCCGTCATCATAAAATTCCACGATCACGTTGTTATCCCTGGCACACTCCATTATAGCCGTCATTCTGAAATAATCATCGTTCCCCTCGGGCTTTGGCATGTATAGCTTTCTTATGCATTGAGACTGAAATGATTTTGATAGACTTGCTATGTGTGCTGTTGTGTATTTTGTAATTACAATACAGTCTATATCGGTAGCGCTGAGATTACTAAGCTCGTTGTATGCGCAGTTCAAGCTGGAATAATATCCCGGTGTCATATCAAACAGCACAGTATCTTCTCCGTTGTTTGCAAGAATTATGTTGCGGTCGTCCGATTGATTTACGTAAGAGATTCTTATGCTTTGAGTGTTTTTGTATGATGTGCCGCCAATTGCTACGAAGAAAACGGTCAGAGCAACAACAAATGGTATGGGCGATAGATATTTTCGCTTGAATTTCAGCGCAAGACATAAAAACAGTATAACGCCTAAAATAATTGCGGCGATTGTTGTAAATTCATAATTGAGTGATACCATACAATCGTCTCGCAAGGATATTTTTTCGCAATAACCCGACATAAATTTTGAGCAGGCAGTAATACCAAACTCAATAAGCTTACCGATAATTGGAGTCTTCATAAATATCAGGTAAAGCGGTATAAGTATCAGTAATGCCTCGGTTGGAAGACCCAAAAGCAAAGATGACTGCACGGAAAACAGAGACATTTCCTGAGTGAATATGCAGAAAACTATAATCAGTGGCGCGATTGCGCAAACGGATGTCAATATCAAGGTCACTATGGTGCGTATTGGAGCGATAAATATTTTCCACTTTGCATAGTATGGTTGAAAGAGGTAAAAGGCGAAGTTCTGGAACGTAGGAATATAAACCAAAATTCCAAAGGTCGCAGCAAAGGACATCCAAAAGCCAGCGTCAAGAATTGCGTGAGGAGAAAACACGAAAATAATTACACCCGCCACGGCCAGTGACGTCAACGGGTCAGACTGATAGGAGCATATCATCGAAAGATACACTATCAAAAGCATGATTATGGAACGCGTTGCGGATATTGAAAAGCCTGTAAAGGCTAGATAAAACACCGCAAGCAGCGAGAGTATTACGGCGCGCGGCTTGTAGGGCACAAAGAGCTTCTTGAGTATAAATGCAATAACGCCGAATATGATACTCATATGCATACCGCTTATCGCAAGTATATGTGATGCGCCCGCGCGTCTGAAATCACGCTTTATGCTTGTAGGGATAACTTCTTTGTTTCCAAGGAACAAGGCGGAGCATATACCTCCGACGTCATCACCTAAGGCGTTTACTAATCTATATGAAAGCCTTGCGTTCATTCTTGAGAGGACAGCTAAGGGGTGCTTGCTTTTCTCAATATATACTCCGAAGTCCTCTTCGGAATCCGATACGAACTTAACGAGAACTCCGTCGGCAAGCATCATATCAGCTTCTTTGTAGGCGCCCACCTTTTCTTCAAATTGCGCTCTTCGGAATTTGCCCCGTATCTCATTTCCCGCTTGTATATTGGCAAGATATTCGCATTCAAGACTTGCCTTGAAGGAGTCTGCCCTTCCGTCTATACTCGTGACAAGTATGGTATATTCACTGGATGCGCCCGCCGCATACGACTCGGATAAAACTATACCCTCAATTATGTATTCTTGACCATCAGGAAGCATTTCGTATTTTTTAATTCTGACGTCAAAGCACATAATCGACGTGAACGATGATAAAATTATAAATACACAGCAAAAAACAAGAGTGATTAATTTATTGATTGAAATTTTACGAATGATTTTAAGAACTGTAAATATCAGAGCGACAAGCAAGGAAAGCGCGGCACATATTATTTTTGTTTTTAGATTGACGTAATAAAAAATAACGGAGAATGCAATAAACAACATACATCCGCAAAACAAAGGTCTGTTCTTAAAAATGTTCATTACGCATCTCCCTTCTAAAAATTTTAGACTATAAAACTGTCAAAATAAAAAATTTTTTCAAAATTGCTTGACAAATGTATCGAAAGACTATATAATAAGCGTGTTGTGACAGTTGAATGTATTCGACTGCAAATGAAAATTTACAGGAGGAATTGAAATGTTTGAGAAAGTTAAGGAGCTGTTGGTATCTGAGCTCCAGATAAACGAGTCTGATATCACCCTTGATGCAGAGCTTTCTGCTGATCTTGGAATCAACTCTATCGAGCTTGCTGACCTTGTTTTGATTTGCGAGGAGAAGTTCGATCTTACGATTGAGGATGAAGATCTTCATTCTTTCATCACTGTCGGTGACGTAGTAAACTATCTCGAGTCTACTCTTTAATTTAGCAGCCTTCAATATATAATCCGCATCCGTATTTATGGGATGCGGATTTTATTTTCATACAGGCTCGCACAGATGGGCAATAGCACCAATGCCCACAAGCGCTTCCCTTGCGGCAGATGCCTGCTTTTTTGATTCGAATATTCCAAACACTGACGGGCCGCTTCCGCTCATCATAGCGAGCTCCGCTCCGTATTCAGTTAATATATTTTTTATTTTTTGGACTGCGGGACGGCTGGGGATCACCGCAGACTCGAATATATTGAACATTCCGCGCACGTCATTTTCTCCCAGCAAGTCGAGAAGGTCTTTTCTCGGGTTGTAATTTTCAAAATTATCAAACAGTCTGTCAAGCATAGAGTACGCCTCGGGAGTGGACACACCGTCTCCCATTTTTGAAATTATGACATAGCAGTCAGAGAGCGGCTTGAAATCAGTCAGCTTCTCTCCGATTCCAAGTGTGAGCTTTGTTCCGCCTACAATGCAGAAAGGCACGTCTGCGCCTATTTTTGCGCCAATAGACAGAAGCTCGTCGGTACTCTTTTTGTTCCCCGTCAGCTGATTCAATAACGTAAGGACTGCCGCCGCGTCCGTACTGCCCCCCGCAAGTCCAGCCGCCGCGGGAATTCTTTTTTCGATGTGTATTTTAACCTTGCCCGAATCAAGAAAAAGGTTTGCAGCTTTGTAGGCTATATTCTTTTCTCCAAGCGGGATCGAGGGGTCATCGCAGCTTATCTCGATAGACTTTTCAGTGCTCTCGCTGTATTCTACTGTGACTGTGTCACAAAGGCTGACGCTCTGCATAACGCTTATTATATTGTGGTATCCGTCGGCTCTTTTGGATTCTATATCCAAAAACAAATTT
>JAZNWS010000013.1:0-11742 GCA_045593485.1 Eubacteriales bacterium | reverse complement strand
AATGGGACTTGGCATAATCTCGGTGGGAATTATTCTGCTGTTTGTTCCGTTCAGCTCTGTATTTGCTCTTATCGGTTTTATACTGATAGGTCTCGGCTGCGCGCCCGTGTACCCCTGCATAATCCACATGACCCCCGACGTGTTCGGCAGAGACAAATCCCAGGCGATGATCGGCGTGCAAATGGCATTTGCTTACGTGGGATTTCTTGTAATGCCCCCGCTTTTCGGTCTTATCGCAGATCATATCTCGATTTCGCTTTTACCCGTATATCAGCTCATTCTCCTTGCTCTTATTATAATTATGCACGAGGTATTGATGCGCGGAGTAAAGAAAAACAATCAGAAATAAAAACCTTATCTCAAAAGGCGTCGTTGACGCCTTTTTGTAATTCTTAATAATTCTTAAAAAATCTGTAATCTCCTGTCCTTGCTAACAAAATATGCTATAATATGACAGCAAATGACATTTTTATGTATTTTGGAGAGATTATGAAGGAATTTTTAGGATTTGGAGGCTATCAGCGCACACCCGAGGGGGCGTACTCGTGGCAGCACCTTTTGCTCGTGGGCATAGTGCTTGCGGCGATGATAGGGCTTGCGCTCTGGCTCGGACTTACAAACCGTCACAAAGACGAAAAAAGCAAAAACCGCGTGCTTATCTGGACTGCAATACTCATAGATTCGCTTGAAATATTCAAAATAGTGGTTATGTGCATGCGCTCGGATGACCCGTCGACCGCGTGGCACGGACTTTTGCCTCTGTTTTTGTGCAGTATTCAGCTTATCACGATTCCCGTTGCGGCGTTCACCCGCGGCATTGTCAAGGACGCGGCGCTTGACTTCGTATTTATATTCGGAATTCTCGGCGCAGTCCTCGGAACTATCGGCGCGGCGCAGAATTATAATGCCTACCCCGTCCTCTCGCTCGACAACGTCGTGTCGGCGCTGACCCATTCCATCTCGGGATTTGCCTCGCTCTACATCGCAATATCGGGAATGGCAAGCATGAAAAAACGAGATATCCCTATCACATACTCTATACTCGGCGTATTTTGCGTCGCGGCGTTTATCACAAACAAGATACTCGACACCAACTATATGTTCCTTGAGAGCGACGACGGAACTCCCTACTCGCTTCTGACCGCGCTCGTCGGCGGAAATCACGTTCTTTACGCGATAGGCGTTATTCTACTTTTCGTGATATACATAGCGCTGTTTTATCTTATATTCCATCTGTGTACAAGAAAAAGTAAAAAATAAATATATGGCTTAATAACGACATCTCCATCGGTCAGCGCGTTATTGAGCCATAATTTTTCTTTGGCGACAGTCAAAGAAAAACTTTTTTATTGACATTGCTTTTCTCATATGATAAAATGAAATCAGAAGGCAGTATCTCCCGATCGCCTGAAGGCTTTCCGAATGATCCTAAGATCTTTCGGGAAAGAAAGGACTTAACTTTTTGTTAAGGGTAAGAAAATGAAAAAATATTTAGCTTGGATCTTAATTTGCTCGATGCTTCTCGGTGTACTGGCAGCCTGCAATCAGGAAACCCCCACGGAAAAGCCCACGCAGACTCCTACGGAGATACCCACGGAGACTCAACCTACAGAAAAGCCTACTGAGACTCAACCTACAGAAAAGCCTACGGATGAGCCCACAGAGCCCCCTACACAGACGCCCACCGAGGCGCCCACACAGTCTCCCACGGAAGCGCCCACACAGGCTCCTACCGAGGCGCCCACACAGGCTCCTACAGAAGTGCCCACAGAAGCGCCTACAGAAGCTCCTACTCAGGCTCCCACAGAGCCGCCAACGGAGGCTCCCACGGAAAAGCCCACCGAGCCGGAGATTATTTTTGAGCACTGCATTGATCTGACAGTACCTCAAAACGTTCAGTCGAGTCTTTCCGGATGCCACAATCTGTACGTGGACGCTGCAGAAAACTGCGCAAGACTGATATTTGCGGATATGGGAAATGGATATTCTGAGGACCCTTACCTTATGCTTAAGCTTCCGTCCGATCAGATAAACTGTCAACAATATCCATACTTAGCCTTGCTTGTAAAGACGAATAACGGAACTATAAAGGGAGAGCTCCGCTTCAGAACAACTGTGAGCGGATCCAACCATCCGTGCCAACCCATAAGCCACGAGCTCACAGATGGCTGGCAGCTTGTTATCTGCAAGCTGACCGACCTGAGCACAATGCTCTATGCACCGACAAACATGCCCTATTTCGGCAACTATAAGGAGATAAGATTCGATTTGTTCGATGCAGGCTCGTCCGGCTCAGGCACGCTCTCGGCTGATACGCAGTACTATATCAAAGGATATGCGTTTTTCAAAACTGCCGAGGATGCGGCAGAATTTATAAAATTTAAACCCGATTCTTCTGACGAGGAGAAACCCAACGTGAACTATCAAGACTTTTGGCTTGGTGAGCAATTCCAAACCCCAACCAACGATAAAAAAATGAATTGGCTTCATTACGGATTCAGCGCAAGCACCTCTCCTGTTGACTGGATGCTGATGGGAGGCTACGGCGGCATTGTTTCCAACGTAAAGTTCAACCAGAATTACCTTAAAGACCCCAACGAATTTGCTATTCTCAAGAAAGCATACGATTATGCGGCAAGCAAGGGCATGACCCTTTGGATATACGACGAATACCAGTGGCCCAGCGGCAAGGCATACGGCCTAGTCCTCGACCGTCAGCCCGGACGCGAGTGGGAAGCCACCGGCATTGAACATATCGTACTTACAGGCACGGGCGGAGTGGCGTCCTATACATTGGGCGATAAGAACGGCAAAGATATTGAGCTTGGCATTATGCAGGCTATCTTTACCGATAGCACAGGCTCGGTAAATCTTGAGATCAACAGCGATGCCGGTGTTTCCGCAAACGCATCGGGCGAGTGGAGGCTCGATATATATATTCTCCGCTACACCTACGATGGTGTCGAGGACAGAACCGACTTCACCACCCTGCGCGACGTTGACCTGCTCAACCCTGCAGCAGTTAAATGCTTCATTGAACTGACTCACCAGCAATACAAGGATAATTTTGGCGAATCCTTCAAAAACATTACGGCGTTCTTTACCGACGAGCCCCAGCTCGGAAACAGAGGTATGTCAGACTACGTAGTCTGGACGGACGGCCTTGCGGAGAGATTTTATGAAACCTATGGTTATGAGATAAATATTCCCAGTCTCTTCTCAGGCTCCGAGGTTTACGACCGCATGGTAAGACTCAATTACTATCAGCTTATCGCTAATATGTTCAAGGAGTCCTATATTGATCAAATAACCGAATGGTGCGAGGCAAACGGCGTAGCATCGTCGGGTCACCTTCTGTTCGAGGAGGATATGAACGACCATATAGAGACTTACGGCGGCAACTTTATGCAGGTGGTTGGCGGCATGTCCATCCCCGGTGTCGACGTTCTTTGGGTAGATCCTTATAACCTGCTCAGACAGAACTTTATAGGAAACTATATGGGTCTTCGCTACGTCTCCTCCGCCGCTAAAAATGCGGGCAAGAACGACGTAATGATAGAATTCAATCCCAACGCAGTAAGCGCTCTTGATAACTACAACGACAAGCTCGGCGTCTCCCTTGCGGGTCTTTCTATAACAAGACTGCTCGGCACGAACAAATATAACGTGATAAATCCCTCTATGGATTACTCTATTTCAGAGCTTAACAAAATGAATACCTATATAGGCCGCCTTAACACCATCCTTGACCAGACCGTTGAGTGCGGCGAGCTCGGAATATTCTATCCCATCGCCACGGTTCAGGCATATCACGACGCGGACAGCGATCACTCCTCTGAAACGGGCGAGGGAAACACCTACGCAAGCGAGATCAATACGAATTACGAAAGACTTTGCCTTACGATGCTGCAAAACCAACTCCTCTTTACAGTTCTTGACGACGAGAGCATATCTCAGTCGCAGATCACAGAGGACGGCAAAATGCTCGTAGGTCTTGGAAGCTATTCCGTAATAGTTGTTCCCTTTGCAGAGTATATGTCGGTTGAGGCTCTGCAGATGCTTGCCGACTTTGCAAACGCGGGCGGAAAGGTATTCCTCTTTAAATCCAATATAACCCACGGTCTTGAGCTTGGGCAGGAGGAGAAAATTGCAGATATTCTTGCAAGCTTCGAAAAATCCACCGCGGCATCTACGTCCGCTCTTTCCAGGAAGGTAAAGGAGGTTATCTCCACAAGCCTCACTACAACAGTTAGCAGCGGAGCGACAAAGGATCTTCTGATGGGCGACTTCACCTCGTCCACTCACGACGTGTCCTTCCTCGTCAACACAGCTGACACGGATATGACGGTAAAGTGGAGCTACACAGACGGCTACACCGGCAGCGCTACCATTTACTACCCGGGCGAGGGTAATATCGAGACTGTTGAGCTTTCTGAAGGCGGAGAGGTAATTATTCCCGCATATCAGGGAGTACTGATAGTTCGCGAAAACTCAAATTAAACAAAAAAATTGCAAAAGGACGCCGTTAGGCGTCCTTTTTGCATGAAATGGGGACTTGGAAAAAATTAATTTTGATATACCGCTCTCCTCCACTTGACAACTATAATCAGGATGTGATAAAATGAATAAGTGCATTGTCAAAATAAGTCGAAGAAAGGAGCGCTTTATGCCTAAAATAGGAATCGTCCTCGCGGGCGGCGGCAGCCGAGGCCCTTACGAGCTTGGCTGTCTTAAGGCCATAGAAGACTTTTTCGGCCGCGAGTCAATAAAGTGTATAAGCGCGTCCTCGATAGGCGTTCTCAACGCCTACGCCTTCGGCGTCAATCAGACGGATACTCTGATGCAGGAATGGAAAAATATCGACGTCACTAATGCAGGCCGATTTATTTTTTCCTATCCCAGCATTCCCGATATGGTGGCTAAGATCCGCGCTATCATACCGGACAAGGTGATGCTTCCCTTTGAAATGTTCGGGACTGTCTGGAATTTCACAGACAGAAAGGTAGAATATATCCCCTTTCACGAGCTTAACGCTCCTCTCATGCGCGACTATATGTGCGCCGCGCTCGCCGTACCGATATTCAACAAGGGAGTTAGACTGAACGGCCGCACGCTGCTTGACGGCGCTGCGCTTGATAACATCCCCGTCTATCCTCTCGTCAACAGAGACCTTGACTATATTTTCGTAATATATTTTGACGGCCACAGCTATATGTTTGAAAACGAGGATTTTGACAAAAAGGTTATAAAGCTCTATAACTTCCCCAACCAAGGAACCTGGGACAGTATGGTTTTTGACCCCAACAGAGTTGATAATATGTACGAGTTTGGCGCAAAATATACTCGGGAGGTTCTTGAGGAATTGTTTGTTTCCAATGACACGGAGGCTGTTTATCAGAGCATCAGGGAGCACGAGGCAAAAAACCGTAAAACCGTGGAAAAGCGTCTTACGGGAGACGTCGTTCTCAGCAGTATAAATACAATGACGCGGCGATACGCAAAGCGAATGTCCAAGCGTAAGAAGCTGTAATTTATATAAAATAGGCGTGGGTTTAACACCCACGCCTGTTTTTTCGACATAAAAACCCATATTTCAAAAAAATTTACATTGTCTTAATCTTAAATATTCTTAAATATGATAGAATATTAATATGGTATAATGTGATATTTATAGGGTTTTTCTTGTAAGAAGTCTGTATTTACCACAAACAAAACCAAAACCAACATGATTTTGAGGAAACGCTTATGAGCCAAAAGAAATCAAAGAAAAAATGGATTAAGCCGCGCCACCACGTAGTGACCTTTATTTTACGGTACACTCTTGGCATCTATTCTCGTCTGAGATACAACATCAAGGTAGAGAAATTCAAGGAGCAGGAAAAGCGCCCGTATCTTATTTTGCTAAATCATCAGACCGCCTTCGACCAGTTTTTCGTAGGTCTGGCGTTTAAGGGACCTCTTTATTATCTTGCGTCCGAGGACCTGTTTTCAAAGGGCTTTGTGTCCACTCTTATAAAATTCCTCGTCGAGCCTATACCGATAAAAAAGCAGACAACCGACATAAGAGCTATTCTTAACTGCATAAAGGTTTCCAAGGAGGGCGGCACTATTGCCATAGCTCCCGAGGGAAACCGCACCTACGACGGAAAAACCGTCTATATGAACCCCTCTATCGTAATGCTCGCGCGCAAGCTCAACGTCCCCATTCTGCTTTTCAGAATTGAGGGCGGATACGGCGTGCATCCCCGCTGGAGCGACGTCGTTCGCCGAGGCAGAATGCGTGGCTATATCTCGCAGGTCATCTACCCCGAAGAGTACAAGGAAATGTCCGATGACCAGCTTTTCACAGCAATTCACGAGGGGCTTAACGTCAACGAGGCAACTGACGACGGCGAATACCGCCACAAAAAGCTCGCAGAATATCTTGAGCGAGCTATGTACGTCTGCCCCTATTGCGGACTTTCGGAGCTTGAAAGCCACGGCGATATTATTGAGTGCAAAAAATGTCACAGACAGATAAGATATCTCCCAAACAAAAAGCTTGAGGGCGTGGGATTTGACTTCCCGTATGAATTCGTGTCGGATTGGTATGACTATCAGAAGGACTTTGTAAACAGTCTTGACGTGACCACAATGACCGACTCCCCCTTATACACTGACACCGCCAGCTTTTCCGAGGAAATTGTATATCAAAAGAAGATACTTCTGCACAAAAGCGTAAATATTTCCCTGTACGGAGATAAAATTATAATAACCGCCAAGGACAAGGAGGCATACTATCTCCCCTTTGGCGAAATATCCACCCTTACCGTGCTTGGTAAAAACAAGCTTAACATATATTATAAGGACCATATTTATCAGGTCAAGGGCGGAAAGAGATTCAACGCGCTCAAATACGTAAATATCTTTTTCCGTCACAAAAACATCAGCAAAGGAGATAAAAATGATACATTTTTGGGACTCTAGTGTGTGGAGCTGGATGCTTTTGTTTGGTGTACTGTTTGGCAGCTTATTGCTCGGTCACCTGCTCAAAAAGATCCCTCTTCTGAAAAAATCTCTTATTCCCACGTCGGTTCTCGGCGGTGCGATTATTCTTCTCGTAACGGGAATTTACAAGCTCATCACAAAGGACAGCTTTTTTGATGCCGAAGTCTTCAACGGCAAGGGCTACAGTACCCTTGAGGTAATTACATATCACGCATTAGCGCTTGGATTTATCGCATCAGCGCTCAAGACCTCAAACAACAAGATGACCAAACAGCGCTCGGTTGAAATATTCAACACAGGCGTGACTACAGTATCCACCTATCTTATTCAGGCTATATTCGGCATTGGAATTACCATAATTGCCGCCCTCGTTATGAAAAACTTCTTCCCTGCGGCAGGCGTGCTTTTGGCATTTGGCTTCGGTCAGGGTACGGGTCAGGCGATGAATTACGGCTCCATATATCAGGCAAACGGATTTGTCAACGGAACAAACTTCGGTCTTGCCATCGCCGCTATCGGCTTCCTTTCCGCAAGCGTTGGCGGTGTCGTACATATGCATATTATGAAGAAAAAGGGCAAGCTCAAGAAGTCTGACAGAGCCGACGGCTCCTCTCAGATCGAGGAGGTCTCCCCCGCAGGAGAAATTCCGCTTCAGGAAAGCCTTGATAAGATAACAATTCAGGTTGCTCTCGTCGTTGTCACCTACGTTCTGGCTTACGGGCTCATGGCTTTGATAGGCAGCTTCTTCGGCGAGGGATTGAAGGCGGTAATCTACGGCTTTAACTTCCTGCTTGGCGTACTTATGGCAGTTGTTGTTAAGGCAATTCTCAACTTCCTCAACAAAAAGAAGCTTATAAGAAGAAAGCAGACCAACAACTTTTTGCTCACGCGTATCAGCAATTTCTTCTTTGACGTTATGATAGTTGCGGGTGTTGCGGCTATTCAGCTTGAAACCCTCGCGAGCTACGTCGGCGTGCTTGCTATTCTCGCTGCTGTGGGAATCGCGGTCACCTACGCATATAACCGCATTGTCGCAAAGACGCTTTTCCCCGATTACTGCGAGGAGCAGTTTCTTATGATGTACGGTATGCTTACGGGTACGGCAAGTACGGGTACGATTCTTCTTCGTGAGGTTGACGAGGATTTCAAAACGCCTGCGGCGGATAATATGGTTTATCAGAACTTCCCCGCTATCGTGTTTGGCTTCCCGATGATGTTTTTGGCAACGCTTGCGATGACAAAGCCTGTTCTCACGCTTATAATTTTCGTTTTGTTCTTTGCGGTAATGAACATTATTTTGTTCAGGAGCAAGATATTTAAAAAGAGAAAGCCGAAGGATAAAAAGTAAATAGTTTTTCTATGTGACTTTCTGGCAACAGCCCCAGAAAGTATCATAAACAACCTAATATCCTTTTTTTCGCCCAAACAATCTCAGCACAAGCTTTCTCAACAGCTCCGCGGGAAAGACTGTAAGCGAGAGTAAAAAGGTTATTACAAGCTCTTTTAGTGTCAGAGGCAGCGTCCTCAGCACAGGCCCGCCGAGGTAGATAAACAAAATCTGTATAAATAAAACACCACTCATAATAAGTATAAATGTCTTATTTTTTCCAAGTCCCGAGAACAGCTTGACTCTATCCGTCCTCGCGTTAAAGCAATTAAACACCGACGAGAATATAAACAGGGCAAAAAACGCAGTCAAAAGGTACAGACTATGCGAATCATACCTGAAAAGCGAGGTAATATACGGACATTTAAGAAAAAACAAATATAGCGCAACAGTAAATCCTCCAAGAAATATGATCTCGTTTATCATATAAGAGTTAAGTATCTGCTCGTCCCGACGCTTTGGCGTCTCCTTCATACTCGACTCAAGCGGAGCCTCACCGGCAAACGCAAGTCCGCCAAGCGTGTCCATTATAATATTTATCCAAAGCATCTGCACGACCGTCACGGGCGAGTTTATGCCCAAAAACGGACATATCATAGACACACCTACCGCGCAGAAATTCATCATCAGCTGAAGTGTGATAAATTTCCTGATGCTCTTAAATACCGTTCTGCCGTAAAGCACCGCTCGGCAAATTGAGGATAGGTTGTTGTCAAGTATAACGATATCCCCCGCATCCTTTGCTACCTGAACACCGCTCCCCATGGAAAATCCGACGTCTGCCGCGCGAAGCGCGGGCGCGTCGTTGACTCCGTCCCCCGTCATTCCCACAACAAGTCCTATATCCTGAGCCAGTCGGACAAGTCTGCTCTTGTCCTGAGGAAGCGCTCGGGCTAAAACACAAAGACGCGGCAATATTTCCTTGACCTCGCTGTCCGTCATTTGCGCCAGCTCAGCGCTCGTCAAAGCGAGGTCTCTGTCCTTTGTGAGAATACCGCAACCTCTCGCAATACTTATAGCTGTATCCTTGTTATCCCCCGTTATCATAACCACTGCAACTCCCGCATCCCGAAGTGTCCTTACCGACTCCGACGCGGTATCTCGCAAAAGGTCCTCAAGTATAACAAGCCCGATAAATATAAGCTCGGGAAGTGTTTTTTTCGCAATATCCGAGAGCGGGATATCACTCTCCGACATAGCTATCAGAATCACTCTTTTGCCTTGCTCTGTGGCTTGCTTGCATATCTTTTTGATGACCGACGGAGAAAACTGCAGTCTGTCTCCGCTCTCGGATATGTATTTTTTTACGTATGGCAGCAATTTTTCGGGAGCGCCCTTTATATATATCCTTTTTCTCTCCCCGACAAGCACCTTTGCCGCCGACATTTTGATATCACTGTCAAAAGGTATCTTGTCGATAAGCTGCTCGCTCCTTTTTGCTGTATTTGTCTCGCACAGACCGCAAACAGAGGAAAGTATTGCCCTGTCCGTTGAATTGCCGCCAAGTATCTCAATCTCTCCGGACGAGCTTTTACCAATTTGCGCCTCACTGTTAAAAACACCGCTCGCAGCATACTCCGAAAACACCGCGGGGTAATATCTCTGAAGCGATAACGCACTATCGCAGGTAAGTCCGTCACCAAGAAAAATCTCTCCCGCGCCGAGCTTGCCAACGGTCAATGTACCCGTCTTATCCGTGAAAAGTATATTCATGCTACCCGCACTCTCGATTCCCACAGGCTTTCTTACAAGCACGTTATCCTTTACCATTCTTTTGATATTTGAGGACAGCACCACCGCTATCATCATCGGCAAGCCCTCGGGAACGGCTACAACTATGACTGTCAGCCCCAGAGTCAACGCGCCAAACAAATGCTCAAACAAAAAAGGCAGGCTTGTGATCTTGTATTTTATTATCTCGGCATCAAACGCGGAGTCTATGGCAAACGTCTTGAAAAGGTATGCTACGGCAACCAAAAACGCCGCCACGTACCCAAATATGCTTATCTGCTTTGCGAGTCGGCTCAGACGCACCTTGAGCGGACTCTCTATAGTATCTCCCTGCACCTCCTTTGAGATACCTCCGAGAAAAGTCGCATCCCCGACTCTCTCAACTCGCATATACGCGCTGCCCGACAGCACCGTACATCCGCGAAAGCAAAAATACGGCGAGGTGGGGGTTGTGTCCTCGATGCTGCCGCGCACAGTCTTCTCAACCTCTCTGCTCTCCCCCGTCATAGCCGACTGATCGGCATATATTCTGCCGAAAATTATCTCTCCGTCGGCAGGTATCTGCTCGCCTGCGTAAAGGCTGACTATATCCCCGACAACTATATCCTCTATTGATACCTCTTTAAGCATTCCGTCTCGTATAATTCTGACCAATCCTTGCGAATATTCCGCCTCAAGCCTTGCAAACGCATTCTCTGAGGAATGCTCGGAAAAGGTGGATATCAGGGTGGCGAGTAACACAGACGCGCCTATTCCTATGCACTCGACCCAATTTGAGCTTTTGAACACGAAGAAAAGATTTATTACAAGCGCGCCAAGCAATATCTTTATCACGGGATCGGACAGATTGGAGACAAATTTTCGTAAAAAGCTCTTTTTCTTTTTTGGCGTCATTCTGTTTGTTCCGTGAATTTTACGGGACTCCACAGCCTGACTCTCCGAAAGTCCCATGCTCATTATGTTTTCAACCCCTGTATTTATAAATATCCCTCCCCACAGTCTGCCATAAATATATAATAAATATATGACCGTGGAATTTTTTCTATTACATAAAAAGGCTCGTCCCAACCTGATTGGGGCGAGCCTTTTTGTTTTATATCCTTTCTTCAAGCGAGATGTAGTCCTTTGACTTGGAAATACACTTATATGCGGGACGGATTATCTTACTTGACGTGCAATATTCCTCCATTCTGTGCGCGCACCATCCTGCTACTCGCGCTACCGCAAACAAGGGCGTGTACATCTCTGTGGGTATGCCGAGCATACGGTAAACCAGACCAGAATAAAGGTCAACGTTTGCGCACATGATCTTATCAGTTCCCTTGTACGCATTGAACAGGTCGGGAGTGATCCGCTCTATTCTCTCAAGAAGCTCAAAGTCATCGCCGTAGCCCTTTTCATACGCCAGCTTGCGCGCCGCCTGCTTGAGCATAACCGCTCTCGGGTCTGACTTTGTATATATCGCATGTCCCATGCCGTAGATAAGTCCCGAGCCGTCGTAGGCTTCCTTTCGCAGTATCTTCAAAAGGAAATCCGATACCTCTCCGTCATCCTTTGTGTTGGCAACGTTTTCCTTTATACAGTCGAACATTTCCTGGACCTTGATGTTTGCTCCGCCGTGGCGAGGGCCCTTCAGG
>JAZNWS010000012.1:0-4735 GCA_045593485.1 Eubacteriales bacterium | reverse complement strand
TCCAAGTAATAATCACCCTCCGTATGCCGTTGCCGACGGCAGTCGGCACGGCTTGCTCACAGCATAATGAATTTTAGGAGGGTATTTGAATGATAGAAATCGAAAAGCCTAATATTGTTACACTGGAAACCAGTGATGATGGCAGATACGGCAAATTTGCTGTCGAACCTCTTGAACGCGGCTTCGGTACCACTTTGGGTAACTCTTTGCGCAGAGTGCTTCTCAGCGCACTTCCCGGTGTTGCCGTTGTCAGCATCAAAATCGACGGCGTCCTTCATGAAATCACCACAGTAAACGGCGTTAAGGAAGATGTAACCGAAATCGTTCTGGACGTAAAGGGCATTACGGCAAAGCTTCATTGCGACGGTCCCAAGACTGTGCTGATCGACATGACCGGTCCTTGCGATGTCAAAGCCGGCGATATTAAAACCGACGGTGAGATTGAAATCCTCAATCCTGATTTGCACGTTGCCACCCTGTCTGACGGTGCAAGACTCTACATGGAGCTTACATTCGACAAGGGCAGAGGCTACGTTTCGCAGGAAAAGAACAAGCAGGAGAAGAGCCCCATTATCGGTACGATCTATACCGACTCGATCTATACTCCGGTTTACAGCGCAAGCTATCAAGTGGAGAACACTCGTCGTGGCAACAAGATCGATCTTGAAAAGCTTACGATCGACGTTAACACGAACGGCACAATTTCCGCGAAGGAAGCAATTTCCCTTGCAGCCAAGATACTCAATGACCATCTCAACCTGTTCGCTAACCTCTCTGAGGAAATGAAGGGTACACAGATCCTCGTTGAACGCGAGGAATCCATCAAGGAAAAAGTTCTTGAGATGACCATTGAGGAACTTGACATGTCTGTTCGTAGCTTCAACTGCTTGAAGCGCGCAGGCATTGACACAGTTGAAGATCTTACTAACCGCACTGAAGAGGATATGATCAAGGTGCGTAATCTCGGTAAGAAGTCGCTTGACGAAGTTATTCAGAAACTCCATTCGCTCGGACTTGACCTCAAGCGCGACGAGGAGTAAAAATTATTTGATAATACAGTAATATATCAGAAGGAGGGAATCAGAGATGCCCGCAAATAGAAAGCTCGGCAGAACCACCGCGCACAGAAACGCAATGCTTCGCGGCATGGTTACACTTTTGCTTGAGAACGGACAGGTTGAGACAACTCTCACAAGAGCAAAGGAAGTTCGTTCCATCGCAGAAAAGATGATCACACTTGGCAAGAAGAACACTCTTGCAAGCTATAGAGCAGCTCTTTCCTACATTACAAAGGAAGACGTTGCAAAGAAGTTGTTTGACGAGATCGCTCCCAAGTACGCTAACCGTAACGGCGGTTACACACAGATCCTCAAGATCGGTGTTCGCCGCGGTGACGCAGCTGAAATGGCTATCGTCAGACTCATTGACGAGGACGCTAAGGCTGAATAATTGTCAATGACATAAAAAAACAGGTTGCAGTAATGCAACCTGTTTTTTGTTTATTATAATTATTTTATTTTTTTAGGTGTGTCTGTAAAGCCAAGAATGTAGTCTGCGCTTATATTATAATATTGACACAGCGCGGTTAGATGGTGAATGGGTAATTCGTTTGCACCGCGCTCGTATCGGGCATACATCGTTTGAGAGGTGCCAAGCATTTCCGCTATTTCTTTTTGAGTTTTATCGTGGTCTTCACGCAGATCACGCAATCTTTTCAGATACGTTAAACCCATATAGCCACCTCCAATCTTATTTCATGATTATTATACCATGTAAAAATATTTACTAACGAATTTAGTAAACAATTTTACTAAAAGTCTTGACTTTAGTAAATATATGTACTATAATATTGTTGTATACAATATTAGGAGGGCAGTGTGTATGAGTTCCAAAATTAATGAAAACCAGATAAGCAACGAGGAAATGATAAAATATCTTGATGATGTTTGTCAAATTGAACAGGCTATCTATGTTATTGATCAAAGCCTCGAGAATACAGTAAATAGCTGGTCGAATATGGCTGATCGTACAAATAAAAGTATTAATAACCTTATGCAGGAACAAGTGAGAAGACTGAAGAAATGGGATGATCAGGAATATATGTTAGAGGAATATGACAAAAAGGCAAAAACAAAACCTTTTAATATGGAAAAACCTCATAAGAGCGATTTCATAGTCGATAAGCCTAACGTGTCCGACAAACCGATGAATGTCAAAGGTAAAATTTTGGGTTTGATTTTTGGAATTTTCGCTTTTCTTTTACTTGCAGCTACAAGTTCGGGGGATGGAATTATAGCGGGAATAATAGGTGCGGTGATTGGAATCATAATTATTATCATCGGTTTTGCAAGAGATAAAAGAATGAATACCAAGGAAAGAGCCATAATAGGAGAATACAGACGACGTTGTGAAATAGCAGAAGAAAATTATATTATGGCAAAAAACAAGTATGATAAAGCGCTTGATGAGTACCAAGATCAAATACTGCAAGATATTATGGATGATATGGTGAAAGATATTAATTACGCAATAAAGAAGGGCGAAGATTTACTTGATAGTCTTAATCCTAAAATAGAGGCGTATAATAAAATGATTAAACCCGATCTTGATATTCAACGTGAGAAGTTAAGTATGCAAAGAGATCAGCTTTATAAATATAACATTATACCTCCGGATTATCGCACACTTGACTGTGTTTTGATGCTACATCACATATACCGTAATGGTCTTGCTGAAAATATGCGAGATGCTATAAATCTGTATGAAACACGTGTATTCAGGGGAGAAATGGTACGAGGTATAAATAACATTTTCGAGAAATTGGGAGAAATCGCAGGAAAGCTCGGTCAGGTAGGAATCACACTTAATCGAATAAAGGCAGATATAAACATTATGTCCGAGGATTTGTTCAAACTTGTGGAAAATTCTGAAGAAACTATGCGTCAACAGGATGTTATGATAAGCAATCAAAACGAAATTATTGAGCAATCCAAGCTCAACAGAATGGCTACGGAAGCGGTTGCAAGAAGTACCGAGAGCCTTCAATACTATGCAGCTGCATGGAATGCGGAACGGGTTATCGAAAAGCTGTGACAGCGGCAAAAAAGAACTTGACCTAAATGGTCAAGTTCTTTTTTTGTTGTCATATTCTAATTAAAATCCAAGAATTCTTGAAGCTATTGCGAAATATACGATAAGCGTGAGAGTGTCAACTATCGTTGCGATAAGGGGAGTTGCCATGACGGCGGGGTCAAGTCCTATGCGCTTTGCGCCTATAGGGAGGCACGCGCCGATAAGCTTTGCGATAACTATCGCGCATATTACGGTGACGCTTACTATCAATGCGACCTCAACGTTTTCCCAGGTAAAGTCAAGCTTGAAATCAACAAGCATCGTCTTTATAAAGCAAGCGACTGCAATACAAGCTCCGCAGAGCAGGGAAACGCGGAATTCCTTCCAGATTATCTTGAATATGTCGCCCATTGATATTTCGTCAAGCGAGAGCGCACGGATTATTGCAACGGATGCCTGGCTTCCCGCATTACCGCCCGTATTCATAAGCATGGGGACGAATACCGCGAGGATCGCGTAAGTACCAAGCGCAGCCTCGTATTTTGCCATTATCATACCCGTAAATATTGCGGATATCATGATGATAAGCAACCAGGGGAATCGCTTGCGCCATGTTTCCCACACGCCCGTTTTCATATAGGGCTTGTCGGTAGGTGACATACCTGCGAGCATTTCGATATCCTCGGTAGCCTCCTCGGTGATGACGTCCATCGCGTCGTCTACCGTAACGATACCTACGAGTCGGTTTTCCTTATCAACGATAGGGAGAGCCAAAAGGTCGTACTTTGAAATTGTATCAGCGACCGTTTCCTGGTCGTCAAGTGTTGACGCGCAGATTATCTGATCGCTCATTACGTCGGCTATAAGCGAATTCGGGTCGGCGTAGAGAAGGTCCTTGAAGGAAATGATGCCCTGAAGCACACGTCTGTTGTCCGTGACGTACGCGTAGTAGACGGTCTCTTTATCTATACCCGTTATTCTTATATGCTCTATAGCCTGGGCGCAGGTCATTTCAGCGCGAAGGTCGATAAACTCGGCGGTCATGACGCTTCCCGCGCTATCGTCGGGATATGCGAGGAACTTGTTTATCTCCGCGCGGGTTTCGGGAGTTGCGGTCTTGAGGACTCGGCGCACGATGTTTGCGGGGAGCTCCTCAAGCATGTCAACAGCGTCGTCGACGGAGAGCTCTTCGATAATGATAGAAAGCTCGCGGTCGGTCATCGCTGTGATGATCTTGTGCTGAACATCGCTCTCAAGCTCGGCAAAAACCTCCGCTGCCGTGTCTTTCTTGAGAAGCTTGAAGACTGCCGGGATACGCTGGGAAGGAAGCTCTGAGAAGAAATCTGCGGCGTCTACGGGGTTGAGCTCCTCAAGCCCGTGCATAAACTCGGTGTATTTCTTATCGTCAAGCAGCTCTACGAGCATGTCGAACTTATTTTCAAGCTCTTCCTCGTATGCCTCGGTTGCGGAGTCCTCGTTCTTGTCCTCCTCAAGCTCCTTTTTTATCTCTTCGATCTCGGCATAGTCTGTGTTCTCGTCGATATCGTCAATGTCTATTTCCTTGTCATCGGACTCTTTTGTGTTATCAGACTCCTTGACTTCCTCCTCGGAGGGACTTGGGGCGGGGGCACCGTCAATTTCATCTTTGATCATTTCATCATTT
>JAZNWS010000011.1:0-7340 GCA_045593485.1 Eubacteriales bacterium | reverse complement strand
ATTCTGCCGCAAGTCTCTTTGCCTTGGCTGAAAAAGGTATTCCTAAAAAGCAGATATTTTCAGCAAACGCAGCGCCGAGAATTCCCCATTTAAGAACCTCGTTTGCCATTTGGTTTTGTTCCTCCAACGTCAAGCAGCAAGGCGCCTGTTCGGGAATTTCCGTTTCAACGTTTATTTTTTCGCAGCCCTCCGCCGTCGCCTGATAACCCTGCTGTTCTCCACAATGCATGCAAAAGATAGAATCATCGGGTATCTGCGCTCCGCATTTTCTACAAAACATAACTGCCTCCTTTAATTATCGAAATTTTCCGCAATAAATTTCTTTATCGCATTGTCATAACGTTCCGTGTCCGTGGGACGAAGCATAGAATGAGCTCCGCGCTCGTGCCACGAAATAGTCTTATTCTTTGATGGACACTTGTCAAAAAGCTTTTGCGCGTTTTCGGGTGTAGAATACTTGTCCTCTTTACTTTGTATCATCAAAATCGGTTTGTCAAGCTTATGTATGCAGTTTATAGGACCGATATCCATGGTATGTCCCGTATAATGCTTCATCCAGAGATTTATCATAGGATACACGGGATTAACAGGCTTGTTGCGCTCAATGAGGTGATTTTTCATAGACTCACCAAAGTTTGCGAACATTCCCTCGGTGACTATTCCCTTTACGTTATCGGGGCAGTCGTCCGAAGTGATAGCGTACATTCCGCCCGCCGCACCAATACAAATGCCGTGGAATATAACCGTGTTCATATTGTACTCGTCACGCAAAAACTTGACCCACGCGATATCGTCCTTGCTTTCTTCAAAGCCTAAGGTGTTGAATTTTCCGTCGCTTTCACCGTGCGCGCGGGGATCGACCACGAGGACGTTAAATCCCACCTCGCTATACGGTATAGCGAAATAGTAGCCGTATCGCAGGCTCTCGGTTCTGCCCGAGAGGATCATCACGCATCTGTCACAACCAAAGTCGTAATACTCGCCGTACAGATTAAGTCCGTTGTTCTGAATATGCACAGGGTGCATATATTCCTTGTTTTTTTTGCCCCATGCAAGTCCCTCGGCATACATCTCCTTTTGCGAGGGCTCTATAGCCTCCTCAAGCCTTCCCCATTTTTCCTTTTTCGTTCTGCACAGGGTAGCCCGATATACGCAATATGACGCTACAAGAGGCATGATCAGCAGAAAAAACACCGCCACAAGCGCAGCTCCAAGCACGCTGACAGCTATGATCTGCGGCACAGTCCACGCGGCAACACTGCTGTAAAAAATATTTGATAACATTATTTGCTTCCTTTCGAGCTGAGGCTGTCAAGCTGAGCCTTAAGACCTATAACTCTTTGACGTATTTTTTCATTAGCCTCAAGTATCTCCTCCTTTGAGGAGTGCTTGTCTATACCGTATTCCGACAGATATATCGCCTTACCTACAAGCATATGCGCCTGTCTGAAAAAACCGTAATTTCCATCAGTGACTATCGGGATTATAACCGAATCCGCACGCAGAGCTATCAATATATAAGAGGGCATAAATTCGTGTATCTCACCGTCGGGAGTGTTGTGTCCCTCGGGAAATATCTCGACAAGCTTGCCCTTTTTTATCAGAGCTATACCCTCGTCCATAAATCTGAGGCTTTTTGATACTCTGTCCGTCTGTATACCGCCAAAAAACTTCATTCCAAACGTAATAAGCTTATTTCTGAAGGAATACTCGCTCGCAATTATATAAAGCTTTCTCGGGAGCATAAAGAACATAGCCATCATATAGTCGAACACGTTGTAGTGGTTGCAGATAACCATTGCTCCCTGCTTTTTGTGGCGCTTAAAATCCGCCTTATCCTCGTAATAGGTCTTTCTCTTAAAGAATATCCAGTACAGCGGATAAGCGGTGATTATGCCGTACCACCTTAAAATATCATAAATCATTTGTCAAGCTTTCCTTTTATTAAGTTTGCAAGCTCGTTGAGAGTATAAGAGAAGTTCTCGGTCTCAAATTCAAGCGTTATTCCAAACGCCTCCTCGATCTGAACTACTATCTCGTAGTAATCAAGGCTTGAGCCGCCGAAGTCGTTAAGCAGATGTCCGTCGTCGGTAATTTCCTCTGCGGGCATATTGAGGTTTCGAGCAATTATCCCTCTGACCTTGCTCTTTATCTCGTCAACCGAAACGCCGTCGGACACCTCAGCATCTGCCACGCATTCAAGCGCGGGCGCGCCCTCCGTCGCAGGAATGGCAGCCGCCTCCTTACCCATATGAGAGATCTTCTTTTTGAAGAAGAATGACATACCAAACGCCGCCATACACGAAGCCATAACTATAAGAGGCAATACGTGGATTATCTGCTTCTCCTTAAGGAACACGAGCACAACCCCCGTAGCGATACCAGCAGATACGCCCTCAAACAGACCCTGAACCGCAAAGTACATAGGCGCAACACTTACTCCCTTTTCTTCCTTTTCCTTTGCAGCGAGGTGAGAGGGCACGGTATAAGTGACCGAGAAGAACGCGCCTATCGCAAAGGATACGACGATTCCTCCGCATATCGCAATCAGGGTAAGGATGGTGGGAGAAATAAGAGTATGTATCTGAGTGCAGATAAACATGATCAGCATGCCTATTGAGAATACGCTCAAAATATACTTATACGCAAATCCAAGACCGCGCTTTTTGACTATCTTGTTATAAAGGATCAGGGTAAACGGTACGGGAACGAAGGACGATGCCATAACCACGGTCATATTAAGTCCCGTGGATGAGAACAGCTCGTTTATTCCGCCAAGGAAGAGCTGAAGTCCGAGGTTCATTACAGCCGCCGTGCACATCCAATAGATAAAATCCTTGTTCTTCAAGGAATACTTGATCGCCTTGCCAAGCGAGACCGCATCGCTCTTCTGAACCTCAACGCCATCAATTCCCTCTTTGGTTGACTTCTCCTTAAGCAAAAACATAGGGATAAGCATAAGGAACGCAAGAGGCAGGAATATAAGCGCAACGTAGCGGATATTGATGCCCATGCCGACAAATACGGGAAGAAGCGCGTAGCCAAGTATGAAGTAGACCACGTCACAGATGGACTTCGCGTTGGACAAAAATACTACGTCCTGCTCAGTCTCGCACACCTCGGAGAAGGTTGCGTAAAACGTAAGCATCGTAAGCGTATAGAAGCAGTAGAATACACCGAGAAGCAAGCCGAACCATATTGTGTTTCCAACGCTCTCACCGGGAGTGATGGGCAAAAGGAACAGCAAATACGCTATTATCATAGGGATAAAGCCTATGAGTATAGAAGGACGGCGACGTCCCCAACGTGTTTTGAGGTTATCCGTAAAGGAAGCAAGCGGAATATCGATAATTCCGTCAATGATCTTCATGACCAATACGAGAGTTCCCCACAATGCGCCTATAACGAGGTCCTTGTCAATATACGTCCAGACTCCTACGTCCTCCTGCGCAAATCCGCCAACAAGCAGCGCGCTGCACAAATAGGAGCCAACTATAAGGTTGAGCATGTTTACACCCATGCCCGAGCAGCCGTACAAAAACAGCTTTTTCTTTCCTCTGATCTTTTCCATGGTCTTTCCCCTTTATTGTTAATTATTCAAAAGATAACGTAAGGTCGTGTATTCTGTCCTCGGTGGGAACGATATATATCTCAATGCAGAGTCCAAGGTTATTTACAGCCTCAACAAAGCCGTCGAGCTGCTGCCTTGAGACGTTCTTTCCGCAGAATACCGTCAGCACACCGCAATCGCGCTGTGATGTCACTTCACGGACAGTCTGGACAGCCACGCTCTCAAGTCCGTTTCCCGTGACAAGTATATCCTCGCCCGCAAGAGCGAAAAACTCATTTTTAACTATGGATCTGTTGCCATAGGTCACATTTTTTGATGCCTTTACGACCGAGACCACGTAAATGTTTCTTATCGTCTCATTTACGCTCTCCACGACCTCTCTCGTGTCCTCGGAGTCAAAGTCCACTATAGCAAGGGACGCATAGCACTCCGCGACCGAGCGGCAGTTAAGCACCGTCACCTTTGCGTCCTTATACAGACTTGCCGCCTGCATTGCGCTGAGTATGGAGTTGGACGTGTTGGGAAATACGAGTATTTCTTTAGCACCCGTGTGCTTGAACGCCTCAATAAACTCGCTTGACGAGGGGCTTTCCGCGCTGAGAATACAGCAGTCAACTCCCATCTCAACGAACATTCCCTGCACTATCGGGTCGGGCGCTGCCGCCACACACGCAAATTTGCAATTTTCGTTCATTTCACCGCAAAGATATTTTTTTGTCCTCTGCGTATGCTGAACGGACATATTCTCTATCTTCAAGGTCAAAAACTCACCAAAGCCATGACAGTACGCAAGTATCTGCTCGGGTGTCTTTGTATGTATATGTACCTTTACCTTGTCATTATCAAACGAGGTCACTATCGAGTCGCCAAGTCCGCCAAGATGTGACACAAACTCGGTGTAGTCAAAATACTCCTTGCCGTCAGTCAGCTGTATCAGTACCTCGGTGCAATATCCAAGCTCAAAGGTGCTGCTTCTGTTGAACGCAGTATAGTCTATATTCTGTATGCTTTCAACTCTTTCGGGAGATGAGAAATCTATCTTTTCTCCGTCAAGATACTTTTTCACACCCTCAAAGAAATACACAAGTCCCGCTCCGCCGCTGTCAACAACTCCCGCCTTTTCAAGCACAGGCAAAAGATTGGGTGTATTATCAAGGGATATTTTAGCGGTTCTGAGGAGGGTGTCCACCGCCTGATTTATATTTTCAATAACGTCAAGACTGCTCCTTACCTTCTCCGAGGACTCGCGCATTACCGTGAGTATTGTTCCCTCAACAGGCTTTGAAACCGCCTTGTGAGCGTATTCAACTCCCATATCAAGAGCCTTGGAGAGCAGCTTTATGTCCGCCTCCGCGTGCTCCTTAAAGCACTTTGAGATGCCGTTGAAAAACTGCGAAACTATTACGCCCGAATTTCCGCGCGCGCCGAATACAACGCCGTTTGCAAAGCCCTGCGCAGCCTCGGAAAGAGTCTCCGCGCCCTCGGGAATAGAAGCATAGCCGGTTTTCATGGTCATGACCATATTCGTGCCCGTATCTCCGTCGGGAACGGGGAAAACGTTGAGGTCGTTGACTTTTTTTATGTGCTTTTCAAGATTTTTTATGCCGTAATCAAGCATACTCTTGTAGCTTGACGCGGTAATAGTCTTTATCATATATCAGTCCGATCCTTCTGTTGACTTGAAATTTATTTTACGCTCTCCATAGCCGCCGTCATATTAGCCTTCTCAACCTCGCCGTCATCAGAGAGAGGCTCGCCCAAGAAGTACGCGCCTATCATACCGGGTCCTACGTTAGTTCCGCATCCGCAGAAAACGTCGCTGACAAATACCTTTTTCGGTCCTATCTGCTCCTCTATCATAGCCTTGAACATATTTGCGTATTCTTCTCTGTCACTGTGAGAAATGATTATGTACTGATGCTCGGGCTCTGTCGCCGTGAGCTTGATATATTCAACCGCAACCTCAAGCGCCTTTTTGATTCCCTTGACCTTGCCAAGCACGGAAACGTAGCCGTCAGAATTGCAGTCGCCCATAGGCTTTACACCCGCAAACGTACCCATAATTGCCTTGCCCGTGGATATTCTGCCGCGGCGCGCGATAAACATAAGGTCGTCAATGGGACCCATCTGATGCACCTTATTTTTGTTAACCTCAAGCCATTCTATAACCTCGTCCATTGAGCTTCCATTGTTCTGAAGCTCCTGCGCGTAGCAAAGAAGAAGTCCGAACGCGCCCGACATTCTGTAGGAATCCAAGCAATATATTCTGCAATCGGGATACTCTGCCATCACTCTGTCCGCCGCAAGCTTTGCAACGTTGTAGGTGGAGCTTATCCTTGAGGATATGGACATGCTGAGAATATCTGTTCCCTGCTCAGCATAGCTCTTGAATTTCTCATAATAGACCTCTGGGCTTGCGGGAGCTGTGCTTATCTGCATTTTCTTGTTTGAGAGCGACTTATAAAACTCCTCGCGGGAGACATTGCTCCAATCAAGCGTGGTGGGAAAATCGCGTCCGTCGCTGAAATGAACGCTTCCCTCAATGTAGTCCGCAACGCCGAAATATTCTCTCAGCTCCGATGAAAGATCGCAAGTAAGGTCTGCAAGTATAACGTATTTTTTCATAATTTCTCCTTTTGGGGATCAAGAGCATATATTTATTAAAATACATACTATCCCATATTATAATATTCTTTTTAATTTTATCATAACACAATGTAAAAGTCAATAATTTCAGCTCGTTTTTTGTCAAATACAGACGAAAACAAGTCTTAAAAATTTTTAAGAAAGCAAAAAAGACCCGCCCGCGAAAACTCGCAGGCGGTATTTTGTGAGTATCAATAGTTCTCTTTTCTTATCTCAAAGTATGCCTGAGGATGCTTGCATACGGGACAAAGCTCGGGAGCCTTTGTTCCTACTACAAGATGTCCGCAATTACGGCATTCCCAAATCTGAACGCCGCACTTTTCAAATACGGAATTCGTTTCTACGTTGTTGAGAAGCGCGCGGTATCTCTCCTCGTGTGTCTTCTCGATAGCCGCAACGCCGCGCATCTGCTCTGCGAGGTCGTGGAAGCCCTCCTCGTCAGCCTCGCGCGCCATTCTGTCGTACATATCAGTCCACTCGTAGTTCTCGCCCTCTGCAGCGGAAACAAGGTTTTCTGCTGTCGTGCCAAGTCCGCCGAGCGCCTTGAACCAAAGCTTTGCGTGCTCCTTTTCGTTCTCAGCGGTCTTGAGGAAAAGCTCTGCTATCTGCTCGTATCCCGCCTTCTTTGCAACTGATGCAAAATAGGTATATTTGTTTCTTGCCTGAGACTCTCCCGAAAAAGCTTCGCGGAGATTCTGCTCTGTCTTTGTGCCTGCGTAAATGTTCTTTCCCATAATTTTTTACTCTCCTTTGAATAAAAATATATTACATCTAAATTATAGCCAAATTTTTACACGTTGTCAATATTTATATTGAATTTATTATTGAATGCGCCGTGTATCTTTTGCGAGATGCTCTGCATCTGCTGCGCGTCCACCTTGAGCACCTGTCTATCATACGTGAACAGTCCGTTGGTCTCGTCCTCAACGTCGCTGACCTGTGTCAATACCGTGGCGCAAAGGCCTTGGTTTATCGCGGGAATTACCTGCTCCTCGTAAAGCTGAATCATAGCCTCGCGGAATTTTTCTCCGTCCGTAAAGAACTTATATCCGTAAGTGTTATGTGGGTTATACGAATGTCCCCCGACCTTGTAGGAATATCCTCCAAACTCGGACAAAACTAT
>JAZNWS010000010.1:0-3085 GCA_045593485.1 Eubacteriales bacterium | reverse complement strand
GGCGAGCAGATAAGCCTTGTGGAGATCGAGCTTTTAACAGGACGAACGCATCAGATACGCGTGCAATTTGCCTCGCGCAAAATGGCTTTGCTTGGCGACGGAAAGTACGGCTCAAAGCACAATTGCAATTGCGCCTTGTGGTCGCACAAGGCGGAGTTTATACACCCCAAAACGAGAGAGACGGTGTCTGTGACAAGCGCACCACCCGAGATATACCCTTGGACTGAGTTTGAATATCTCAGGAGCAGTCAGGAGCTTTCAAAAACTGAATAACAGAGTCGCAAAGCTGAGCGGCGAGCGTGTCCTTGTACTCGGCGCTCTCAAAAAGCTCGGCTTCGGCGACGTTAGATAAAAATCCGCATTCTACAAGTACCGCAGGGCAGCTTGACTGACTCAAAAGGTATATGCTTGTGCCTGCGGATTTTGTTTTTCTGTTGTTGTTTGGTTGAAGATTGGTTTTGACGTTGGCTTGTATGATATCGGCAAGACTTTTGGAGTCGGGATTATGGTCGGAATACCACACCTGAAGTCCCGAATAGCGAGAGTCCGAAAAGGCGTTCATATGCAGGCTGATAAAAATACAGTCCTCGGTGTTGTTTATTATTTCAAGCCGCGCTGCCATATCAAGCTTTTTCTTGCGCCCTTGATAGTTTGCGTTTCTGTCGTAGAGAAGTGTGTCGCTGTCACGTGTGAGAATGACCTTAACACCTTCTGCCTCAAGCTTTTCCTTGAGGATAAAGGCAAGCTCAAGGTTTATGTCCTTTTCCACAAGCCCGCTTTTTGATGACGTGCCGCCGTCCTCACCGCCATGCCCCGCGTCTATAATAACCGTTGAGTATTTGCATCCGTCAGCGGACGCGCTCAAAGCCCTCGGGGGAGGGAGAACTCCAAATCCTACGGCGGCGGCGATGAGACAAAGGCTTGCTAAAAGAATTGTTATGATGTATATAAAAACAGGTTTTTTCATGCTTGTCTCCGAGTCTTTTTTGATAATTTTATGAGACAAATAATTAAATTATGCAAAATTGATAAAACAGAGAAAAAATATTCGATATATTATCTTAAAAAAGTCATTGACAAGCAATTTTATTTTTGTTATAATTATAGCAATTAAAAATTTTTTACAGGATAAGAAAGTGAGGAAATCAAAAATGTCTTATACTGATAAGTTTGCAAAAGAGGGTCTTACGTTTGACGACGTGCTGCTCGTTCCCGCAAAGAGTGATATTCTTCCTGCGGATATTAACCTCAACACTCGTCTTACAAACAAGATCAAGCTCAACATTCCGCTTATGAGCGCGGCTATGGACACCGTCACCGAGGCGGATCTTGCAATCGCTATTGCCCGTGAGGGCGGTGCGGGTACTATTCACAAGAATATGCCCATTGAGCGTCAGGCAGATCATGTTGACCGCGTAAAGAGAAGCGAAAACGGAGTCATTACCAACCCCATTTATCTTGGCAAGGACAACCTTGTTCGCGAAGCGGAAGACCTTATGCACAAGTTCAAGATCTCGGGTGTTCCGATCTGTGACGAGCACGGAAAGCTTATCGGTATTATCACTAACCGTGATATGAAGTTCCTCCTCAACTTTGACATGAAGATAGACGATGTCATGACAAAGGATAATCTTGTCGTAGCTCCCGAGGGAACTACTCTCGAGCAGGCAAAAGAGATCCTTTGCAAGAATAAGATCGAAAAGCTCCCCATAGTTAACGAAAATATGGAGCTTCGCGGCCTTATCACCATCAAGGACATCGAAAAGGTAAAGAAATATCCTAACTCCGCAAAGGATTCCCGCGGCAGACTTATCTGCGGCGCGGCTATCGGAGCTACCAAGGACGTGCTTGACAGAGCAGGTATCCTTCTTGACGCGGGCGCAGACTTCCTCGTTCTCGACTCGGCTCACGGTCACTCCGAGGGAATTCTCAGAAGCGTAGCTAAGGTTAAGGAAAGATATCCCGACTGTCAGCTTATCGCGGGTAATATCGCGACTGGAGCTGCGGCAGAGGATCTTATAAAGGCAGGCGCTGACGCAATTAAGGTCGGTATAGGCCCCGGTTCTATCTGTACGACACGAATTGTTGCAGGTATCGGCGTACCTCAGATCACAGCTATTTGCGATGCGGCAGAGGTTGCCGATAAGTATAACGTTCCCGTAATTGCAGACGGCGGTATCAAGTACAGCGGTGACATCACAAAGGCTATCGCTGCGGGCGCATCCGTCGTAATGCTCGGCTCACTCTTTGCGGGATGTAAGGAGAGCCCCGGAGAAGAAGAGCTTTATCAGGGCAGAAGCTTCAAGGTTTACAGAGGCATGGGCTCTATTGCCGCTATGGAAAAGGGCTCTAAGGACAGATACTTCCAGGAGAGCAACAAGAAGCTCGTTCCCGAGGGTGTTGAGGGACGCGTACCCTTCAAGGGTCCCCTTGCAGACACGGTATATCAGCTTATGGGCGGTCTCCGCGCAGGTATGGGCTACTGTGGTGCGCCTACTGTTGACGACCTCAGAGAAAAGGGACAGTTTGTAAAGATCACGGGCGCGGGACTCCGCGAGTCGCATCCTCACGACATTAACATTACAAAGGAAGCTCCCAACTATTCGTCTCACGGCTAAAAAAAGCCGCTATACCGCAAGCAAGTAAATGAAAAAACAACATTTATCTTGACCGTTTATAATCACAAGACATAAAATTAACCGCCGAGAGTGCATCGAGCACTTTCGGCGGTTGCTTTCTTTTTCCGTTCTCGCACTCTGGCGTACCCTTGTACGCCTACGAATGCAAGAACGAAAAATATATCTGACTTTTTTGTCGCCGGCTAAAAAAAGCCGCTATACCGCAAGGACCAAACGTTACTTTTTGGCAACAGTCCCAAAAAGTAACCAAAAAATACCGCAAAGGGGCGGGAGGTCTGCTTCCGCCCTTTCGCTTCGCTTAATGTCGTCAGCGCGCTTTTGTATACAAAAGCGCAACGAGCGTTGATTACAACGCGAAGTAGCGCCCCTTTGATCCCCACCAACACAAACGCCTACTCCGTTGTCGTTTATAGCGGTTAAGACGGATGTTCTATTATCTCACCACT
>JAZNWS010000009.1:0-3732 GCA_045593485.1 Eubacteriales bacterium | reverse complement strand
CCTGAATTTATGGTTTATATATGAAATTGTATCACAAAATTTTAGCGGTGTCAATATTTACGACATATAAGTATCTTATGTAATATATACAAAAATAAAAAACCAAGAATTCATCAATGAATTCTTGGTTTTTGGTGCCGGTGGTCGGGGTCGAACCGACACGGTATCGCTACCACTGGATTTTGAGTCCAGCACGTCTGCCAATTCCATCACACCGGCGTATGAATCAGCCCTGCCAATTCACACTCAATGAGTATATCATAAATATATTATTAAGTCAATACCTTTTGATAACTTTTTTGGACTTTTTATAAATCAGCCCGCGTCGCACAATTTGTCCGCGATCATATTCTCAACCTCGGTTATCGGTATGCCGAAAACCACGGCAAATTCGCTGTAAAGTCCGTGCTTTGCGCGCTTTTCGTAATCCGCATCCGTCTCGCTGATGCGCTTTTTGACCTTGGCAAGCTCCTTACGTCTTTCGCACACGGTCTTGATAATGCGCACGTAGTCCTCAAGATTCAAGCCGCCAAGCGCAGCCTTGTATACATCCCTTCTGTTTCGCTCGTTCTCAACCGTGAGGATCGACAGCTCGGGAATTTTACCAATGATCTCGTTTGCACGCTCCCTCGTTATAACCGCTCTGACGCGTTGAGCGTCAACGGGCGTCACTATCACGTTGCACGCAGGCTCGTGAAGCGGCACCAAGACATAAAAAAGCCTATCGTCCGTCTTGTCAACAGGCGATTTGGTTATTTCCTTGACGGTATAAACTCCCTGGTTTTCGTAAATCACGCTATCACCGATATTAAACACTGCGCAACCTCCTATTCATGTGTTTTTGCGGCATGAACTCAGATTCTGATAATACCTGTATACATTATAACACATTTTTTAAAAAAATGTAATAGGTAAACTGCACAAATTTATCATTTATTAACATTTTTGCAATCAAAATACTAAGAAAAAATCAAATTTTGTTCTTACAGTTAATATTTTCTGCTCATTATCACGAAAAGTGACAGACTTCGACAGAGCCTCATATACTGATAGCGGGAGCATATGAGTCTGCTCCCAAACAATGAAAGGAGACTTATAATATGAATTACGACCGCAGCGGACAATACGGCGCGCCCCGCCGCAGAACTCCGCCGTCTATGCCTGTGGGCATACCCTCCCGTGACTCTCTTTTGTCGCGCTCGGACTTCTCTCCGTCCGAGCATAAAAACAACGCCCCCGTGTTCGCAAATCAAAACTCACATACACAAAACACCCATCGCAGCTGGGGGCTCAAGGACCATCCTCTTGCCATGGTGTTCTCTCCCCTTCAGTGCTTCTCAAAGCTCTACGACGAGGACACCGCCCTCTCAAGAGGAACTCTGTTCTCAGAGCTTGACCTCCCCTTTGAAGGTCAGAGATGCGGAAAGGACAGGTGCTGATATGGACAGAAATTACTGCTGCAACAATAATAACAACTCAAGCCGCAATCGCCTTATGGATAAAATACGCAAGATAGATTTCGCGCTTGCGGAGACTATCCTCTATCTTGACGTTTACCCCCACTGCAGAGAGGCTCTGAGCTACTACCACAAGCTTGTTGAGATGAGAGAAAAGCTTATAAAAGAATACGAAGCCCACGCTCCTATCACCGCCGCGGGCAACACATCGCACGACTCGTGGGATTGGATAAAATCCCCTTGGCCGTGGCACTACGACGCAAACTGATGAAAGGAGAAACTACAGAATATGTGGACTTATGAGAAAAAGCTTCAATTCCCCGTAAAAATCAAAAATCCTAATCCCACGCTTGCGAATATCATAATATCGCAGCTCGGCGGCCCTGACGGCGAGCTTGCCGCGTCAATGCGCTATCTCAACCAGAGATACGCTATGCCCTACGGCGAGGTGGTCGGAATCCTTACCGACGTAGGTACAGAGGAGCTCGCTCACCTCGAGATGATAGCCGCCATACTCCACCAGCTCACAGCCAACATCTCCGAGGACGAGATAGCAAAATCACCCTTCGCAAATTACTTCGTTGACCATACCACAGGCCTCTACCCCGTCTCCGCGGCGGGCGTGCCCTTTGATATGAAATACGTCGGCATCAAGGGCGACATCATCACCGACCTCCACGAGGACCTCGCGGCAGAGCAAAAGGCTCGCACGACCTACGACAACATCTTAAGACTCGTTGACGACCCCGACGTTAAAGAGCCCATCAAGTTCTTGCGTGAGCGCGAGGTAGTGCATTATCAGAGATTCGGCGATGCTCTCCGCATAACTCAGGACAATCTCGACTCCAAGAATTTCTACGCATTCAACCCCTGCTTTGACAAGGGCTGCGATAGAAATCTGTTCAAGAGGAACGGATAAGCGAAAAATATTTAGGGCGACTTGTTTATACAAGCCGCCCTTTTGTGTTGACATAACGCATGCTTTGTGATACAATATTTTTGTGTATATAGTCTGAGTAAGGAGAATAAAAATGAAAAAGCTTTTACATTTATTAATTTTCGTCTCTCTGCTTTTGGGAGTGCTTGTTTCTTGCAATAATATATGCGATCACGTTTGGGAAATCACAACTACCGCGCCAACCTGTTTTGAGATTGGTTATGATACCATGACCTGCGGGCTTTGTGGAGAGATCAAAAAAACAAATGAAACCGCACAGCTTGACCATAATTACAGTGAAATCTATTCCTTTGACGATACTGATCATTGGTATGCTTGTTCACTTTGTGGCACAGAGAAGGATAAGGCAAATCACACAGCTGATGATGAGGGTGTTTGTACCGTTTGTCAGGTTCCAACTTCAGTCACTCCCGGAATTATCTATGGTGTTTCTGAGGATGGTACTTATGCCGAGGTGCTCGGGTATGAAGGTACTGCAGCAAAAATAAGAATTGCAAAGGAATACAACGGGTTACCGGTTAAGAATATTCAGGATTATGCCTTTGCAGGCAACCAGATCATAACATCGGTGGCAATTCCTGATAGCTTAACGAGAATCGGTGATTCTGCGTTTCTGCGCTGCTCAAGTCTTATATCTGTTGTAATCCCCGACAGTGTGACAACTGTTAAAGAGGCTGCATTTTCTATTTGCAAAAGTCTTACATCGGTAGTAATCGGCAATGGTGTAAGTTATATTAGTTATGATACGTTCTTCAACTGTTCGAGCCTTACGTCGGTGGTAATAGGTGACAACGTGACTTCTATTGGAAAAGCTGCCTTCAGAAATTGCACGGGTCTTGTTTCTATAATACTGCCTGATGGCGTGGAAACAATTGGAGAACTGGCTTTTGAGGGCTGTTCAAGTCTTCACACTATAGTAATTCCAGACGATGTTAGGCATGTTGGATATGATGCTTTTAATAAGTGCGAAAAATATGCCCACGTATATTATGCCGGCAGCTATACAGACTGGACGAATATAACCTTCGTGGGAGAAAATTTCACCCAATACACCACCTTCCATTACGACTACGTTCCCAAGGTATAATGCTTCCCTTTCTCTGTTTTGCCGCTGCCATCCGCATAGCTCAGGACAATCTCGACTCCAAGAATTTCTACGCATTCAACCCCCAGCTTTGACAAGGGCTGTAATCAAAATCTATTCAAAAGGAATTAAAATGGCGGAGGGTCTCTGCATTGAGGACCGCCGCCTGGGGTTTTCAGTTTTTTTCTTGTTTTTTCGGCACAAGATTTTTTCTTGCCGTTTTTCAGCAAAAC
>JAZNWS010000008.1:0-4371 GCA_045593485.1 Eubacteriales bacterium | reverse complement strand
TTGCTTGCATCCCGCCTCCGCAACCCACAGACAGATGAACGACGAGGAGCTCAAGGCTGCGGGAGTTTCTGCAGACCTTGTAAGATTCTCTTGCGGAATTGAGAGCGCAGACGACCTCATAGCTGACATCAAGCAGGCGCGTGACGCGATTTCCTGATAGACGGGGGGATATTTTAGATGCCTATTAAAATACCAAATCTTCTTCCCGCAACCAACACGTTGCTTGAAGAAAATATATTCGTAATGACGGAGACCCGCGCTATCACGCAGGACATAAGACCGCTTCATATACTTATGCTTAACCTTATGCCCAAGAAGATAGTGACGGAAACTCAGATCGCGCGTCTTGTGGGAAACTCTCCGCTTCAGGTCGAGCTTGACCTGCTTCAGACCAAAAGCCACAAGTCCACGCATACGTCTGAGGAGCATATGCTCTCGTTTTATAAGACCTTTGATGAGGTAAGGGGCAAAAAGTACGACGGACTTATAATCACGGGTGCACCCGTGGAGCATATGGAATTTGAGGACGTTGAGTATTGGGACGAGCTTTGCGAGATCATGGAGTGGAGCAAGACTCACGTGACCTCAACATTGCACATCTGCTGGGGAGCGCAGGCGGGACTTTACTATCACTTTGGAATAAAGAAGCACCCACTTGATAAAAAGCTTTTTGGCATATTCAAGCATAAAAGAGATTACCCCAAGTCCATACTTTTCCGCGGATTTGACGATGAGTTTTTAGCACCTCATTCAAGACATACCACGTGTCACCGTGAGGACATAGAAAATACAGAGGGGCTCCGCATACTTGCCTCGTCTGACGAGGCAGGGGTTTACGTTTGTACGACTCCGCAGGGTAGACAGATATTCGTCACGGGTCACCCAGAGTATGACGCAAATACACTCAAGGAGGAGTATTTCCGCGACAAAAATCTCGGACTTCCCATTGACATCCCAAAAAACTATTTTCCGAATGACGACGACACAAAGGATCCCATAGTGTCGTGGCGTTCGGCGGCTAACCTTTTGTACTATAACTGGCTTAATTACTTTGTATATCAGACCACGCCTTACGATATAAATGAGATCAAATAAGGAATTTTAAGCATCGCGTAAAAATCCCCTCAGATTAGTCTTGAAGATTTTTCAAGCCTACAACTGAGGGGATATTTGTTTTATTGTTGAGAAATTTTTTTGGTACGCGCCTTTACAATAAGTCTTGCTACAAAGAACAGACCGATAAACACCGCTATGAAAAATGCGAAAAGTACAATTGTATAAAACCAATTTATAGAAAACCAGCCGTACACGGACGTGGGGAATACGTTGTAAAGGAATTTCAAGGGCGTTCCCTTGTAGTTATAAAGGTAGAAATAATTGGGCTCCCACGCAAGCGTGACACGAAACAGAGAATTGCATATTATTGCAATAACCGACATTGCACCGACGAAGGAAACCGAATATAAGAGATCCCGTTTGGTAAGCTTGGGCAGGAAAATCAATATTCCGTAAAGCGCGCAGATTACGATAAAAATGTGTCCCCACACGTACGTTTGAGGTCTTATTTTGAGGAGAGTGTCATAATTGGCAAGCGAGTCTGCAAAAACCATTGCCAAGAATGCGGGAATCATATTAAAGCAAAATGACGTGGCAATTATCCATTTCTTTTTGAAGATCAACGCAAATCCCGCAATAAGACTGCCTATGTGACACACCTGGAGCGGAATGACCTCAAGATCCCAGCCCGAGCGCAGAAATATATCGACGTTCCTTACAACCAGAATCAAAACGGAAATGGCGCCGAGAATAAACCCAACAATATTTTTGGTTTTATCAGAGCGATTATTTACAAGAAAACAAATGATGCCAAAAAGAATAAAGGGTGAGATTATGTATAAAATATGCCAAATTGACCAGAGCTCAAATTTCATATCGCCTCCAGGGATGTAAAGCGGGCATTTTTTTGTCCGTGTTAAAGTGATTTAGCGTGATACTCAATCAAGCGTACCACGCTAATTTGCGAAATTTTATATGTTTTGCGTCGCAGCCGCTTTTGCTGGTTGCTTTTTGCTTATGACGGCACCAAGCTTTTTGATACCCATAGCAATAAGCAGGATAACGCCTGCTGCCGCAGTAAAGCCTATAATGTATAGGATCAGACACCACGGATAGGGAACGACCTCTTGTATGCTTGAATAAACGGGGAGATGACCGTCCTCGTGACGGCTGATGTAGAACATATTAAAGAAATGGTCCTTCGTGAGCCCCGCAGCATGTCCGACCTCGTTGATTATAACGGCAATAGCAACGCATACCGCAAATACGGGAGTTGCTTTGAGAAGCGTTTTAAATTCCGCCTTGACGTGATTGGTGTAGTAAAGGAATATTCCCACGGTTATCATTGAGCCGTGGCAGACCATTGTCTGAATGTTTATTCCTATCGTGCTGATGAAAACGTCACCGGGGTAGAACATTACTGCTGCGCCCGCAAAGACCGCAAAGGACGCAAGGAAGCAGCACATAGCGTCGTGAAATTTACCTTTTGTGAGTCCTGCGAGAAGTCCTATATACATTGGAGTGGAGCAGAACTGCCACGGCAAAATGTACCATTGGTACTTAAACGATACTCCGTCGCTGTACGAGAAGCTGTAATTTATTTGCTTGTATATTTCAAACAGAATAACAATTATGGCAACTATAAGAACAACGCGCTTTACGTTGCGGATATATCCCTTCTTATACAAAAAGCACAAAAGCACGGCAACTGCAACAGACAACACGAAAAATAGAATGTGAAACCAACCGAACATTGTGGGTTTAGTCATTTCGGTGTCTAAAATTTTCAAAACCTTAGCCCAAAAATCCATACAAAATTCCTCCAGACGTCATTATCTGAGAAATTATACCATTATAATGAAGGATTTTCAATGAATTTGAGCGTAAATTAAGAAAGTTTAAGAATTATGGCTTGTGTTTTGCGCTCAGGCATCTCATGGAATTGAGAATTGCGATGACTGCCACGCCTACGTCGGCGAAAACAGCGGCGTTCAGTCCAAGTATGCCGAGCGCCCCGAGTATAAGAACTGCTGCCTTTACTCCAAGAGCGAAGATAATATTCTGTATAACTATGCGTCTTGTCTTTTTTGCGACTCTTAAAGCGTTCTCAAGCGAGGATATCTTGTCGTACATAAGCACTACGTCCGACGCTTCTATCGCCGCGTCCGCGCCGAGCGCTCCCATTGAAATGCCTATATCTGCCGCTGCAAGCACGGGCGCGTCGTTTATGCCGTCGCCAACAAAGACGACCTTGCCGACAGAATTTGCCTTTTGCTTCTCAACAATTTCCACCTTGTCCCACGGCATAAGGCTTGCGTAAAACTCGTCAATACACAGCTTACCTGCAATAAATTTTGCTTCGCTCTCGTTATCTCCCGTGAGCATAATGAGCTTTCTGATTCCCGAGGATTTAAGGGAAGCAAGCGCGACCTCTGTCTCAGGCTTGAGTATATCGGAAATTATTATCTGACCTACAAAGATGCCGTCAAGAGCCACGAATACAGAGCTTCCGTGCGAGTCTTTTGCGGTGAAGTCTACCGAGAATTTTTCCATCAGCTTGCCGTTTCCAACAAGAATCTGACCGCGCGAGGTGAGGGCTACAACGCCGAGTCCAGCAATATCCTCGACGGAGATTATGTCTATTGATTTGTATTCTATATTTCTTTCGCTTGCGTATGCAACAAGTGACTTTGCGATTGGGTGATTGGAAAGCTGCTCAGCGGCACAAGCGAGACTCAAAAGAGTTTGCTCACCGCAGGTATTGGGAATTACCTCGCTGACCGAAAAATTGCCCTCGGTCAGAGTTCCCGTCTTGTCGAAAACAACCGTGTCGCACTTTGCCAGCTCGTCAAGATAATTTGCGCCCTTGACAAGCACTCCGACCTTGGATGCGCCGCCAATACCGCCAAAATACGCAAGCGGCACGGAAATAACCAGAGCGCAGGGGCAGGATATTACGAGAAACGTCAGCGCGCGGTAGACCCATTCGCGCCATACGCTGCCGTCAGATATACCTAAGATCATAGGCGGGATAACTGCGAGCAATACTGCAAAAATAACGACCGCAGGGGTGTAATATCTTGCGAATTTCGTGATAAACTCCTCGCTTTTTGACTTTCGCTCCGAGGACTCCTCAACCATTTTGAGAATTTTCGCAACGGTAGTCTCGCTGTATTCGCGCGTCACCTCAAGCTCAAGCATTCCGCCCTCGTTGATACAGCCGCTCGGTATCTCCTCGCCTGCGGCGCAAGCTCTTGGTAAAGACTCTCCCGTAAGCGCGACTGTATTAAGTATTGCCGAGCCGCTGAGCAGAAT
>JAZNWS010000007.1:0-10077 GCA_045593485.1 Eubacteriales bacterium | reverse complement strand
TCAAAACGCCCGCGTTTTGATGTGAAAGTTCGAATCCCTACAAATATAGAGCAAAAAGCACCCATTAGGGTGCTTTTTTGCGTTGGCAAAGACAGAGGGTAAAGAGAAACGCCATACATCAAAACGCCCGCGTTTTGATGTGAAAGTTCGAATCCCTACAAATATAGAGCAAAAAGTACCCATTAGGGTGCTTTTTTGCGTTGGCAAAGACAGAGGGTAAACAGAAACGCCATACATCAAAACGCCCGCGTTTTGATGTGAAAGTTCGAATCCCTACGCAAAGCTGCGCTTTGCTGCCCGTTTTTGCGTTGGCGGAGACAGGGGGTGAGGGCTTTTTATCGTTAAAAACAGGTGTTCGTTAAATTATAAAAAACACTTATATTACAATTTTTCCTCTGTACGAGCCGATGCCGCCGATGTCATGGACATCCTTATAGCCCTTGCTCTTCAGATATGCTACCGCGCGTGCGCTTCGTCCTCCGCTGAGACAATGGACGTACAGAGGGACATTTTTGTCCTTTACAACCGAATCCACTCTGCCGATCTCGTCGAGCGGAAGATTGCGGCTTCCCTCGATATGTCCGCTTGCGTATTCCTCTCTCGTTCTGACGTCAAGAAGAAATGCATTCCTGCTTTCGCGGAATCTTTTAACTCCCTCGTTGATGTCCTTGCGTGCAAATATATTGAAAATACTCATTTTCTATCCTCCTTGTATTTTTTATTACGGCTTTATTTTAACTCGAAAGCATAGATTTTTCCGTGACTTTTGTCACAATGATTTTTCAGTTGATATATGAGGAGAAATATGATACAATATATTTGAGTGATAAAAGTCACAGCGAAAGCAGAAAAAGCATGGTATAATATAGCCACAGAAGATAAAACGGAGGTAAGCTTATGAAGACCTTGATCATAGGAGGAGTTGCAGGAGGCGCGTCCTGCGCGGCAAGACTCAGACGGCTTGACGAAAAAGCCGAGATTATCATTTTGGAGCGCGGAGAGTTTGTTTCATTTGCAAATTGCGGACTTCCTTATTATATTGGCGGTAAGATTACCGAGAAGTCTGATCTGACCCTGCAAACACCCGAGAGCTTCAAGGCTCGTTTCAATATTGACGTTCGCATCTTGAACGAAGCGGTTGATATTGACACGGAAAACAAAACTGTTACGGTCAGAGACTTACAGACGGGAAGAGAATATACCGAGCGATACGACAGCTTAGTTCTTTCTCCGGGAGCTTCGCCCATTCGTCCGAGGATTGAAGGAATTGACAGCGAAAGGGTATTTACTCTGCGCAACATTCCCGATACGATGAGGATCAAGCAGTATATAGAGAAAAATCGTCCAAAATCAGCGGTGGTTGTCGGAGGTGGATATATCGGCGTAGAGATGGCGGAGAATCTTGCACGCGCAGGGTTGCGCGTGACCATTGTTGAGCTGTCTGATCATCTCATCGCCCCTCTTGATTTCGATATGGCGGCGGACGTGCACAGATACGTCAGGGAGCAAGGCATTAGGCTTGAGCTTGGCAATGGTGTTGCTGCTATCAGGGATCACGGCAAGAGCGTGACAGTTGAGCTGAACAGTGGCTCGGTTAACACGGATCTGGTACTCTTATCTGTCGGTGTACGTCCTGATACCGCTTTTGTAAAGTCCGCCGGGATAGAAACAAACGAGCGCGGCAATATCATCGTGAACGAGAGAATGCAGACGAGCGCTCCCGACGTTTACGCCGTGGGAGATGCCGTGACGGTCAGGAATTTCATAACGGGTGCGCCGTCCTTCATTCCGCTTGCAGGCCCTGCCAACAAGCAAGGGCGCATAGCGGCGGACAACATATGCGGCATTCCCTCGGAATATAAGGGCACGCAGGGCTCGTCGGGGCTGAAGCTCTTTGATATGACTGTCGCCACCACGGGACTCAACGAAAAGAGCGTGGCTGCGGCAGGACTTGACTACGACAAGACCTACACCTATTCCGCATCTCATGCGTCCTACTATCCTGGCGCGTCCATGATGCTTGTCAAGGTGCTTTGGGATAAGGCGACATACAATATTCTCGGCGCGCAGATCGTGGGCTTTGACGGTGTGGATAAGCGTATGGACGTGATTTCCGCTGCCATGCGACTTGGTGCGAAGGTGACCGATCTTGCAGAGCTCGAGCTTTGCTACGCGCCGCCCTTCAGCTCTGCCAAAGACCCTGTCAATATGGTGGGATTCGTTGCGGAAAACGTCATTACTGGCAAGATAGGTCAGTTTTTCTGGCACGATGTGGAAACCCTCCCCCGCGACGGAAGCGTGACGCTTCTTGATACACGAACCGATACAGAGGTCGCTCGCGGTAGAATCGACGGCTTTATGCACATTCCTCTCGACTCGTTGCGTGAGCGCATCCACGAGATTTCCAAAGATAAGCCCGTGTACGTGCATTGCCACTCAGGACTTCGCTCATATATCGCCTGCCGCATCCTTGCGGGCAACGGGTTTGAGTGCTATAATCTCGCAGGCGGATGGAGGCTGTATGAGTCGGTCATCAATGAGAGAACGGTGCCCGAGTATATCTGCAAGGAATGTAAATAGTATTTCACTCGGTGACAAAAGTCACAGAACCGTATGCTGAAAAATGATATAATACAATCACAAAATACAGATGCAAGGCATCTGCAAGGAGGTTTATTATGTCAGCACAAAAGCTTAATCAAAATAATTTTAACAGTTCAATCGCAAGCGGAACGGCGCTCGTGGATTTCTACGCCGATTGGTGTGGTCCTTGCCGCGCGATGTCTCCCATCGTGGATAAGATCGCAGAGGAACGCGCAGATATTACCGTTGGCAAGGTCAATATTGGCGACGAGAATTCTCTCGCCATGAAATACAGAGTGATGAGTATTCCCACGTTGATTATATTCAAGGACGGAAAGGAAATGTCAAGGATTATCGGTGCGCGTCCAAAGGCTGCCATTCTTGCACAGCTTGGATAAGCGTTGCATAAGGTAGGAACACCACGGCTCTAAACGAGCCGTGGCGTTCGTATTAGTATGCAAGTTTCATGAGCTTCTTTTTGTCCGCGATAAGAATACCCTTTCTCGTCACCTCGATCACGCCGTCTGCGGCAAGGTGTCTGAGCATTCTCGTCACGACCTCGCGGGCTGTTCCGAGGTGGCGCGCGATTGTTTCGTGGGTCATATTCACACTGTCCGTGCCGTTTGCCTGGGTCTCCTCTAACAAAAAGATAGCAAGGCGTTTGTCCATACTCATAAATACTATCTGTTGCATGATCCACATCACGTCAGAAAAACGGCTGACGGCGGTTTCAAGGGCGTAATTTTTTACCTCAAGATAGCGGTTGCTCACGTTGCCAAAGGCGGAGGCACTAATGTGGTAGCAGTCGCTTTCCTGTTCCGCATCTACGTACACGTCAAACGTCACGCTTTGCAGAACGCAGGAAGCCGAGAGCATACATATATCCCCGGGGGAAAGTCGGTATAGGGTTATCTCCTTGCCGTCCTCGGAAAGCATATATATGCGAAGCCTACCCGAGCGCACAATGAAAAGTCCCGTGCAGCGCATATTGTCGTGAACGGGTTGGGAGCGGTCAAAGTGACGTTCTGCCGTATTTTCGCATAATAACTGTTTATCCGCCTCGGCAAGTCTGCTCCAGAACGGGAAATATGTTTCGTAGAATTGTTCAAGTGGCATAGCTTCGAATCCTTCCAAAGGGCTTTTTTGTATTATACCATATTTTTATGGAATTTTCAATCGGGTACAGCAAAAAAGCCGACCGATAAAGGTGACCGTATCAATAAAGAGCCGTTAACATTGCAAATCAAACCAATCGTGCGGATTATAGAAAAAATTAAGTTTCTGTTGAAATTGATACAGACTTGTGTTATAATAAAGAAAAAAGTATGCCAGCGAGGTGTTTTGTATGAATACTTCTAACATAAAAATACTCGTCGTGGACGACGAGGCTCAGATACGAAAGGTAATTCGTCTTTTGCTTGAGAAAAAGGGATATTCTATCATCGAGGCGGGTGACGGCGCAGCTGCCGTTGAGATAGCGGGTAAGGAAGAGATAGACCTTATTATAATGGATATAATGATGCCGTCAATGTCGGGCATTGAGGCAACGGCAGAAATACGCAAGGGATCGATTACCCCGATACTTTTTCTTACCGCAAGGTCACTTGTGGGGGATAAAATGTCCGCGTATGAGGCGGGCGGAGACGACTATCTCGTAAAGCCGTTCTCCTCATTTGAGCTTGTGATGAAGGTGGAGTCCCTTTTGCGCAGATACATGATATACAAGGGCAAGGAGGACGAGTCTGAGAATATAGAGCTTGGCGGAGGCGTCAGCATAGACTACGAAAAAAGACAGGTTTATAAAAACGGTGAGAGGATCGACCTTCGCGACAGGGAGCTTGATATTCTGTTCTATCTTTACGAGCATAGAGGCGAGGTCCTTGACACAAAAAGCATATACGAGGCGGTATGGGGCGAGGCGGCTCTGCAGTCGGGCTCTAACAACGTAATGGTCAATATGCTTAATCTGCGTAAAAAGCTTGAGGACGACTCGTCCTCTCCAAAGGTTATAAAAACGGTCTGGGGAAGGGGATATTTAATTGAAAAATAAGAAATTTTTTTCGTCCTTGAAATTCAGGATGATGATAATAACCATCTTCAGCATCGTACTTGCCGTCACGGTATTCGTTGGTTGCTACGTTCTGGGGAACTTCCTTGTATGGAAGTACTATCTTGACGACAAAATGGTGGAGGACCGAAGCGACGACTATATAAATCAGTTTCAGCAGTACGTCACGGACAGTCAGCTTTTTACTACCGATATGGACAAGATCGCAGGCTGGAGGGGCAGTTCATATATGGAGCTGATAATATATAAGGACAGCCAGCTTATATATTCGCCAAGCCGCTTTGAGGACGACAAGGACGATCCGGAGACGCCAACCGAGCTGCCAACCGAGCTTGGAAGCGAGCTTGGCACAGAGCTGGGCACCGAGGCTGAGGAAGATCCGACTGAAATTGGAAGCGGCGATTACGGTGACGGCGCAGAGGATGGCGACGAGATCAATACCGAGCCGCCTGAATATGTGTACGGTGAGGGGCGTGACTTCAGAGATTATCTCAACGAGGACGCCAAGCGCGAGTATGAAAGATTGCTTGCTGACATCCTTGAAGGAAACAGAGAGCTTTCTCCCGTGGTTTTCAAGGACGGAACGTTGCTTGTCACGGTGGTCGATAACTCCGCCAATATTCTTGCAAGCTTGGTCTTGGTAGGTAGCTTTGTTTTTGCATTTATAATTATGGCGGTAATTATGATGATCGCTTTCTCAAATCTTACCCGACGCATCACATCTCTTGCGGCAAACGTAAAGCAGGTGGAGCACGGAGCGGTGGATATTCCCGTATATTCAAAGGGAAATGACGAGATTGCCACGCTTGCGTCCGATATCAACAGCATGAGAATTTCTATAGTTTCCAACATGAGTAAGGAGCAGGAGGCATGGGAAGCAAACGCGGGACTTATAACCGCTATGTCTCACGACATAAGGACTCCTCTTACCGTGACTATGGGATATCTTGATATTCTTGACGCGCAGACCGAGGACGAGGTGTCAAAGGAATATATCGATATTTGCAAGGAGAACACAGTAAAGCTCAAAAAGCTTTCGGACGATATGTTCCAGTATTTCCTTGTATTTGGAAAGAGGGAAATACAGCTCGCGTTTGCGACTTATCCTGCGGAGGATGTCATACACCATATGCTTGATGAGTATATAGTTTTGCTTACGGAAAACGGATACAGCTTTGAGAACAATCTTGAGCTTGAGGGCGGAGAGATCTGCATTGATATGACTTATTTCAGCCGCGTTATAGACAATATTTTCTCAAACGTAAACAAGTATGCAGACAAGGCATATCCCGTCAAAGTGAGAACATACTCTCTTGGCGGCGAGGTGTTTGTTGAGATATCAAACGGCATTTCTACCAATATTGCCGAGAGCAGCGAGATAGGTATAAAAACCTGCCATAAAATAATGGAGCAGATGGGAGGCGAGTTTACGTACGGAAGGCAGGATGATTCTTTTGTAACGACAATAAAGCTGCCGATAGTGAGAAAATAATAAACACAAGGACATTACTACGGTAATGTCCTTGTGTTCTGCAAATTCGTCACGTGTATACACAATTTTTTAATTTCTGTTTACAAAAATATATCTTTATGATATAATATTATTATGTAGCTTTTTGGAGGTACGACATGAAGAATCAAACTTTAAAAATATTGTCTCTTATCCTTGCGGTGTGTATGCTTTTGCCCATGCTCGCGGCGTGCGACGTCGGCGGTACACCCACAGAAGAGCCCACAATTGCGCCTACTGAGACTCCTACGGACGAACCCACAGAAGCACTTACGGATGAGCCTACTGAAGCACCCACAGCTGATGTGGTACCGGTAGACAAAATCACATTGAATCCAAGCTCGCTGACACTCAGTATAGGAGAGTCAAAAAACATAGAGGTCTCCATCACGCCCGACAATGTAACCGACGGTACGGTTACCTGGTCAAGCTCAAATGCATCGGTAGCAATGGTGGACAGCGATGGCAAAGTGATCGCTCTCTCGGAGGGTATAGTGGTAATTATGGCGACATCGGGTAACGGTAAAATTGCCGCGTGCACGGTTACGGTTACCATGCCTGGTGATATTATACCTACAGAAGCGCCTACACATACTCCCACGGAACCCGCTCCCACCGAAGCTCCCACAACAGATCCCACAGAGCCCGAGACCGAGCCCGTAACTGAGATACCAACTGAGGAACCAACCGAGGCAGTTCATTCCGGTGAGCTGATATTTGAGCTTACAGATGACAGTAGCTTTTACGTAATTACAGGACACACGGGAACACCTGTGGACGTTGTTGTTCCGAATATATATAACGGCTTGCGTGTGATTGAGGTGACCGCGGGAGCGTTCAAGGAAAAAACCACACTTAAAAGCATAATTCTGCCCAATTCCGTGGAGACCATAGGAGCAAGCGCGTTCCAAGGATGCACGCAACTCAAGAGCATCGAGCTTCCTTTGAGCCTTGAAAACCTCAATGCATACGTATTCGAGGGCTGTACGGCACTTGAGACGGTAGCATTTAACAACAAGCTTACCGCGATAGGTGAGCATGCATTTGAAAACTGCACTTCTCTTAAGCACGTGGCACTTGGAGAGGGAATGCTTGACATTAAGGAATTTGCGTTTGCGAGCTGTACCTCGCTTGAGAGCGTGACACTTAACGAGGGACTCACGACCATTTCCAACAACGCCTTTGACTATTGTTCATCCCTTTTGAGCATAGAACTTCCCGACACGGTGACGACTGTCGGAAACATGGCATTCAGACAGGCGAGAGCACTCCAAAGCATTAAGTTTTCGTCCTCGCTGACGAGCATAGGAAACGCGGCGTTCCAATATTGTAGCTCACTTACCGAGCTTGTGTTGCCAAGCAACATTACCAGCCTTGGAAATTCAACGTTCAGCTACTGCTACGGACTCAAAACCGTTTCAATAATGGGTAATATTGTAGATTTCGGAAACTCTACGTTCTATGAGTGTCAGGATATAGTGAGCATATATATCAACTCCAATAACTCAGCTGATCTTGGTAAGAACAATTACATTTTCTATAACGCGGGAATTGCGGGAGAGGGAATAACCGTTACAATCAGTGAGAACGGATACATACCCGAGGGCCTGTTTGTCCCCTTTGAGGAGTACAACTACCCCCAGATAGTAAAGATAATAGTTGAGGAAGGAGCGACCTCTGTAGAATATTTTAAAACTGTAAATTTCCTGCCTTGTCTTGTGGAAATAGATGTAGCAGATACGGTTGAATATATCAACCCCACGGCGTTCCATAATTCGCCGTGGTGGGAGGTGCAGCCCAACGAACCCGTGTATATAGACGGAGTTTATTATGCCTGCAAGGCATGTATTGCGGATGATCCCGTAGAGGAAAACAAAAAAGAGCCAACGTGCACAGAGAAGGGATCGTATGACACGGTCATCTATTGCTACGGATGTCGCACCGAGCTTTCGCGCGAAACGGGCGTATTAAATCCTCTCGGTCATACGGCGGGCGCGGAAGCGAACTGCGAGAACGCACAGAAATGCACAGTTTGCGGCGAGCAGCTTGAGAAGCCTATCGGTCACAACGGCGGCGATGCCGTCTCTGAAAACCGAGTTGAACCTACCTGCACGAAAACAGGCTCTTACGAGAGCGTTGTATATTGCAGAGTATGTAATAAGGAGTTCTCCCGAGAGACAGTTTCAATAGATGCTCTCGGTCACACTCCCGGCGCGGCGGCGACCTGCACAACAACTCAAAAGTGTACCATTTGCGGTGATACGCTTGTAGCGCCCCTTGGGCACACGGCGGGTGCGGCGGCGACCTGTACTACGGCGCAGGAATGTACGGTTTGCGGAGATGAGCTTGTAGCGGCTCTTGGACATAAACCCGGCGCAGCGGCGACCTGTACCACGGCGCAGGAATGTACGGTTTGTGGAGTTGAGCTTGTAGCGGCTACTCATAATTACAACGAAGAAAACACCTGTACCCGCTGTGCCGATTACAAGGACAAAGATGTTGTGTTCACGTATAATTCATCTGACGATACGTATAGCATAACCGATTATACGGGAAGCGAATTCGAGGTGGTAATTCCTTCAACGTATAACGGACACCCCGTAACAAGCATAGGCGATTCTGCGTTCGAAAAATGCAGCAGCCTTTCAAGTATAAGTGTCCCTGACGGTGTCACGCGCATAGGTGATTCTGCGTTCTATGCTTGCGATAGCCTTACGAGTATAGTGATCCCCGGCAGTGTCACGAGCATAGGCGATTCTGCGTTCAAAAAATGCAGCAGCCTTGCAAGTATAAGTATCCCTGACGGTGTCACGCGCATAGGTGATGCTGCGTTCTATTATTGTAGCAGTCTTACAAACATAGAGATCCCCGACAGTGTCACGAGCATAGGCGATTCTGCGTTCTCATTCTGTTGGAGCCTTACGAGCATAGTGATCCCCAACGGTGTCACGCGCATAGGTGATGCTGCGTTCTATTATTGTAGCAGTCTTACAAACATAGAGATCCCCGACAGTGTCACGAGCATAGGCATTTCTGCATTTGCTTGTTGTAGTAGCCTCACGAGCATAGTGATACCCGACAGTGTTGCGTACATGGGCGAAATTGCGTTCAATGATTGCCGTAACCTCACGATATACTGCTATGCGGCAGAGCAGCCTTACGGATGGAATTCCAGCTGGAATAATTCTAACCGCCCCGTAGTTTGGGGTTATTTGCCGGATGAGTGATTCATTGTAATCAAAGATGGGGATATCATCATCCACCCTAAAGAGGTCCCCCTTCTCCTCAAAGGGAAGGCAAAAAAGGGCGTTGCGAAAGCAGCGCCCTTTTGTGTTGTCATCCCGACCGTTGCATCAAGCTGTTCACAAAGCGTTGCTTTGTGATAGGCGGAGGGATCTCTGCTATACCGTGGAAATTCGGAGATCTTTCGACGGAGCGGCGTTGCCGCTACGCTCAAGATGACAGGTTATTTTTTTTATTCTTATTATAAATCTCTCTGAACTGCGCTATTGCGGAGGCGAAGTCGTCGATGGCGCTTGTGATGACCTCGGGCTTCGTCATATCTATTTCGGCAACGAGCAGGCTGTCAAGAGGTGAGCGAGAGCCGCCACACTTGAGGAAGTCAATATACTTATTGACGTAAGCCTCTCCCTCTGTCTCAATGCGCTTAACTATCGCGGATGCCGCGGAGATGCAGGTCGCGTACTTATAAACGTAGAAGCAGGTATAGAAGTGGGGAATTCTCATCCACTCGTAAGCTATCTGCTTGTCGCACTTGACGTCGCGTCCGAAATATTTCTTGATAAGCTTGTAGTAATGCTTGTTTATAAGCTCTGCGGTGAGGGGAATACCCTTTTCGCACATAGCGTGCATGTCTCTCTCAAACTCCGCGAACATGGTCTGGCGGAAGAGCGTG
>JAZNWS010000006.1:0-4301 GCA_045593485.1 Eubacteriales bacterium | reverse complement strand
TAAAAATAAATTCTAAAAATTATGAATTTTTTTTGAAAAAAGACTGTACAAATTGATTTTTTTATGCTATAATTATTAACGCTCAATAGGAGTTTGTGAATTATTTGCAAAGCAAAAATGACAAATTTGTTGTTTTTTGACTTTTTATGACTAAAATTCGCATAAAATTCAATATACATTCACACACCCTACCGAATAGGCAAATATAATCATTACAGTAAAATCAGCGAACTCCAAAATTTAGGAAAGAGTAAGGAGATCAAATATGACTGACACAAAAATTCTCGTTATTGACAACGACCCCGCGATATGCGAGCTTATAAAGTCGCATTTTGAGAGCGAGGGATATGAGGTAAAGACCGTTTCGGACGGTAGCGAGAGCATTTCTACCTTCAAGCTTTACGAGCCCGACATAGTTCTGCTCGACATTATGCTCCCCAGAAAAGACGGCTGGCAGGTGTGCCGCGAGATCCGCGAGATCTCAAGCCGCCCCATAATTATGATAAGCTCAAAGAGCGACGTTTTCGACAAGGTGCTCGGACTTGAGCTTGGCGCGGACGACTATCTCGTCAAGCCCTTCGACATCAAGGAGCTTTCCGCAAGAATAAAGGCAGTTCTCCGCCGTTGCCATAAGGATAACACGCAGGTTGACGAGGAAGTCGTAAAGTTTGAAAACATCGAGATAAGCCTGCAAAAATACGAGCTGAAGCTCAAGGGCAAATCTATTGACATTCCCCCCAAGGAGCTGGAGCTTCTCTATTTCCTTGCGTCCAACTATAACAGAGTCTTCTCCCGCGACCAGCTTCTCGACAAGGTCTGGGGCTTTGACTATCTTGGCGACTCCCGCACCGTTGACGTACATATCAAGCGTCTCCGCGAAAAGCTTCAGGGCGTGTCGGACAAGTGGCTTATCAAGACCGTTTGGGGCGTAGGATACAAGTTTGAATTTTTGAACTGATCATATCTTGACTACTGTGCCAATTCGAGCCTTCGGATTGGCACACTTTAGAAAGGAGAAATATTATGGATGAAAATAAGTCTGTAAATGAGATAAATCCCGAGGAAGCCTCGGTCAAGGAGCCTGCAATCGAGGAGCCTACAGTTGAGGAGTCCGCAGTCGAGGAGCCTACGGTCGAGGAGTCCGAGGTTGAGATTCCCACAGAGCCCGAATTCCCTCCCAAAAAGGAGGGCGGCGAGTACGACGAGCGAGGCTACTACGTCTTCCCCGACGGCAGCTACTATGACCTTCTCGGCAATTACTATTCCGCTCAGGGCGAGCAGCACTCCGCTGCCACACAGGCGTTCACCTGGGAGCCCACAGACCAGCCCGCAGAGCAAATTGAGCTTTTCACTACTCCCGTTGACAAAAAGAAAAGACACTCCGCATTTAAGGTGACGCTCATTATTATGGCTTGCGTTCTCGCAACCGCGTTGCTTGTTCTGGTCGGCGCGCTTATATACACTATGATTGACAGCTATCCCGACGCGCTGGACAAAAATATCACCGTCAACGTCATCGTGTCCGACAAGGGCCCCACAAATCCCGGAGACGGCTACGCCTCCCCCGAGCTTCTCGAGGAGGTAAAGAATTCCATAGTGGTGGTTTCCGCGCAGACGTCCACGGCATCCAGCCTTGGAAGCGGATTTATAATAAGCGACGAGGGATATATCGTCACAAACCAGCACGTCATTGAAGGCGCGGGCGAGATCTGGGTAGATCTCTACGACGGAAGATCGTATCAGGCAAAGGTAGTTGGCCAGAGCGCGCGCGACGACATCGCGGTGCTCAAGGTAAACGCAAAAAATCTCCCCGCAATTACCCTCGCAAAGAGCAAGGACTCCTACGTCGGCGAGATCGTATATGCGATAGGCTGTCCCGACGGCTACGAATTTGCGTGGTCAGTCACGATGGGAATCATATCTCACACCAGCCGAAACGTGAAGATATACGACGATGACGGAAACCTTGAGAAAACTATGAACCTTATGCAGACCGATGTTTCCGTAAATCCCGGAAACTCGGGCGGTCCTATTGTCAATACTCGCGGCGAGGTCGTGGGAATAGTCACCCTGAAAATAACCAACACCGAGGGCATGGGCTTTGCCATCCCGATAGACGGCGCGCTTGAAATAATTGACGCGATCATCACAAAAGGAAGCGCGGACGACGTTGAGTCCTCAATATCTGCTCCCCGCCCTATGATAGGAATTACCTGTGTTGGCGTTTCCGCTAACAAGTATTATAAGAAAACCTCCACGGGCATCGAGGAGGTGACCGAGGGCTACGCAAATCAGCGCCCTGACGTCTGCTTCTACGCTCCCGTCGGCGGAATATACGTAATGAGCATTGATGAAAGATACAATGCGGTTGGCGTGCTCGAGGCTGGTGACATAATAGTTTCCCTTAACGGCTCTGCGCTCTATAACAACGATCATCTTTCGTTTTATCTTGACGGCTGCAAGCCGGGCGACGAAATTGAGCTTGATGTTTTCAGAGACGGCAGGTATGAAACGGTCAAGCTGACGCTTGCAAAGGAAATCAAAGATTGATAAACAAAACAAAGCCCTTGTGCATACGCACAAGGGCTTCTTCGTTGTTATTTTACTGTTTTTTCAACTTCTATTTCATTATGCTCCAATACGTCTAACGTGTTTCCGCTTTCGGGATCATAAAAATATCCCTGACCAACTTCTCCCCAATCGTAGCCGCTGGGATTATCAATATAAAGCTTTCCTGTTACTGTTGATCCGTACATGCATGCAAGCGTTACATCTGACGGCGTTCTCTCCATTCCGATAATAGAGCCCGTATGACCAAATTGAGTTCCGACAAAGGAGATGTCAAGCTGAATATTGCAATCGTAAATACGGATATTACCGACTCCAAGCATTGAACCTACGAAAGCCTCGTAGCTATCCGCAGTATAATCTATCTTACAGCACACAGTCACTTCGCTGGCGTGCGCGTCAAGAGAGTATCCCACAAGTCCCGATACTCCGCTTATATCAAGATATGTCTGATGTGTCAGCGAAACTTCGAAATCGGAGCTTACCGAGCAGTTCTCTATTTGGATGCCATCGGCATATCCGACTAAAGCTCCAAGGAATATCTCCTTGCTCGAGTGGTAAGTAGCTGTGACGTTTTCCAAGGTGAGATTTTTGATCGTCGCGTCATACGCGCTTCCGATAAATCCGATTGTATTAACGGTGTATCCAACCCAGTTGCCGTCAGTCAAGGAAACGAGTGCTCCGTCAAGCGCAAGGCTGATATTGGAAATTTTATATCCCTTACCGTCAAATACGCCGCGGAATTCGTATATGGGAGTGTACCTAACTCCCTGCATATCTATATCTGCACCCAGCTCAACGGTGATGTCTTTGCTAATATTGCCGTTGTTGAGTTTATTTACGAGATCAAGTAATTCGCCTGCAGTAGAAACTATTACTTTTCCGTCCTCAACCGTGACGCTTCCATTAGGAATATCGCCCTGTGTTGGAGTGGAATATTCAAGTATCCATGCATCCTTCAGCTGTGGTCCGTTATAATTGCCAACTACTGTCAACAGTTTCACGCTATCTCCCACAAGCGGCGGATTTTCTAAATATCCAAACCATTGAGAGCCGTCTGCGCTGTGCGTTCCGTAAATATATATCGTATTGCCATTTTCGTCCATAATTGTCATATTGCCGTAATACGTATCCACAATATCAACTATAACGCCGCTGATATAATATTTTTCGGTAGTAGTCACATTATGACTAAGGCTCTTTCCTATCTCCAGCGCCTGCTGAACGGTTATCGTTTCCGGTTCTGAGGGAGGCTCTGCAGGCTCCTCCGTGGGATTCTCGGTAGGTTTCTCTGTGGGTGCCTCTGTAGGCTTTTCTGTAGGTGCCTCTGTAGGCTTTTCTGTGGGTGCCTCTGTAGGCTTTTCTGTGGGTGCCTCTGTAGGCTTTTCTGTGGGTGCCTCTGTAGGCTTTTCTGTGGGCTCGCCATTGTTGCCTTCGGTATTATTGGCAGCATTGTTGTATTCGTCCAAAATATCCTGAACATTCAAATCAGGTATACTATCCAGAAGGTCGTCACACGATGCAAGCATAAAAACAGCAACCGCGAGAACCAGAGTCATAATAAGTGCGCGATAAAGTGACTTCTTACCTGTTTTCATTGTCGCCTCTCCTTTACCATTGTTATTGATTTATTTTGGTTGTAAAGTATTATAATAGAACACACGGGAAATCTTCCCTAAATTCATTATAGCACGATTTTGTCAGGATGTAAATAAAAATCCAAAATTTTTTCC
>JAZNWS010000005.1:0-10949 GCA_045593485.1 Eubacteriales bacterium | reverse complement strand
GAGTTAATTCCACCGAGTATATAATCGACGAACTTCGCGAGCGTATCAAGGACGGCAGACTCAAGGAAAAAGAACAGGTTATGTCCTCGATTCAGGAAATTATTGAGGAGATGATAGGCGAGGGAGAGCCCCTGAAGCTCGACACCACCCCATCGGTAATTCTCGTTATCGGTGTAAACGGAGCGGGAAAGACCACGTCTATCGGTAAGATATCCAAGCGACTCAAGGCATCTGGCAAGAAGGTCGTGGTTGCGGCGGCGGACACCTTCCGCGCGGCAGCTATCGACCAGCTTGGCGTGTGGTGCGAGCGTGCGGGCGTTGATATGGTAAGACAGAACGAGGGCAGCGATCCTGCGGCAGTCGTTTTCGACGCGATAAGCTACGCAAAGAAAAAGCAGGCAGACGTGCTTATAGTTGACACGGCGGGCAGACTCCATAACAAGACTAACCTTATGAACGAGCTTGCTAAAATAAACCGCGTAATCGACCGTGAGCTTCCCGGCGCGAGCAGAGAAAACCTGTTGGTGCTTGACGCGACCACGGGACAGAACGCGATCCTTCAGGCGAAGGAATTTTCCAAGGCGGCAAATATCACGGGAATTACTCTTAATAAGCTCGATGGCACAGCAAAGGGCGGTATAGTCATCTCCATAAAGCAGGAGCTTGGTATTCCCGTCAAGTTCATCGGCGTTGGCGAAAAAATTGACGACATGAGGGAATTTGACGCTCACGATTTCGTGACGGCATTATTTGAATGATAGGATGCGGGGCACTTTTTGGTAAAAAGTTCCCCGCGCCCCTCAAAAACTTCCTCGAAAAAATAGCTTGGAGAAGCCATAAAGCTTTTAATTACAGGATAAAGATGAAGATAGTATTAGCATCAAGAAATAAAAAGAAAAAAGCGGAGCTTCAGGTATTGCTCTCGCAGTATATTGAGGGTATTGAGATACTTTCTCTTGACGACGTAGGTATCTACGGCGAGATAGAGGAGGACGGCGAGACCTTCGAGGAAAACGCGCTTATAAAGGCTCGCGTTGCGGCATCGTCGGGATATATCGGCGTTGGCGATGACTCGGGACTCTCCGTTGACGCGCTTGGCGGCGCGCCGGGAGTTTATTCGGCAAGATATGCGGGCGAGCACGGCGATGACGAGGCGAATAACAGGCTGCTCCTTGAAAATCTCAATGGAATAGAGGACAAGACCGCGCGTTTCGTTTGCACTATCGCGTGCGTTTTTCCTAAAGGATACGGACGTGAGGACATAATAGTTTGCGGCGAGGTTCAGGGCGAGATAATAGACGAGTATCGCGGTGACGGTGGCTTTGGATATGACCCCATATTTTACTATCCGCCGTTTGACAAGACGCTTGCAGAGATAACACCCGAAGAAAAAAATCAGATAAGTCACAGAGGCAAAGCAATCAGGGCTTTAGCGGAGAGGCTTGCGGAAAACAATTAACGGAGAAAAAATATGTTAACATCAAAACAGAGAGCGTATCTCAAGGGCCTTGCGGCCAATGAGAGCGCAATAATTCAGGTCGGCAAAGGCGGAATTACGGACAATCTTATAAAGACTGTCTCCGACGCGCTTGAGGCAAGAGAGCTTATAAAAATAACCGTACTTGAGACGGCAGGTGAGACTCCCCGAAACATTCAGGAGCAGCTTTGCGGGGCGACGGGAGCGGACGGCGTGCTTGTAGTGGGCAGAAAAATAGTGCTTTACCGCGAGTCGCAGGATAACAAGCAGATAGTATTACCCAAAAAATAATTTTGATATGAAAACAAATTAAAAGGGGGGAAGGCTATGAGAATAGGCATTTACGGCGGTACGTTTTCGCCCGTGCATATAGGTCACGTGCAGGCGGCAAGAGCTTTTATGGAGCAGATGTGGCTTGACGTGCTGTTTGTAATTCCCACGGGGGAGACTCCACACAAGCAAATGAGCGACGGCGCGACAAGTACGGACAGACTTAATATGTGCAAGCTTGCGTTTGCGGGAATGGACGGCGTAATAGTAAGCGATATTGAAATACTCCGACAGGGTAAGAGCTACACAGTGGACACACTGAAGGTCTTTTCAGTCAATCCCGAGGACAGACTTTTTTTGCTCTGCGGTACGGATATGATGCTCACGCTTGACAAGTGGAAGGATGCAGACGAGATATTCAGGCTTTGCTACCCCGTGTATATACGTCGAGAAAAGGACAGCTCGCTTGACTCAAAAATCATTTCAAAAATAGCAGAATACAAGCAAAAATACGGCAAAAACGTGGTAAAGCTCACGGTCGAGCCTATTGAAATTTCCTCAAATCAGATAAGAGATATGATAAAGAGCGGGGAAGATGCGTCAGCATATCTTGTGCGCGGTGTTTACGAATATATCAAAAAAGAGGGGTTGTATTTATGATATACAGAGAAATATCAGATAGTGAGATAGAGGCGTTGAGAGGAAAGGTAGCCGTTCTTATGTCCGAGAAGAGATATTTACATACTCTTGCGGTCGAGGATATGGCGGGGAGACTTTCCGATCTTTATTGCCCCGAAAAAAAGAGCAAGCTTCGCGCGGCGGCGCTGCTTCACGATATAACCAAGGAGCTGTCGGTTGACGACCATGTCACAATCTGCAAGGAATACGGCGAGGAGATGTCAGCCGAGGATCTGCGCGCGCCAAAGACCTTTCACGCGCGTACTGCGGCGGTGCTTATTCCTATGGAATTTCCCGAATTTTCGGATATTGAAATAATCAACGCGGTAAGATATCATACGACGGGCTGCGCGAGTATGACGCTTTTTGAGAAGATAATATATCTTGCGGATTACATTGACGATACCAGAGCCTTTGAGGATTGCATAAAGCTCAGAGATATGTTCTGGAGCGCTCAGCCGCAGAATATGGATATGGAAAAGAGACTTGAGCATCTTGACGCAGTTCTGCTTGAGGCGCTGGATATGAGCATAAGCTCATTGATAAACGACGGAAAAATAATAAGCTGTGACACGGTATCGGCGCGTAACAGCTTGCTTTTAAATATTAAATAAGGACAGGTAAATAAAATGAGTGAATTTATGAATAACACACCCGAGGTTAAGTCGCTTGTAGGAGCAACACCCCGCGAGGTTGCGGACGCAATATATGAGGTGCTTGACAACAAAAAGGCGAGAGACGTAAAAATAATAGCGGTTGCTGACAAGACCATCATTGCGGACTTTTTCGTGCTTGCGACGGGTAACTCCTCCACACAGGTTCGCGCGCTGACCGACGAGGTTGAGTACAAGCTCGGACTTGCGGGACTTGAGGCAGCGCACGTTGAGGGCAGAGACAGCAACTCCTGGCGCGCGCTTGACTACTCAAGCGTTATAGTCCACATTTTCGACCGCGAGGCCAGAGAGTTTTATAATCTCGATAAGCTTTACGCAGAGATGCAGTAATATAAAAACCGCAGGATTTTACTTCCTGCGGTTTTTATGTTATAATATTTGTGAGAAAAATTTCATTTTCCACTTGACATTGACGTAGCGTCAAGTGATATAATATAAGTGAGTGAGGAGTGAGATTATGGCAAAAAAGTTTTTTGATATAGCGTACGTATGCAAAATGTTTGGTATTACGTCAAGAACACTCCGTTTTTATGAGGAGAAGGGAATTATAGATAGCACGACCGAGGGGATGTCCTTGCGCCGCCGATACACAGATAAACAAATAGATAAAATAAGATATGTGCTTGTTTTGAGGACACTCGGGCTATCGGTCAAGGCAATTTCAGAGTTGCAAAAAAATGACGGCGATTTACGGCAAGCCGTGATTACAAAGCGCGCAGAGATATATTCCCTCATGGATACCAAATTCAAAGAGATAAGACTGCTTAACGAGGCGTTGAGTGTTATTGATTCTGGGGATAGTATTTTTGATGTTAATTTATGTGAAGCGGTGAATACATCGAAGGGCATATATAATGACGCCGCGAGGATATGTGCCAGGGCTATAATAGAGGGAGATACGGATACCTTGTATTTTTACATAGGGAATCAACTTGAAGAATATATGCCGCGTGAAGTGTATGAAAAGGTGAGAACAGACACGTTTGCCCCACTTGGTGAATTTGTTTCATATGAGTTGTTGGCAGAGGATAGGCAATATCCCAACGTGATATATCAGTATGTCAGATTTACAAATTATGGACTGAAAATAAAGTTTGTTTTTAATAATCAAAAGATCTATGGATTGTGGTTTGCGTATTATGATTGTACTTAATAAAGGAGAAAAAGTATGGGCTGGATTATTTATTACATAGCAGCAATAGTTGTGAATATTATATGCGTGATAGTATTTCGCAAGCATATAAATATAAATCTTGAGTCAATTATTCCCGTGGCAATGATTGGTTTGTCTATATTTGAGGCGACTTATCTTGCAAATGATGATAATTTTCAGGAAAACACAATGTATACCTCTCACAACTCCTTGAATAATAATGAAAAAGGTAAAATGTATTTGTGTATGCGCCGCGCGTTTCTGATCGCAATACCTCTATTCGTTCCGTTTATCTTTTTCTTCTCAAAATGGATAAAGATACTGTCGGTTTTAATAATGTTTTTGACACTTATAGGCGGAGGACTGTATTTCCGAATTAAACACGGAAAAAAGGTCAAGCACAGATGGACAGGCGAGAGCGAGGAGTTAAAAGAGCAAAAGAAAAAAGAAGAAACGGGAAAATTCAAATAAAAATATATACGCCATTTTTTGTAAAGCATAGTCGTGCTTATAAATGATAACGTAGGGCGGGGGCTTGCTCCCGCCGTTTCATAAGATTCACTTTTCGGCGGGAGTAAACCCCCGCCCTACCATAAAGGACAGAGATTTTCGTCTCTGTCCTTTGCTTTATTCCCCGCAAAAATAATCCGTCCATCTCTCAAGGGTCTTTATATCCTTGCCCGAGAGGGAGGAGTATTCCTTTCTGCTCTTGTAGTCATAGATTATGAGCGTGCCGTAGGCCTCCTCGTTGTAATTTATATCCTGATTGTAATATACGTCAACGTACACGGCAAGCACGCTATTATCAATTTTTACTCCGTCAAACACGAATCTTCTGAAATTGTAGATAGCCTTTGAGTCGGACGCGGAGCGTGTGGCGTGAATTCTCTCAAATCTCACGCTTTCGGGGTTATTGCCTGCGTTATCCTCCGTATTTTCGGGGGTGAGGTCGTATGCGATAGTCAAGGTCACGTCGTATACCTCGTCCTCCTTGGCGGGTACTTGGTCAAGCCCGTAATCCTCGCAGAGATGACGGAGAGTCGAGTCGTTATATCTGAAAATTATCTGTACCTGCTCGGCTTCCTCGTAGAATTTTGCGTCCGTGACCGAGAAATATCCGTAGCTTTTGTCGCCTCTCGTGATAGAGTCCTGATCCTGCGTAAAGACGTTTATCTTTTCATGCTCAACGTACGCCTGACAGAGCGCCTTGTTGGGAATTATTCTTTTCATAGAGTCGGGATTTGCCGCAGCGATAAATCTCCAGATAATTATGCCAAGCACACCTATTATGACCAGGGCGCACAAGCTCTTGAATATAAATGAGACTATGTGCATACTGAATTTTTTTCTTACCATTTTTCTTATCCTTTACGACATATTTTTAAGTCTGTCAAGCGCGTTCTGAAGAATTATCTGTGCGGAGAGCGTGTCGATAACACCCTTGCGCTTTGCGCCCTTGGTGTCGGTTTCATTAAGGTATCTTGCCGCCGCCATAGTAGTCATTCTCTCATCAAGCATAACTATCGGCATTTCGGGTATATCCGCGCGCTTCATCTGCTCGCCGAGAATTGAGGCGAACTTTCTTGCGTGCTCTGCGCGGGGTCCCTCGCTTCCGTTCATATTGACGGGAAGCCCCACGACTATACCGCCGCGGATATTCTGCTCCTTGATTATCTCGCATATCTTCTCGGCAGTCTTTTGCATTCCGCCGACGCTGATATAGCCTATTCCTGAGGCGAGAAATCTCGTGTTGTCGCATACGGCAAGACCTGTTCGCTTGTCGCCAAAATCAATTCCGAGAATTCTTCCCGTAGTGTTTTTTATTCTTTGCATATCAAATTCCTTTTTTATTTATTCCGTTTCGCCCTCAGGCGCGTGGGTTTTTCCGCACACGATACAGACGTCGTCATAATAATAGTGGTCTTCCTTTTCAAGCACCTTTAGACACACTGTGCATTCCTTTGCGTGATACTCGGTCTCGATGATATAATAATCCGATTTTATGTGCGATGACTTGTCAGCTATAGTCATTTTCACGTTTCCGCAGAGCTTGCAGGTGTAATTTATCTGTCCCCGCTCGGTGCAGGTAGGAGCTTTTATTATCTCTCCCTCGTCGTACGCGTGGTCAAGCGCGGATACAGACGTCTGCTCCGTGTGACCGCAGCTGCATTCTCTTTGTAATACGCCGTCCTCCGTGCAGGTGGGTTGAACAAGCACCTCCCAGGAGGAGTATGAATGCGAGTGCAGCCTTACGTTATCCTGCGAGCAGGACACGAGGAATAAAAAAAGCGTCAGTATAATGCCACATAATTTCAGTGTCTTCATCATAATTCTCTTGTCGTAAGCTCTATCAAAAGCTTTAGGCTGTCGGGCTGATTTTTTGCCTCGTGCGCCGCGCGGTTGCGGTGTATCTCGCCGCACTTTTTGCACTTGTGAAGAATTATATATCCCTTTTTCGCATCTATTTCTACCTTTACGGGCTCCATCTGGCCTTGACACTCGCAGGCTCTGTCACCCGGATTTATGTCAAGATGAAGCGACCAAAGACAAAAAGGGCAGTGGTTGCGCGAGGTATAGCCGAGAGGCTCAACCTCACGTCCGCAATGGGCGCATATAAACCCGTTGTCGTTTTTTGAAAATCTTTTTTGTTCCATAATAATTTGCGTCCCATTATTGTCGGGACGTTATCCTATTTATACTTCAACATCAATTATATACTTTTTTCAGCAAAAAGTCAATATTGAATAGCCTGTAAGTTTCCGAAAAATACCTCGTAATAAATTTAATTTCAAACATCTTGACAAAGAGAGATTTTTAATATATAATAATTATGTTATCGTATGACTGACGGATTTCGCGGCATAACGCGGGGGAGTGCGATAAAATATGCCGACCGTCTGGGCGATTCACTTTTTTTCTGAAGTTGAATTGTCCTTTTTATTTTATCCCGAGAATTATCAAATCATTTTTTGGAGGTAGCATATGGAACACAACAATTGGAAAGGCTTTGTAGGCGGTGCTTGGCAGGAAGAGATAAACGTTCGTGACTTTATCCAGCGCAACTACAAGGAATACGTTGGCGACGACAGCTTTCTTTCGGGGGCAACCGAGAGAACGAATAAGCTTATGGAGAAGGTGAATTCTCTGTTTGCCCTTGAGCGTCAGCGCGGAGGAGTGCTTGACATAGATACCGAAACCGTATCCTCGCTCTTGAGCTATGCCCCCGGCTACGTGGACCGTGAGCTTGAGCTTATCGTGGGTACGCAGACAGACGCACCGCTTAAAAGGGGAGTGAATCCCTTTGGAGGAATACGTATGGCGCGCGGCGCGTGCGAGGCTTATGGATACAAGCTCAGTGACAAGGTTGAGGACGAGTTCAAGTTCAGAACCACTCATAACGACGGAGTTTTCCGCGCATATACCGACGAGATGCGCGCGGCGCGTAAGTGCCACGTCATCACAGGACTTCCCGATGCGTACGGCAGAGGAAGAATTATTGGCGACTACCGCAGAGTTGCGCTTTACGGTATAGACAAGCTTATTGATGAAAAGACAAAGGACAAAAAGGCTCTCGCTGAAGGAATTTTCAACGTGGACAGCATACGTCTGTCCGAGGAGCTTTTCCAGCAGATAGCATTCCTCAAGTACACAAAGCAGATGGCGGCTATGTACGGTTATGACATAGGTCAGCCCGCAAAGGACACAAGAGAGGCTATTCAGTGGACTTATTTTGCTTATCTTGCATCCATCAAGGAGCAGAACGGCGCGGCTATGTCGCTCGGCAGAGTAAGCACGTTCTTTGATATATACATTCAGAGAGATATTGAAAACGGCACGCTCACTGAGCAGGGAGCGCAGGAGCTTATAGACCATTTCGTTATAAAACTCCGTATGGCGCGTCATCTTCGCACGGTCGAGTACAACGAGCTTTTCGGCGGCGATCCTATGTGGATAACCGAATGTGTCGGCGGTATGGGCGAAGACGGCAGAACGCTCGTCACAAAGAGCAGCTTCCGTATTCTGAACACGCTTTATACCCTTGGATCAGCGCCCGAGCCTAACCTCACTGTGCTTTGGTCAAACTCCTTGCCTACGCCCTTTAAGAGATTTTGCGCGAAGGTCTCGGCGGATACAGATTCCATTCAGTATGAAAACGACGATATAATGCGCCCCGATTACGGCGATGATTACGCTATTGCCTGCTGTGTTTCTGCTATGAGGATAGGCAAGCAGATGCAGTTCTTCGGCGCAAGATGCAATCTTGCAAAGCTTCTGCTTATAGCAATAAACGGTGGATATGACGCGACGAGCAATATGCATATAGGACCTCAGATGCCCGTGCTTGACGGAGACTCTCTTGACTTTGAGACAGTTATGGAGAGATACAATATTTATATTGAGTGGCTCTCTCGCTTGTATGTAAATACCATGAACGTCATTCACTATATGCACGACAAGTACGCGTATGAAAAGACCCAGATGGGACTTCACGACACATACGTTGACAGATTTATGGCGTTTGGCGTTGCGGGACTGTCAGTCGTTGCGGACTCGCTCAGCGCAATAAAGCACGCAGACGTTTGCCCCATAAGAGACGGAAACGGATTTATAGTTGACTTTGAAACTGTCGGAGAATTCCCCAAGTACGGAAACGACGACGACAGAGTTGACCTTATCGCCAAGGACGTCACACACAAAGTCATTACCGAGCTTCGCAAGACACCTGCATACAGAAACGCTATACATACGCTTTCTGTTCTTACTATTACGTCAAACGTAATGTATGGCAAGCATACGGGGGCAACACCCGACGGCAGAGCCGCAGGCATGGCTTTCGCTCCCGGCGCAAACCCCATGCATAACCGCGAGGAGAACGGCGCGCTCGCGTCACTCAACTCTGTAGCAAAGATTAGCTATGACGACTGCAGAGACGGTATCTCCAACACCTTCTCCATAACCCCCGAGGCTCTCGGCAGAACAGAGGAGGACAGAATTTCTAACCTTGTGTCGATACTTGACGGATATTTCTCTAAGCACGCTCACCATATCAACGTAAACGTGCTTAATCGCGAGACGCTTATGAAGGCTTACGAGGACCCCGAGGCTTATCCCAACCTCACTATTCGTGTATCGGGATATGCCGTAAACTTCCACAAGCTCTCACGCGAGCATCAGCGCGAGGTCATCAGCCGTACCTTCCACGAGTGCTTATGACAGGTATAGGAAAGATACATTCAATACAGAGCCTTGGAACGCTTGACGGCCCGGGCGTGCGCTTCGTTGTGTTTTTTCAGGGATGCAATCTCCGATGCAAGTGCTGCCATAATCCCGACACGTGGAATATGTCGGAGGGCAAGGAATATACTGCGGACGAGATAGTGAGTAAGGCGCTGAACTTCCGCGAATATTTCGGACGAGAGGGCGGAATAACCCTCTCGGGAGGCGAGCCGCTATTGCAGGCGGATTTCGCCCGCGAGGTGTTCATAAAATGTCACAGAGAGGGAATAAACACCTGTCTTGACACGTCGGGAAGTATTCTGACGGATACTGTGAAGGGCTTGCTTGAGCATACCGACCGAGTGCTGCTTGATATAAAGTACACGACGGACGAGGCTTACCGCGAAAACGTGGGCTGCTCAATAAATGCACCTATTGATTTTCTTGATTATCTCAATCAAAAGAATATTCCAACAACTCTGCGTCAGGTAATAATTCCGACGTTAAATGACACAAGGGAGAATGTTCTCAAGCTTAAAGAAATAGCGCGAGCTCATACTTGCGTAGACAAGGTAGAGCTTTTGCCGTTCCGAAAAATTTGTCAGGTGAAATACGACAAGCTGGGTATTGAATTTCCTTTTGGACATCTCCCCGAGCCAACGCGCGAAAAAATGACAGAGCTTGAGCAGCTTATAAAATAACAAAAATCCGACTTCGTGAGAAGTCGGATTTTTATTATTCGTTTATAATTTTTATCTGACACATTTTCATCGCATCAAGCGCGGTCTTGTGGCTTTCGGGTGTCACTCCCGCGCAGGCTTTGGCGTCCACTATGAGAGGAATCTCGGGGAAGTATGCCTTTGTTATCATTACGTTTGAAATAACGCAGATGTCCGTGCAAAGACCTATGAAGGTTATGCTCTCAATATTTTTTTCGTTTGAAAGAACATTTACAAGCTCGGATGAGCCAAAGGTTATCTTGTCTATTGCCTCTGTCTTGCGCAGACTGTCAAGCTCGTCTCTTATCTGCCAACCCTGTGTTCCCTTGATACAGTGCGGCACGGGGAGATTTTTGCCTTCTTGCGTGTCCATATAGTTTTCGGTGTGCGTGTCTCTTGTAAAGTAAACCTTGCCGTCAAAGCTCTCAATCAGGCTCTTGACGTAAGGCACTATCGCCACCGCTTCGGGCGAACCCAGAGCGCCGTCAATAAAATCATTCTGCATATCTACAACAACAAGTATTTTCATAAAGATTACCTCCGTCTTGATCTATACTATATTCTACCACAAAACCTTGTCTTGGTCAAGTGGCAGGGAAAGTTCTTGAAAGAGGGAGGGGGTAAAGGGGGAGGGAGAGAAGTTTTTTCAAGAAGTTCTCTCCCTCCCCATTTTATCACTCGCCCTTATTTAATTTCTTTTTAGTCCCGTCGGGATATTGAACGGTGGTGTTATTGAGAGTTGCTCTCAGGTCGCCGACGTA
>JAZNWS010000004.1:0-12259 GCA_045593485.1 Eubacteriales bacterium | reverse complement strand
TGTGTGCCTGGGACTTAGCCTTGGATGTGTAGAAGCCTGTGCACTCGAGAACTACGTCAACGCCGAGCTCACCCCAAGGGCAGTTTACAGCGTCCTTTTCAGCGTAGATCTTGAGAACCTTGCCGTCAACAGTGATTGTGTTAGCTTCGTCATCAGACTCAACGGTGTGACCGTCGTAGCGACCCTGAGCGGTGTCGTACTTGAGAAGGTGAGCGAGCATGGAAGGCTTTGTAAGGTCGTTAATAGCAACGATCTCATAACCCTCTGCGCCGAACATCTGTCTGAATGCAAGACGTCCGATACGGCCGAAGCCGTTAATAGCAACTTTTACTGACATGTTAATGTCCTCCGTTTTTATGAATTTTATTTTTTTAACTGCTATGGAGAGAGGGAAGTATATGTAGTCCCTACTGTTCCAATTATATATTTTATACCATTTTTTGAAAATATACAAGCCCTTTTGGAAAAATTTTTTCAAAATCGTGACTTTGTAGATAATTTTTTGCCCCAAAAGTGCTTTTGTGTGCATTTTGACGGTATATTAAAGGAGAGAAAAATCAAATTTCTCAAATATGGTCGCACCGCTTGACAAAGTATTTTTTTTGTTTTATAATAACTATGTATTGATTTTTATAAATTTTATGGATATATGGAGATTTAACAAATGGCAAATCAGAAAATGGTTGAGCAGATAACGTCAATGGATGTTGATTTTGCACAGTGGTACACAGACGTAGTGAAAAAGTCCGAGCTCGTTGATTACTCGGGTGTTAAGGGCTGTATGATAATCCGTCCTTACGGCTACGCTATCTGGGAAAATATACAGAAGGAGCTTGACGCTCGCTTCAAGGCTACGGGACACGAGAACGTATATATGCCTATGTTCATTCCCGAGAGCCTTTTGCAGAAGGAAAAGGATCACGTCGCGGGCTTTGCTCCCGAGTGCGCTATCGTCACGATAGGCGGACAGAATCATCTCTCCGAACGTCTTATCGTGCGCCCCACGTCCGAGACCTTGTTCTGCGAGCATTTCAAGAATATTATTCAGTCCTACCGCGACCTGCCCAAGCTCTACAATCAGTGGGTAAACGTGGTTCGTTGGGAAAAGACGACACGTCCTTTCCTCCGCACGAGCGAGTTCTTGTGGCAGGAGGGTCATACCATGCACGAGACCGAAGCAGAGGCAAGAGAAGAAACTCAAAATATGCTTAAGGTTTACGAGGAGTTCTATCTCAATGTGCTTGCAATCCCTGCTATAACAGGTCAGAAGACCGAGAAGGAAAAGTTTGCGGGAGCTGAGGAGACCTACACCATCGAGCCTATGATGCACAACGGCGTAGCTCTCCAGGGCGGTACGACTCACTATTTTGGCGACGGCTTTGCGAAAGCGTTTGACATCACCTTCACGGGCAGAGATAACAAGGTAAATTATCCTCATCAGACGTCTTGGGGAGTTTCCACGAGAATGATAGGCGCTATAATCATGGCTCACGGTGACGACAACGGACTTATCCTTCCTCCTAAGGTCGCTCCTATTCAGGTGGTTATTATTCCCGTTGCTCAGCACAAGGAAGGCGTACTTGAGAAGGCGGCAGAGGTCAAGGCAAGACTTGAGGCTGCAGGCTACAGAGTCAAGCTTGACGACAGCGATCAGAGCGCGGGCTGGAAGTACAGCCAGTACGAGATGAAGGGCGTGCCCGTACGTCTCGAGATTGGCCCCCGCGATATCGAGTCCAACAACTGCGTGCTCGTATCCCGTGTATCCCGCGAAAAGAATTTCGTATCTCTTGACAATCTCGAGGACGAGGTTGCAAAAATGCTTCAGTTCGTTCACGACGAGCTTGTAAACCGCGCAAGAGTAAATCTTGCGGAAAAGACCCACGAGGCAAGAACCTACGAGGAATTCCTTGACACCGCGGCAAATAAGCCCGGCTTTATCAAGGCTATGTGGTGCGGCGACTCGGCTTGCGAGGACAAGATAAAGGACGAGACGGGCGGCGTTAAGTCCAGATGTATTCCTTTTGTTGAGGATCACCTTTCCAACACCTGTGTTTGTTGCGGCAGACCTGCGAAGCATATGGTCGTCTGGGGACGTCAGTACTAATAGATTGGTAATGCGGGGGAAGACAACTTTTTGAAAAAAGTTTTCTTCCCCCGCACCCCAAACTTTCAAAAACTTTCCCGCAAATTTCTGTAAAGCTTAATAAATATTTAGAACGGAGGAGATAGCAGATGATAAAAAGATATATCAAACGCTGGATAAAAAGTCTCGACCCCGTTCTTTTTGCTTGCACCCTGCTGCTATCTGCAATAGGAATAGTGGCGATTCTCGGTCAGGTAGACTCTCTGAAAAGTGGAAAGAGAACACTTATTATGCAGGTGTTGATGACGGTTGCGGGAATTATTCTTACGATAATAATCGCAAACATAGACTATCACCAGATAGTTGACAAATTGTGGCTGATAATGATAGGCGTGTCCGTTTTGCTTTTGGCGGTGACGTTGGTTTTCGGAAACACAGGCGCCGACCGAGAGACGACAAACCGTTCGTGGTTGACTATACCCATAGTCAACGTCGCGATACAGCCGTCGGAGTTTGTAAAGATTGCGATGGTATGCACACTGGGCAAGCATTTGTCCTTGATAAAAAAGATCATCAACCGTCCAAAGGCGCTTTTACAGCTGGCTATACACGTGGGTCTTGTGGTTGGACTTATACTTCTTTCGGGCGACCTTGGAGTTGCGCTTGTTTACATAGCGTTTATTCTTATAATGCTTTTCTGCGCGGGACTCAGCCCGTGGTATTACGTGGGCGGACTTGCCGCCGTCGTGCTTGCTTCTCCTCTTGCTATCAGATTTTTGAACGAATATCAGCTTCAGAGACTTCTCGTGGGCTTTAATCCCGAGAGTGATCCGCTCGGCTACGGAATGCAGCCGCTGACGTCAAAGCAATGTATAGAAAACGGCGGATTTTTCGGCACTGGGCTTTTCGGCGCGGGAACGTACCAGACGCTTCCTGCGTCCCACACGGACTTTATATTTGCGACCGTTTGCGAGAAGTTCGGAATGCTTATGGGACTTGTCGTGATCGCCCTGCTGCTTATAATGGTGTTGAGGATATTCCGTCTCGCCCGATCCTGCGGCGAGGACTACGGCTCGTATATTTGCATTGGTATCGGAGCTATAATTCTCGTTCAGACGGTTGAAAATATCGGAATGTGTCTTGCGATGCTTCCTGTTATCGGTATAACGCTCCCGTTTGTGTCCTACGGCGGCTCGTCTATACTTGCGACCTACCTTTTGGTAGCGTTGGCGCATAGCATTAAGGCGCACAAGCCCAAAAGCGCGGATAAAAAATATTTTTAATATACACGACTAAGATCTAATAGCCGTCATATTTATCACCCCGTAAAAATATAATTCAGTAATGAATGTTTTACGGGGGGATATTTTTATGTTCATTTATTCTTTCAGAGCAGGAACGCTGAAGTTTTTCGGTGTTATTTGTTTGGCGCTTGTTCTTCTTATTTCGCTTGTTGCGTTCGTTCCCACCCTGACGGATAACTCCGTGGCGGCAAACGCCTCGGGAGAGGGTGTTGATTACAGCTATGACAAGGTTAAAAGCGCGGCTGACGTAGTGGATTTTCTTTCGCAGTTTGGTTGGACTGTAAACGGGTCTGTCATTGAGTGTCAGGAGGTGACTATCCCTGCGGAATTTGACAAGATCTTCGCAGGATACAACGAGATACAAAAGCAACAGGGGCTTGATCTTTCAAAATATAAGAAAAAGAAGGTCTTGAGATACACCTGCGAGGTCACAAATTACGATGGATATGACGGCAGAGTTTATGCCAACGTGCTTGTTTACAGAAACAAGGTGATTGGCGGTGATATATGCTCCGCAGACGTGACGGGCTTTGTTCAGGGCTTTGAAAAATAAAAAAATCCACCCGCGAGGGTGGATTTTTAACTATTTGAATTAGTCAGCGTATGTGTTATAAAGATACAGATGGTCGTCAAATCTTGCGGGGGCAGACTGTGCCTTTGCTGTGACGACTATGTAGTCCTTGCCGTCGTCGCCCTTAGCGTAGGACACAAGGCACTGACCCGAGGTCTCGTAATCCGTAAATCCTGTTTTGCCGGCGATAATAGTGGCGTTCTTAGCGTCTATCTTGCCCTCCTGAAGGTCATGTACGAGGAGCTTGTTCCAGAATGTGCAGCCGTCACCGGGTCTGAAATTCTTGCTGGGAACGTGGCTCTTTGCGGTCAAAACCTCAGCGCAGAAGGTGTTCTGCATTGCGTATGCCATTATGGTAGCCATATCCTTGCAGGTTGTGTAATGATACTGATGGTGAAGACCTGTGCAGTTCTGGAAAAGCGTTGTGGACGTAGAAAGACCAAGCTCGGCTGCCTTGTCGTTCATCATGGAAACAAAGGAGGCGCTGCTTCCCGCGATATATTCCGCAAGAGTTTCGCACGCGATATTGTCGGACTGAAGCATCATAACGTATATAAGATCCTTGACGGTGAGCTTTTCACCCGCCTTGATGCCGTATCCCGACGACTCGGCTGCCTCCATTTTTGCTACGATCTCCTCGGATATTGTAATAACCTCGTTAAGACTGTTTTCGTTCTTGAGGTTTTCAAATACCACGATAAGCGTCATTACCTTTGTCATAGACGCGGGATATATGATCTGCGATGACTGTCTGGACGCAATTATCGTGTTATCGGTCACGTTCATAACTACAGCCTTTTCGGATTTTATATCGGCAGAGCTTATAGTCGCCGAGCCGCTTGCAAAATCGGGTACGGAAAAGTCTATTTTCTGACGGAAGGGATAAGTGTCCTTATTATTTTTGTTGTTTGTTAATCCGCCGTTGCCTGAAAAAGGCTTTACGATTATCAGAAATGCGGACAGCAATATAGCGAACACAACAAGCATTGCTACTATTGCGGTGATAGCTCCGAGCATTGCGCCGCTTATGAAATTCTGATTATATTTCTTTGACATTTGTATATAAAACCTCCGTGTTGAAGCCTAAATAAATTTTAACATAAAAGAGCTTTCTTGTCAATAGACAAGAATAAGTTTTAGTCCGCAAAATAAAAAAGTGCAGGCTACAACCTTGCACTTTTTTATTTTTCAAAAATTACATTACTGCAACAATGAAATACATTACGAGAACTATTACTACGAATACTATGCTGAGTACTGTGGTAGCGATAGTGAGCTTCTTTTCATTATCCGCAGCCTTGGACTTACCAAAGAATGTTTCAGCCGCGCCTGCTATCGTACCCGAAAGACGCTTATCCTTTCCGGACTGGAAAAGAACGAGCACTATAAGAGCTATTGCAAACACGAGAAGAACGATACCAAGAACGAACTCGGTTGTGTTCAAACCTATTTTCGTAAGAAATTCAGCCATTTTTTCGACCTCCTTGCCACTGTTAATTTTATCTTTAAATTTACGTCAGCCCTATTTTTGCGCAAAAAAGGGCGTGTCAAGACCAAACACTGCAGATATTATATCACACAAAAATAAAAATTGCAAGAGCATTTTTAAAAAATATGAAAAAATATTTCATAAATAATAAAATCACCCCAAACTGCTTTATTTTGGGGATTTATTGGCTGAGGAAGGAAAAATATTTGAATTTGTTGTTGCAATCGGGTGACAAATATGGTATAATATGATGTATAGTGGGCTAGTATGCCCAGCCCGGTGATCCTGAATTGCCGAGAGAGGAGTTTTAGATATGAATGTAAATATCAAAGCGGCAGCGGCGTTTTATACGTCTGCGGGCATAAAGGCGGATAGTGTTCAAAGCCCTAAGCTTGCAAAATATACGTCAAAGCTTTCTGAAAATACATACGATCTGTTCGTTTCGTCCAGATACGTGCCTGCGGGGGTTTCGATAAGGATCCCTGTTGATACAGATATTAACGACACTGTGTTTATGAACGGATTTCAGTCCTCGACCGAGAGCCGTGAGCGTGGAATAGTTGCGAAAATGAGCACGGCGTCTACGGTGTCCGAGTTCGTTCATCAGAAAAAGTCTCAGAAAACCGATGGAGACTCAGACCTTGTTCCTTACAAGAATAAGCCTGGAGTCACTCACGGCTTTTCATACTGTTATTTCAGAAGCGGCAACAAGGTAAAGCTGTTTGCATCTCTTGATGAGTCCACGGGATATACGGTGTTCAAATATGACGCCTGGAGCGGAATATTGAAGGTTTCCAAGGACATCACGGGAGTCCAGAGGTTTGATAATTATCACGCAATGTCGCTTTTCTTTGCCGAGGGCAAGGAGGAGGACGTGTTCAACGCTTGGTTCAACCGACTTGAAAAGAGCGAGAATGTTCCCGCTGAAAAGCTTGTGGGATATTCCACCAGCAAGCTTGAGGCTATAAATGAGGACGTTGTTTGCAAGAAGATTGAGAATATGTCGTCATTCCCCGTGCATGCCAACGTGTTTTTCGTTGAGGGTGAATACTGCGTTGAGGGTGACTGGCTCAGATACAACAGACGAACCTTCCCCATAGGGCTGCGCGAAATATCCGATCTTATCAAGGAAAAGGATATGTATTCGGGTATAGCTCTCTCTCCCTTTACGGCGGATGAAAAATCCAGAGTGTTTATGGAGCATGCAGACTGGATGCTTCGAATGAAGGACGGAAGATTTTGCAAGACGAAGGATGATAAGTATATACTTGACAGCACGAACCCCAAGGTTCGCGAGTACGTAAGAGAAGTGCTTCACACAATACTCTTTATGTGGGGATTCGACATTGTAAAGCTTAACAATCTCTACGCCGCAGGAGTTCTGCCTCCCGACGGAAAGAGCAGGGGCGAGGTTATGTGCGACGCTATGAAATTCCTCCGTGAGTGCTGCGGCGGAAAGCTTATGTATGCGTCCGACGTTCCGCTCATGCCCGCGTTTGGAATAGCTGATTATTGCTCGGTTAGCTGTGACGCCGTATCCGACAATATGCCTAATATACTTTACTCCAAAAAGTTTTACAGAGAAAGCGCGTCCGTTAAGAACGCGTCTGCAGATATAGTGTTCAGAAGAATGCTTGATGGAAGAGCATTCCTCAGCGCGCCCTGTGAGCTTTCACTCTACGATAAGGATTTCTTCCTTGACGGAAACCTTAATCACGCGGAGCAGAACGTGCTTACAACTCTTGCGGGGCTGTTTTCCTCCGCGCTCATCATAACCGACGATGTCACCAAGTACAGCCAGAAGCAGAAGCGCAGACTTAAGAAGATGTGCTCGCTTCATTCTGCCACAGAGGTCGCAGTGCGCCGCGTACCCTCGGGACACGTTGTTGGTTATAGATATGCAGGCAAGAGCTATATTATAAAATTCTGATGCGCATATTATAGTTTAAAACCCTTTCCAAGATTATTTGGAAAGGGTTTTTTGTATAAAACGGCGCAAAAAATAAACAAAGAGTTGTATATACAACTCTTTGTTTATGAATTATTGTGTTATGCAGATATACCCCCAGCTTTTCGCATAGGCTTCAACAAACGAGCCCTTGGCACACTTGATAACGAAGGAGGGCTTTGCATAATCAAAGGCGCCGTACTCTATTTTTGTGACGGATGAGGGAATTGTGATCTCTACAAGCTGCGTACATGCCTGAAAGGCAAACCAATCTATTTTCTGAACACCCTCGGGGATAATAACCGACTTTACGTCCGATGATGCAAACGCAGACTCGCCAATGCAGAGAACCCTTTGTCCGTCAATCGCTTCAGGGATTTTCACCTCGGTATCTTTTCCCGTGTATTTTGTTATTGTAATCCCGCCGTTTTCCTTGACGTATGTAAATTGTTTGTCTTGCTCCTCTGTGCCCGTTTGATTATTTTGGGACTGATTATTTTGTCCCTGATTATTCTGCCCCTGATTGCCAATATCAGAAGGCTTTTGTATTTGGACGCCCGGTATATTGTCTATTTGCGCCTTTAGTGAGGCTATAGTTGCCTTCAGCGCGGCGATTTCAAGTTGATATTGATTCTCGCTTGTGTAGATTTGCTGCTTTTTTTCTGCAAGCTGATCTTCAAGATCCGCTATTTGTCGGAGGCAGTAAGCAATCTTTTCCTCATATACGTCTTTTTGAATGCTTGCCTCGGGCTCTGCGGTTGCTTGCTCATCCTGAGGACGAGAGCAAGAAACGCTGCACACAATCGCTCCCGATAGTATAAGGCACACTAAAATTCTTTTGATACATAATGATTTTTTCATTTTCTTTCCGTTCCTTTCATAGTGGATTTTGACATTATATGCCATCCTGATTTTTTGTTTCCAGAGCTTGTCTGTTTGCTATATCTTATTCATTGCAGACATCAAATATAACAGATAATTCAAAATTAACGGAGTTTTGCGATAAATGCTTAAGCTTCTCTTGTGTGTCTTTTGACACGGGCTTGGTTGGGCGATATTATTTGAGCATATTCCAAAAGCCTGTATTCATACCTTGCTCATATTCTCCTCGTAGCTTTTCGACAGAGAGTGTCGTGGAGAAATCATTGGCAAAATATCCAAAAATTTAATGTAATACCCGCGAGTTTTGTTAGCTCGCGGGTATTATTTTTCCTATTATTACCATTTATTTGCGAGAATGACGAGTGATTGATACGCAAACAACGATTATTATCCGCGATAAGTAATGTTTGCTACATCAAAAAACCCCCTTTTGCTTGATTTTGGTCTTTATGTCAATACTGATTGTCATATTGCACAAAAAATATTGTAATTTTTATCCAATTATTTCTTAACAAAACAATTTGTCAATTTCAACTGTCATTTTGATAATGCAACTTGAGCATGAATGTTATAAAATGAGTTATTACGTACGCGTTTTTACTTTTCCATTTATAATATAATATATATACAGGTTCGGCGGCTGAGTCAGCCTTGAATAATCAAAATAGGCGGTGTTAAAGTGGTAGCGGATAAAATAAAAATCTTAAGAGAAAAAATGGGAATTACACAAGCGGAGCTGGCAAAGCAGCTCGGTGTAACAAGATCGGGTGTGAATGCTTGGGAAATGGGCATTTCAACACCAAGCACACAGTGCATAGTGAAGCTCTCTCAGTTCTTTAACGTTTCTACGGACTATCTTTTGGGAGCATCAAATACTGCTTCGGTTTCCGTAGAAGGTCTTTCAAATCGAGAAATCGCCGCGGTGCTCGAGATAATCGAGTGTTTTAAGGCAAACAAGCTTAAGTCCGACAAGGACTGAGTCAAAAATAATCCCGCAAGGTCGGGGGTCAAAATAATTCAGAAATATCAAACTTTGATATGTTTTTTGAATATCAAATTTGCGATATAAATCAAAGGAGGTTGATTGTATGAAATCAACATGGAAAGTGTTATCGATAGTGATAGCATCGGTGTTGGCCATTGGCATTATTGTTTCTTCCGTTGTTCTTGCGGTTAAGATCAATAATCTTGAAAACAGGGTCGACCAGAATGAAGGAACTGTCGATACAGGCATGACCGAAACGGCTCAAAAGGCAGCAACAGAGCTAAAAGCTGCCCGAGAGGCTCTCCAGGTGCTGGTAAGCCAAGGAGACGATGCTTCGATCAAAGCGCTCAACGATGCGGTGGCGGCATTGAATGCTGCTATTGATGCTGCAACAGCGGCGGCTACAGACGCTGATACGGCTATCAAGGCAGATATCGAGACCGCAAAGCAGGAGATAATTGACGCATCTAATGCGGCGATTTCGCTTGCAAAGAAGGATCTTGAGGCGTTGATTGAGGTGGGTGACGCATCCGGTGCGACAGCCCTCAACAGTGCCGTGACAGAGCTCAATACGGCAATCGCGAATGCCGAAAAGGCAGCGAAGGATGCGGATGCTACTCTTAAGTCAGAGCTTGAGGCTAAGATCTCGTCTTCTCAGGCAACTCTTGAGAGCGCAATAAGCACCGTAAAGGGCGCTCTTGACAACGCGGTAGTGGAACTTCAGGCGTTGATCAAGGCAGGAGACGAGGCTAACGCTAAGGCTCTTACAGAGGCTGTAGGGGAGCTTCGTGCGGCTATTAGCGGATTGACGGGAGTAGCTCCTGACGAGCTTACTACCGACAAGGAGCTTCAGGCGGCTGTAGATGCGGCGCAGAAGACTCTTCAGACGGCTATTGATAATATAGCTGCTGATCTTGATGCGGCAGAGGCAGAGGTCAAGGCAAATGCAGATAATATTTCCGCTAATACTCAGGAAGTAAAAAAGCTTGCAGATGCAATGACTACCGTAGAGGCGACGATAAAGGCGCTTCAAGATGGCTCAGCTACAAAGACAGAGCTGGCTGCTCTTGAAACTGCGCTTGAGTCTGCCAAAAAAACACTCCAGAATCAGATAGATGGAATTGTAAAGCGTCTTGACGCAGCAGAGAAGAATGTTGGGACAAATGCAAGCGGCATTTCTAATCTCACAACAGAGATCAGCGCTGCGAAGACTGCGATTGCAGCGCTTCAGGGCAGCTCTGCAACAAAAACAGAGCTTGATGCGCTTAATTCTGCATTGGGTACTGCTCAGGATACACTCCAGAAGCAGATAAATGAAATTGTAAAACGTCTTGACACAGCAGAGAAGAATGTTGGGACAAATGCAAGCGGCATTTCTAATCTCACAACAGAGATCAGCGCTGCGAAGACTGCGATTGCAGCGCTCCAGGGCAGCTCTGCAACAAAGACAGAGCTTGATGCGCTTAATACCGCATTGGGTACTGCTCAGGATACACTCCAGAAGCAGATAAATGAAATTGTAAAACGTCTTGACGCAGCAGAGAAGAATGTTGGGACAAATACAAGCGGTATAGCAAATCTCACAACAGAGATAAACAATGCAAAGGCTGCGATTGCAGCGCTCCAGGGCAGCTCTGCAACAAAGACAGAGCTTGATGCGCTTAATACCGCATTGGGTACTGCTCAGGATAAGCTCCAGAAGCAGATAGATGAAATTGTAAAACGTCTTGACGCAGCAGAGAAGAATGTTGGAACAAATACAAGCGGCATAGCAAATCTCACAACAGAGATCAACAATGCAAATGCTGTGCTCAAAGCACTCCAGAATAGCTCTGCAACAAAGGCAGATATTGCTACGCTTAATTCTGCTTTGGATACTGCTCAGAAGTCGCTTCAGGGTCAGATAGATGATATAGTAGAGGATCTTGATAAAGCGAAGGAAGATCTCAACAAAGCAATAAACAACAATGCAACAAATATTGCGACTATAACCACTAACGTTGAAAATCTTGTGAATTCAATGTCTGCGGCACAGTCGGCAATATCCGCTCTCCAGACTGCAGATACTAATCTCAGCGATAGAATTTATGCTCTCAATAAGACCTTGGCTGAGGCGAAGTCGGATCTCACAAACTCTATAAATGCGGTACAGAGAAACCTCGACAAGGCGGTTGGTGATCTTAACAAGGCAATTGGTGAAGGGGATGCCGCGCTTGATGCCAAGATAACCACTCTTAATTCCTCTATGAAGGCGGTACAGACTGCAATCTCCACTCTTGAGCAGAATTCTGCAACAAAGACAGAGCTTGCGGGCCTCAAGTCTTCTATGGAAACTGCGGATGCAGCGCTTGATGTGGCTATTAAGAAGGTTGCGACAGACCTTGAAAATGCAAAGAAAGAGCTCAGCGAAGCAATTACCGGTGGAGATACGGCTCTTGACAGCAAGATAACTGTCCTTAATACCGCTATTAAAAATGCGCAGACTGCAATCTCCACTCTTGAGCAGAATTCTGCAACAAAGACAGAGCTTGCAGGTGCAATAAGGGATGCACGTAATGCGCTCCAGAATTCGATAGACGAGGTTGCGGGTAATCTTTTGCAGGCAAAGAAGGATCTTGAAGATGCTTATAAGGCCGGAGATGGCGCGCTTGATGAAAAGATCACAAATTTGACCAATAAGCTTTCAACCGCGCAGAGTCTTATTGAAAGCGTCGATAGAAATCTTGGAATCAGACTTGATGATATCGATAGAGAATATAAGAAGGCCGATGACGCCATTCGTGAACTGATTACTGATTTGGAGACAAAGCTTGATGGTAGCGTTCAGACTCTCCAAAATGCAATCAATAATAAAGCTGACTCGGCAACTCTCAACCAGAAGACCGAAGAGCTGGGATCGGCTATTGCACTCGCAAATTCCGCAATCAGCGCTCTTGAAACGGGTGTTTATGGTGAGATAAACGCACTTAAGACAAGAGTTGCGGCTGCAGAGGCAAG
>JAZNWS010000003.1:0-14767 GCA_045593485.1 Eubacteriales bacterium | reverse complement strand
TAAGACCGAGATTGCCCTCCTGAATAAGATCAAGGAAGTACATTCCGCGCCCGAGGTATCTCTTTGCAATACTTACAACGAGACGAAGGTTGGATTCAACAAGGCGCATCTTTGCGTCCTCGTCACCCTCAAGCATTCTTTCCGCGAGCATTTTTTCTTCTTCTACAGTCAGAAGCGGGATCCGTCCTATCTCCTTGAGGTACTGACGAACAGGGTCATCAACCGCAAATCCGTCCTGCTCAAGCATTTTTTCCATATTTTCGCCGTTTCCAAACTTGGAGACTTCATTCTGAATCTCCTCCATCTCATCGCTCGAAAGCTCGTCGGAGAGGGATATTCCGTTGTCCTCAAGCGTTTCGTAGAGCTTGTCAAGCTCGTCAACGTCATTGTCCATTTCCTCAAGCGCCGCGTCAAGATCCGCCTCGGAAATACCATTCTTTTTTCCTTTTTCTATCAAAGATTCAACGACCTTGTCCGTGTTGGGCTTTTCTGTTTCCGTTGCAGTCTCGTGAGTTATCTTTTCTTCCGTCATTTTTGTTCTCCTAAACTATGATTACTGTTTTTTCATTTTCTGTCGCTTGCTCTCAAGCAGCTTTTGTATGTCGTCAAGGCTGTCCTGACCGCCCGACGAGCGCTTCTCTGCCTTCAAGCTGTTGATACACTCAACAAACACGTCCGCGCCGTTTTGCGTCAGCGCGCGTCTCTTTTGCTCAAGCCCCTGTATTCTGCCCATCTCATCGGGCGAGAAGAACTCTCCGAGCAGCGAAGGTGAAAATCCTCCTTCGCTTGAATGTATCTCCATTATTTTATCAAATATCCGTCTGTGGAATTCGGATAGGAAATCATTTGATACAAGCGCGTATTTGCCCGAGGCAACGCCGCTTCTGTATTCCTCGAACATAAGCATCAGTCCGAGTATAGCCTCCTCAGCCGCCGTCGCTCTAATGTTTTTTGCGGCGTCGGGGTTGGTCCTGTCGCCTATACCCATCGCGTTCATTTTGACGTTATTAAACGTCTTTGCCTTATATTCGCTTATCTTTTTGCGCCTTATTCTTTCCACGTCGTTCTTAAGCGACGCCACCGAGAGTGAAAGTCTTGAAGCCACCGAAGCTATATAAACGTCTCGCTCAACGCTTGAGGACACGTTTGAAATATACTCGCAAAGCTCGTCCGCAGCCTTTATCTTATTTTCAGGCAGCGTCACGTCGTATTTTGCGATAACCGCCTCGATCTTGTACTCAAATCCCGTGCGGCTCTCGCCAAGAAGTCTGCGGAAGCTGTCCGCACCGTAGGTCTTTATATATTCGTCAGGGTCCTTTGCTCCGCTCATTTTAAGGATCTTTACGTCAACTCCAACGTCCGAAAGCATACTGACCGCTCTCGCCGTTGCCTTTTGTCCCGCATCGTCGGAATCGTATGAAAGAACTACCTGCTTTGTATATTTAGCCATCATTCTCGCCTGCTCCTGCGTCAGCGCAGTACCAAGCGTTGCCACCGCGTTCTCAAATCCCGCCGCGTGCAAGGCTATAACGTCCATATACCCTTCACAAAGTATCATTCGCTCAGCGCAATGATTTTTTGCATAATTAAGAGCAAACAGATTTTTACTCTTTTTGAATCCGGGCGTGTCGGATGAGTTGAGGTATTTTGGTTTTGAGTCGTCCATAACACGTCCGCCAAAACCTATTATATTTCCCGAGGTGTCAATTATCGGGAACATTACTCTGTTTCTGAAATAGTCGTATATTTTGCCTGTTTTTTTGCTTTTGCCTCCAAGGAATCCCGCCACCAGCTCTTCCTCGGTAAAACCGAGACGAGTCATATGGTTTGTCAGCGCGTAAAACGAATCGGGAGCAAAACCAAGTCCGAACCGCTTTATTATAACAGGCGGAAGCTTTCGCTTGTTTGCGAGGTAGTCAAGCGCGTCGCGCCCGAGCTTTTCGTCAAACAGACAGCTTCTGAAAAATTTTGCCGCCTCAAGATTCATATCAAAAACTCTCTGACGGCTCATGCCTCCCCGCTCCTCTGTGGGCGAGGTGGGAATGGTTATTCCGCTTTTTTTCGCGAGAAATTCCACCGCTCCGACATAGTCAAGGTTTTCCGACTTCATCGTAAAGGTTATAACGTCGCCTCCCGCACCGCAGCCAAAGCAATAAAAGGACTGCGTTCCCGGAAACACCGTAAACGACGGTGTTTTTTCGTTATGATACGGGCAAAGACCGTTATAGTTTGAGCCTGCGCGCTTGAGATTTACATACATCCCGATCACGTCAACTATATCGTTTCTCGCTCTTATATCGTCAATTATTTCTCTTGGTATAAGCATTATTTACCCCTCCATACGTTTGGAACGAACAAAGAGGTGTACGTCTCGATAGCGTATCTGTCGGTCATTCCCGACACGAAATCGCACACGCAACGCTCAACAGGCTCATTTTCCGTGTTTTTATAATAAAGCTCGGGCATTTTCTGGGGATTCTTAACGTAATAATCAAACAGCTTGATAAGCAGCTCCTTCGCCTTTGCATCCTCGCCCTTCGCTATGGGACTGCGATAGACTCGCTCAAACAGGAAGCTTCGAAGCCTCATAGTCGCGTCTCCGACCTCCTCGCCCATTTTTATATAGGGCTTACCTGCGCTCTCGTCGATCACCGACGTCACCATTTTATTAACTCTTTCGCTATGTCTGCGCCCCAGCACGTCCAGTATGTCCTTCGGAATGTCGTCAACCGACAGTATGCCTGCGCGGCAAGCGTCGTCAATATCGTGGTTTATGTATGCTATGCGGTCGGCGTACTTTACGAGCACTCCTTCAAGAGTGGACGCAAGATGGTCTCCCGTATGATTAACTATACCGTCGCGCACCTCCCACGTCAGATTAAGTCCCTTGCCGTTTTTTTCAAGCTTTTCAACAACTCTGAGGCTCTGCTTGTAGTGCGCAAAGTCAGGGTCATACCTCTCCTGCAGCGCCGCCTCGCCCGCGTGACCGAATGGTGTATGCCCGAGGTCGTGTCCGAGCGCCGCAGCCTCGGTCAAGTCCTCGTTGAGTCTGAGCGCCCGCGCTATGATGCGCGCTATCTGTGTCACCTCAAGGGTGTGGGTAAGTCTTGTTCTGTAATGATCCCCCGCAGGAGCCAAGAATACCTGCGTTTTGTTCATAAGACGGCGGAAGGACTGCGAGTGTATTATCTTGTCTCTGTCGCGCTGAAATTCCGTGCGATTTTCACAGGGCGTATAGGGATGCTCTCTGCCTTTGGTGTCGCGCGTCAAAAACGCAAACTCCGAAAGAGAGTCCACTTCGCGCTCCACAAACAGCTCGGCTACGCTTTTTACATACCCTTCACTCATTGTTTTTCCTCCGTTTCATCAAAAAAATCATTAGCAAGATATAATATACGAAGATTTTATTAAAAATACTTTTTTTATTTCAAATATTTTTTATATTTTTTTATTTTTCCTCAAAAATCACCTGAATTTTTGAGATTTTTGCAAAAAAATGGGAGAACGATATGCTCTCCCATAAATTCAATTTACAAAATCAACCTAAAAAATCGTCGGCAACCTGCAGATTTGAAAATCCAAGCTCCATCGCCTCATCAAACAGCTTCTCATTGGCATCAGAAAATACAAGCCGCAAGGCATATGACGAAAGATAGTACTTAACGTTATCCAAATACTGCGCAAGATTCTCAGGCGTACCGCTACCCGAGCCATCCGCATCCGAAAAATCAAGATATCTGAGGTCCAAAGCCACAAAGTCACAGGCGGACCTGAGCCTTGCCGCAATATATATCTCGTTTTCCGTTAAAAGCAACGTCCCCGTGTTTATCGCTATTCCCACCGAGCAATCGCCTGCCGCGGCGTTAAGCTCGGACAGATATTTCGCAACCTCACCTGAGTTTTCCTCGGTCAGATTTATTCCAAGTATCAGAATGTCGTCAATTCCGCCCTTTGCCGCCTCGCTGAGCAGGGCTATTTCATAGGCCTTTCTCACTCTGCGCAAATTTTCATCCTCGCACTCAAACGCGCTTGACAGAAAATATCCGCAGGCTTTTCCCTCATATTTGTGTATAAGAGAGGAATATTCCTCAAGCTTTATATCTCCGCAGGCTACTCCCGCCATGCTCTGCGCTACGTTTGATGCAAACGTTGGATTTTCTGCCGTGCCCAAAGAAAGCGAAAGCTCGGTATATCCCCTTTGGAAAAAGCCATAAAGATAATCTCCGTAAGTAAAGCTCGGAGCGCAGACCGCCCAAGCTCCGTCGCTTGCGGGCGGGACATTGTCCTCAAACTCATATTCTTCTCTAGGCGCGTAGGACTCAGCCTTATGCCTCAGATACGCACCGAGTCCAACCGCAATTCCGAAAAGAGCCGCAACAGAGAGAACAACAAGCACAACAGTCAAAATCATTCTCTTTTTTCTGAGACTCACGGACGTGCGTCTTGAATATCTATTCTTTCTTCTGCTCATTTGTCAAGCTCCGCAGATATAAGCGACAATATATCGCTACACTCAAATTCAAGCTCGTCCGCAAGCTGATTCTCAAGCAGAAGCAGCTTGGCGATCTGATATTTGTTCAAAAGCTCTTCGGCATAGGTATCTATATAGTCCTCGTCCTTGGGAAGCCTCATTATTACGAAATAGCCGTCCTCGGTTTCAACGACCCCGCTCGTTTCATACTCGCCAAGAGCCGCTGCCGCGCTCTCGTATTCGTCTCCCATAAGTCCGCGTGTAAAGTAGACCGCGTCAGCATTTGCCATGGTTATATCCTCAACGTAGTACGCGCAGCTGCCGATATATTCGTTGATAGCCGCATATCTCTGCGCGTTATCGGTTATATTGCCGAGCGCATCCGCCGTTTCGTTTGCCTGCGACGAAGTTTTTTCCGCTACGTTTTTCAGGTACGACACTACCTTGCCGCTCTCGTCACGCTTGTAATCCTTATACCACTTTGGATAATATACGTGAGTGGTACAGGTGAATTCGTCGCTTTCCTTTGCGTACTCAAGGAAATCAGGAATGTTTCTGACACTGTATTCTACGTAATCCCCGTCCTCGATAAGCTTTGAGAGCAGCTTCTCCTCAAGAATGCTTACCTTCCATACGAGTCTGTAATATGCGTCAGACAGGTTGTTCTCGGAAAGCCACGCCTTATATGCAGAACGCTTGCCGTCGAAATCCTCCTTGATGATCGTCTTTATCTGGGAGTTAACCTCTCTGTTTATTTCCTTGCTGTCGGTATCTATTCCGTTTTCCTCGCACAGAGCAAGCACTATATAGTTCTTTTCCACGTCCTCAAGAACGCCCTGCATTACAAATTCCTTGCACTTGTTTGCAAAATCCGAATTTCCCTCCCAGTTCACAGTGCCGTATTTGTACTCAATATCCGCCTTATGTATGCTCACAAGATAGGAAAACTCATCGTAATATACCTCATAATCCCCTACCTTGCCCACGACCTTCGCCTGCTCGTCTGTTCTCTTTATGGGTCTGACTCTCACAAGCTGTCCAATAAGCACACCGATAAGAGTCGCTGCAATTATTGCCGCGACCGCAATGCACGTGACAAGAACTATCTTCTTTTTCTTTCTCTTCTTGACTATTTCCTTGAGCTCTTCGCGGGAAATAGGCTTATTTTTATTATTTTCAGACATTTTTCGCTCCAAAAAACATTTTTACAGAATAATTATACAGCATTATTATGACAAGGGTGTGAATTTGAGAATTTTTTGAAGGCATATTTTTGAAAAAACCCTATGCAAAATCAAAAAAATATGTTATAATGAATGTCAGAGAAGACTTTTCCCCCGAAAAACAGACAAAGGAGTAAAGGCTATGGAAGAAATATACAGCATTCCCCTGTCCCAGCTTGCAGAGGAATTCAATCTTGAAAAGGTAGTCGTTCCCGAAAATTATGATAAGATTCTCGTGCAGACCCCCGAGGTAATGCGCCCGGGTCTTGCCCTCACGGGATTTTACGACATTTTCGACGAGGAGCGTCTGCACCTTATCGGAAACGCCGAGCATAAATATTTGTCCGAGCTTGAGCCCGAGGATAGAAGAAAGAAAATCTGGGATTTTATTGAGGCGCGCCCCAACGCCGTTATATACACCTCGGGTCTTGAGGTGTTTGAGGAGATGGCAGAGGCGGCGAGAGTTCACGGGATCCCCGTTCTTCGCACCGAGGAAAAAACGAGTACCGTTATGGCGTCACTTATCGGCTCGCTTAACACCTATCTCGCGCCCAGAATTACAAGACACGGTGTTCTTATCGAGGTCTACGGTGAGGGACTCCTCCTGCTTGGAGACAGCGGCGTCGGTAAGTCCGAAACTGCTATTGAGCTTGTAAAAAGAGGACACAGACTTATTGCGGACGACGCAGTGGAAATTAAGAGAGTTTCCGCAAAAACACTTGTTGGCAACGCCCCCGAAATAATACGCCACTACGTTGAGCTTCGCGGCATCGGAATCGTGGATATCCGCCGCCTTTTCGGTATGGGCGCGGTAAAGCAGTCCGAAAAGATCGACCTTGTTATCAACCTTGAGCCCTGGGTTCAAGGCAAAATGTATGACCGCCTCGGCCTTGACGAGCAGAAGGTCGATATCCTCGGCATAAAGATACCCGCTATCACCATTCCCGTCCGTCCCGGACGAAATCTCGCCATTATTCTTGAGATCGCGGCTATGAATAACCGTCAGAAGAAGATGGGTTATAACACCGCAGAGGAATTCAACAAGCGACTCCTCAGCCAGATGAACCTCTGATAAATAAAATTGCATATCACAAAACGGCTGCTTTTCTTTGGAAGCAGCCGTTTTCTCCATAGTTGGTTGATCTGCAAATTGTTGATTGCGTTATATGCTTGTCGTTTATTTGAAACAAATTCTTATAAAATTATATCGAAAATAAAATTCAATAAATTTCAAAAAAGGTGTTGACAAAGCAAGTATATTATGTTATAATAACCAATGCGAACTGAGGGATCCCAACAGTCCGAGGCATGCCGGTGTGGCGGAATTGGCAGACGCCCGGGACTTAAAATCCCGTGATACGAGAGTATCGTACCGGTTCGAGACCGGTCACCGGCACCATTTACGGTTTTGAATAAAAATCAAAACACGTGAATATAATAATTACATATCGCGGGGTAGAGCAGCTTGGTAGCTCGTCGGGCTCATAACCCGGAGGTCATGAGGTTCAAATCCCATCCCCGCAACCAACTAAGGCATCCACAAGGATGCCTTTTTTCGTTGCGGGGATGGGATTTGAACCTTACTCACTTTCGTTTCACGAGAACGACGAGCGTGGCTCGTTGGGTTAGCGAAGCAAAAAAGCTCCGGTGGAGCGTTTTTGCAAGCGGTGTCGCCCAAAGTGCGAGTGAGCCGAGGCGAGTGTATCGAGCCGACGGCTCGCAACACACGACGGCGACCGGCGCGGAGCGATAACATACGCAAGCCGCAAGCGGTTTGCGTATCGAGTTTTGCCAAGCAAAACTCGCCGGGGGTCATGACGAGCAAAACGAAAATATCGCTTCGACGTAGCTGATACATCACTCTTTACAAATGACTGAATTCATGTTATAATTAAGACAACAAATAATCCCACGAAAGCAGATCAAGAGAAATACGCCTATGACATCATTCAGAAAGAATTTTGGATTAATAGAAATGCTTGATTACAAAAAGAGAAATAAGCTGCCAAAGAATTACTATAAAACACAGCTAAAGGAGAGTAAAAATGAAACGCATTAAATCAACATCCCTTATCCTTTCACTTATAATTCTTATTTTTGCTTTTACCTCTTGCCACCAAACGCCTCCCGAAGATTTAGCACTGCCTAACGAGGATTGCGTAATGGTTTACACCATATCCGAGAATGAATATATTCGTATTTTATATGACTATGATTCTCAATTTCATTATTATGGCGAATGGGTCAAGGGTGATAAAACAGAAGCGGTTTATTTGGAGCACCTCCTTAGACCATCGACGTTTGCAGGCGGCGATGGTGGACTTATTTGCGATATTGAAATATTTGATCCTACGGAAAATTCAAGCTCCTGCAACCACTCGTACAGCTTTGAAAAAGGCGCTATGAATTCATCGTATCTTATCAATCCCAAAACCGAAGAAAAAATCCCGATTACATTTTCCATTGATAAGAACTTGGATTTTTATTTCAGCTGGGTTTCTCAAACCTATATTGATTTTTTCAATACGAATAACAAAATTTACAAAGAAGAATCCCAAAACTTTTGGTATGACTTTGAAGCGCAAAAGGGCGAGTGGATTATAAATGGCAAAACAATTCCTATTCGTATGGAATTTAACGGAATAAAACCGCAAGAAATCACTCTTCATATCTACGACACTTCAAAAGAAACAGATAGCCGTATTCTTACTGCAAGTGGCGAAATCACGGATGAGAATACATTTATCAGTACAGAAATGAGCGGAACAATGTTTTACGAAGGAACTATCACAGAAATTAAAATTGTAAAAACAAATAACGAAACGTAACTGTTAAAGGCATCCATTTTGTCAAGACAACACAACACAAAAGGACACCACTATGTGTCCTATCATTACACATAAAAACGGCAGTTCAAAAGAACTGCCGTTTTGATTATTTTGCTATATCGAGTATCTCGGTAAAATTTTTGATACTGTAATGAGCATTTTCATATCCGTAAGCGTCGCCGAGAGCGATAGTTGTAAAGCCCCCTGCTCTGCCCGCATCAATGCCTGCCTTGGCGTCCTCAACGACGTAGCACTCCTCACAGTCAAGCCCCAGAAATTGCGCGCCCTTGACAAACACCTCGGGGTCGGGCTTACTGTTTGTGATGTTATTTCCGTCTGAAACCGCATCGAAAAATCCTTCAAGACCGATATATTTTAGTATAGCCGGAGTATTTCTGCTCGAGGAGCCTATCGCAAGCTTATATCCGCGTGCGCGAAGCTCGTTAAGAGTTTTTGCAACCCCGGGGAGTATATCCGCGGGTGTAAGACTCTTAAGCAGCTCCTTGTAGATATCATTCTTGTATGTAGCAAGCTCCTGCTTTTCCTCATCGGAATATTCTCTGCTTGACCGCTCAAGTACTATCTCAAGACTTGCCATACGGCTAACGCCGCGTAGACGGTTGTTTATTTTCTCGTCAAAGTATATTCCCTCTTTATCCGCCATCTGCTTCCAGGCGAGATAATGAAGCCCATCTGTCGAAACTATAACGCCGTCAAGGTCAAATATAAATCCCTTCATAGCACACCTCACATTTTATAAACAAGAGTGTTTTTGAGTATTCTCTCCTGACCGTCGGGCGTTCTGACGTTAATAGCGCCCGCGCCCTTCTTTTTAACGGTCAATTCGTTATTTTTGATACTCAGGGTTATCTTTGTACCCTTGTATAAGAAATGGGCCGTGACGCCGTCAAAAAGCGTTCTGACGGGGTTTACGCAAAGCGCACCGTCCTCTGTGACGGAAAGTCCAAAGATGCCGTAGATGACCGCAAGATAGCCGCCCGCAAGGCAACCGCTGTGAACTCCCTGCCATGCAACTCCGTGGATATCGTCAACGTCCATTTTGACGGTATTAAGAAGATTTTTGCGGAAGGACAAAATCTGCTTATTTTGCGCTGAAGCTATCGCGTGCACGGGGAACGTAAGCGACGAGCTCACCTCGCACATATTCTCGTAATAGTCCCAGTTCTCCGCAAAATGTTCTCTGTCAACGCCAACGTCGACCATTGTGTAAAGCAGTACTACGTCAGGCTGCTTTATTATCTGGCTCTTATGATAAAGTCCGCTCTTCTTCATCTGGAACTGCTTCAAGGTTCCCTTGCCCTGCTCCTCGAGTGAGCGGGAAAGTCCGAAATATCCGTCGAACTGAGGGATAAGTCCGTTCTCGCACATGGGAAGATACAGCTTTGAGGAAATTTCTCTCATTCTTTCAAGGAGAGACGGCTCGACCTCATAGGAAAGCTCGTCGCAAAGGGAGATAAAGCGGTCGAATGCGAATTTAACGCAATAGTTCGTATAAGCGTCGTTATCAACGTACGGGTGATGCTCGTCAGTACCCGTCACCCTGCATATCTCGTATCTGTCACCCTTAAGACTTACTCGCGAGATCCAGAACTTAAGACATTCGAGTATGATCTCCATACCGTAGTTTATCATAAACTCTCTGTCGCCCGTGTAGCGATAATAATTTATGATACCGTATGGAATATCGGAGTTGATATGTATCTGCATAAAGGGGTGGCGCGCGTACTGCCACACTCTTTCGTCGCCCAAAACGGACGAGCAGAATGCAAACATAGCGCCGTCAAAGCCCTTTGCCTTGGCGTTTTCCTTTGCCTGCGGAAGCATTCTGTATCTATACATAAGCGCGTTCTTCGCCGTTTCTGGCGCGGTAAGCAAGAAGAACGGCATCTGGTGTATCTCGCAGTCCCACCAAACGAATTGATTATATCTTTCGCCCGTGAGTCCCTTAGCAGAAATTCCGTGAATACTGTCATTCATTGAAGCGGAAATTGCGGTATGGTAGCTCGCGAATCTGAGATATGCGTCCACCTCGTCGTCGCCCTCAATGGTGACGTCCATCATTGCGAAATAACGCTTGTATGCAGAAATATGTGCCTTTTTGAGCTTGGTGTAATCAAGATCACCCGCCGCAAGTCTTTCCGCGGCGCAATTTGTAATATCTCTGTCGGTATCTCTATCGGTAATGATATAGGTTATCTTCTCAAAGGTATAGGTCTTGGCATCATCACAGAGACATTCAATGCCTACCGTGCCGTTATCATTATATTCCCCGAGCACCTCACCTGCGGGAAATACGTTTCTTATTCCGTAGCAAGCCGAAAATTCGTATTTGTTTGTTGCGTGATATCTGTGAATAATATCAGCGCCCTCTATCTGCAAAAGGTCTGTTTTTGTAATGAACTGTCCGCCCGTCTTGATGGACGTATCAATACCTGACATGATCCTCACAGGCAAGCTGTGATTTATGGGCCTTACCTTGATTTTTTGGCAGTATAGATGCTCGTCGGCAAACGAGGCGAAGCGCTCAAAGACAAGTTCAGTCCTGTTTCCCTCTCCGTCGTCCCATACAAGCTCTCTTGTATAAACTGCCGTTTTGGGATCAAGGAAGCGGTGCCACCTGATTATTTTCCCTTCCCAAGGAAAGAATACCTTATCCCCCACGGTTATTTTAACCGCGAGGAAATCGTGCATATTGACACAGCTGTCCTGTCTCTCAAAGGTTTTTAGCTTTTCTTCGTCAAGGTAGTATTTTTTCATATACTCATTGTCCGTGAACGGCTCTGTCACCTCGATTATCTCGTCGATAAAGCCGCGGACGAACGCTCCCTGAACACGCTGAGAGCCAAACTCCTCAAAGCTTCCTCTGACGCCCATATATCCGTTGCCCGTTGTAAAAAGGGTCGCCAGAATGGGCTCGTCTGCTATGTCATAAATATTTTCGCTGAAATTCTTGTTTTTATCCAATCCGTACATAATCTTATTTCCTATAGTCAAATGAGGCAAAGGCCTCATACTCAGGGCGGCTTTTGGCTGCCCTTTTTTAGATGGTGTAGCTCTCCTCTATTATTTGTAATATACTCCAACGGAGTCTATCTGTACTGCGACGTTATACGTTCCCGTCACCTCAAACCCGAAATTCATTCCGCCAATATAGAGGTCCTCCCACTGTGTATCACCAAGATAACCTCTGTCCTTTGCGGTGTTAAATGCCGTTTTCGCGACGTCAAGAAGATGGAAATCAACTGTTTTGGACTCGTTTACTACGGGACATTTGCCATTTGCATGAACGACGGAGGACGGGGGCTGATAAATGAATGCGTGTGTAGCGTCATCCTTACCCGCATCCTCTGCGGCAAAGCCGTTAGAGGCTGCGCCTGATATACGGTTATCCCAGAGCGTAATTCCAAACCAGACGTATTTTCCAAAGTCTGCGTGACCCTCGGTTCTATTCTGTAGCGTGATGTACCAAACAAGCTGAGCGCAGTGCTTGCTTGAATCCGCGGAGCTTCCCATACAGTCCTCAAACTTTGTTATCTCGTAGCTCATATTCATCACAAGATCCTCAAGATCACTGACATGTACGAGATTGGAGCCGAAATCCTGAGACAGAAGCGTGTGAGGCCAACTCTCGCCGTCCTGACGGGGATGGTCGTATTCCACCTGCGCGTTCAGCTCCATATATATTGATCCGTTCGTGCTGTCAATGGTGAGAATTTTCGCAGGGACATTGACTCCGTTGACTTTCTCTCCCTCGGATACGTAAGTAAAAGCATCGCCGCCGTTATAGTAATTTCTTTCGGCGTAGTCGTAGATATCGTATTTTGATCCCCACTGCGGGAATGTCCAGGAAGGATTCCCTTCAGCATTGACACCCGATATAGTTCCTGCCGCACTTCCATCGGGCTTCAGAACCGAAATACCGTTTTTAAGGAAAGGATCTGCAAAAAGCGCATTATATCCGTTTTCTATAAACTCATCGTAAACTGTTTCGGGTTTATCGGGTTCGATAGGGTCCTTCGGTTCATTCGGGTCAACGGGGTCGGATACCTCGTAATCAAAATCCATAAGAGATGCAAGAAGATTCATAGCGTAAATACGCGCAAAGAAATCGTTGGGGTGGTTTACGTTATTGCTGGACATTTCAGTATAGTATTTACCCGAGTCAAGAAGATCCTGATGCATAGCGCCAATATCAACAACGGCTACGTTTTCATAATTTTTTGACAGCTTTCCAAGATATTCGGTATATTCCGTCTGATTCTTGGACTGATTTTTCGCCATAGGATTTGCAAGCATTGTTCCAAGAAGAATGATCTCGCAATCAGGATTCTGCTGGCGGATTGTATTTATCATACTGATAACATTATTACAAAACGTGTTAATGGAAAGTCCGAGGGACGCATCGTTCATTCCAAAGCCAATAATGGCAATATCGGGAACAAAGCCCTTGAGCTCACCTGATTTGAACTGTGCCGCAAGACCGGGCTTTTGTACCTGCTTGCCTGCTACCCAGCCTGTACCGCCGCTGACTCCGTTTGAGGAGGTCCAACCGCCAACACTGGTGTTTTTAAGGTTGACTGTTCCGCCGTAATAAGAGGAAAGCCCGTGGGCAAACAGCTCAGGCCAGGTGGGAAGATTGGGATTGATTCCAAGCACAGAGGAGGAGTTTGCGCCTGTGGAGATACTGTCTCCAAATACAAGCAGATTTACCTCTTCCTTGTTTTTAAGCTTTGTTAATGTATTGCTCAGCGCTGTATCTCCGAGATATTCGGGCACGCATCCCTCCCACATACCTTCATCATGGGTATAAGTAACACTTAGCTGCATCTGAACTATCTGATATCCCTCTGTAAAGGGCAGACAAAGGCCGTTGGTCTTTGACGGAATGTCGGACTGCAGGGTAAGTCCCGGGAATTGCTGCTCGCCTGTGAGCATCTTATCCGTGACGTAAGGCATATTCGTTGAGAATTCGTCAAGATCAAGTATATCGTTATGAATAATACTTCCCTTTGCTACGATATATCCGTTTTCATAAACGAAATCTACGCCTTCTGTAAACGTTTTTATTTGAGAGCCGTTATTTTCATGGAAATACCATGTGACGGACTGAATTTTTTCTGCATCAAAAAGGAGCTTTGCGCGTGGCGCCTCAATAACGTTTCCATTACTGTCGGTCTTTGCTATGAGCATCACGCTCTCATCGTACATCGTATTACCTACCCAAAAGGGCTGTGTATAATTTTCTATTTTCATATTATCTTCCGGAGTGTTATTTTCGCCGGGGGTATTGGGGGTGCTGGGGGTGCTCGGTGTATCCGATCCGTCGTCTGAACTGTTCTCATTCCCGTTCCAAGCATTGCATGAAATCAAGGAAGCCATAATAAGCACTGCGAGCAGCACCGCCAGAATTTTATTTGTTTTTTTCAATTTGTTTCACCTCGTCAGCTGTGAAATAAAGGTTTTATAAGAACTTCCGGGCATTATAATATAACACCCGGAAGCCATAATATCCGGATCTATCGGTGATAAATCCAAAGCTTATTTGCCATCAATTCAATTAAAGAATGAATTATCCGGCTTAAATATTTTAAATTCAGATTGTAATTAGTCCTTCTTTTTGAAGCAAACCACACCTGCAAGGCCGATGGTTGCGATAACTGCGAATGCGCCAAGTCCAACTACAGAGCGGCATCCCTTCTTCTTGCCATCGCCGTCATTATTGTCGTCAGAGGGCTTATTGTCGGGATCGGTATCGGGTGTGGGATCGGGTTTGTTATCGTCGGGCTTCTGAGTTTCAACGGTTGCGCCGCAGCTGTCACACTTGCCGTCGGAATCTGCGTCTACGTGCTCTGTGCACTCGGGAGCCTCGGAGCCTGTGCCGAACTCAATACCGTTAGCGCTTATAAGCGTAAGGATGTTGGGGTTAGCCTTATTATCAGCGAACGAACCCATAGAGAAGTAAACCTCATCAGGAACCTGGTGTCCCTCGTTTGTAAGAACCTCAGGAGTAAGAACTATCTCAGCCTCGTTTACTCTGATAACGTAAGCATAGTATGTAGCATCCTCTACGAAGCTGTAGTATTCCTCATACTTAACGGAGATGGTGATTGTACCGCCGTCAAGAGGAGTAGCGATGGGGCTGTTTGCAAGAGGAACGTCGGTGTAGTTCATGATCTGAACATTGGACTCTGTCGGGAACAACCAGATAATGATAGAAATACCAT
>JAZNWS010000002.1:0-11014 GCA_045593485.1 Eubacteriales bacterium | reverse complement strand
TTGGAGTTTATGCACGGCGAGGACACGCAAAATATAGCTGACCTCAATACGCGCGAATTCACAGATCTTTTGTCGAACAATACGTACACAATAAAGGTGACTTACACGTACGACCTCAACGATGGGGTTGGAAGTCAAACTATTGAAAAGGCTGTTAACATTATTACACAGGCAAAGGCAGCGCCGACATTTGATTTTTCTGATATGGTATGTACTCAATATACAGTTTCGGGAAAATATAATATTACAGACATAGACAACTTGCTTTCCTCATATAAGGTTGAGTTTTACCGCGGGGATGAGCTTATTGGTCAACCCACAGACAAGGCGTTTAATTTTCAGGGGCTCGACTATTATACTGACTACGAGATCGTAATAACCTATTCATTTGACCTGAATGACGGCAACGGCAATCAGACAAAAACATCGGAATATAAAATAAAGACCCTGCCTTATATTGACACAACCGAGGTAAAAATCAGAAACAGTGAGGCGATATTTGAAGGCGATACTATCTATATACAGGTAATCATTGATAACCCCTTGAATGCCACCGTGACTGATGTTAGCATCAACGGAATATATTATGCAGTGACCACGGCATCAAGCAATAGCAATCTGTTTGTCGAAATAAAGAATGACGGTAGGTTTGAAGGCGGTGAGACAACTCTTGCTGTTGATGGCTTTAATGTTACTATTGATGACAAGTCGTATAATATACACGCCAAGACTCTTTGCTCTGACACGTTATTCATTAACGGAAACATTAATATTGTGTCAGTAGAATTTGTCGACTCGTTGCTTTCGACAACCCTTTACGGAAATCAGTTTAATGAGCTTTTCGTTTTAGTCTCGCTTGATAACCCCACGGGATATAATATTGAGAGCTTGGAGCTTAACATAGGTACATATTATACAAATGATTTGATATTTATTGATAATGAGCATTTCTATGTTCCCGTTTCAAAGGATACTATTTATGACGGATTCAATAACATTTTATATGCTAACATAATCTGCGGAAACAACTATATTGACGGAATAAGCGTAACAATCGGCGACCCGAACGACGATTATCCCATCTGTAAACCATATTATTACTTAAACACCGGAGACGAGAACGATGACGGAACAAGATATATAAGCTCCGTCGAAGACTTTATGAACATTTCCAATATGGGAAACTACTATTATGAGCTTACTTGCGATCTGGATTTTTCAAACGTCAGTGGTTTCACCGGCATTGATCTTCAGGGAATATTTAATGGAAACGGTTATGCTATAAAGAATGTTTCTGTTATTGGGTCTTACGATCTCGTAGGAATATTCAGCACTGTAAACGGATTGGTTGAAAACCTGAGCGTTGAAAATCTCATTTATATCATTGATCATAACAATAATAAAGAATGCAACGTTGGCGGAATAGTTGGCCTTCTTGGAGAACATAGCATCGTCAGCAATTGCACTATTGATGAAAATTCTATAATATCCGTAATAAATAATGGCACAGATGAAGTCTCTATAAACGTAGGCGGCATAAGCGGATCTGTAAACACATCTTTTGCTTTAATATCTGGTTGCGAGAGTCGCGCAGCAATCTCAGTTTCAAAGCCAATGAACTCCGGCGTGGGATACGTTTCATTGGGCGGTATCGCCGGTCGTTGTCCTACGATAGTTGACTGCGAAAATTACGGCGCTATATCCTATATTGGAATGGATCACGTGGGAGGTATTGCAGGCGAATCAGCAAGTATTATTTTCTGCAAGAATTATGGAGAAATAACAGTCTACATTGAAGAGACAGAACATTGGAACAACTGCCAGGCAGGCGGTATTGCTGCGGTATGTACCGAGATAAGCGATTGCGTTAATTACGGGGATATATGCGTAAAGGAAGCAACCACTATACTTACTCACCAATACTATGTCGGCGGCATCTGTGGCTCAACATCTAAAACTACAAAGTGCGTAAATTTTGGCAACATAGTTCAAAAGGGCACGATTCGCGCGCTTGCTGCCGGTATTGTCGGCTACGGCTCGGACGGCATTGTTGAAAACTGCATCAACTATGGAGACATCGATGGATGCGGTATAGTCGGCTCACGTGGAAGCGGCGGTATGCTTACGATTAAGAACTGTATTAACATCGGAGACGTAAGCGGATATAATGCATCGGGTATTTTTTACTTTGGAGGTTCTACCGCTCTTGATGTATACGTAGAAAATTGCGTAAACATTGGAACTGTAAACGATTTGAGCTCTCGCGGAGGCGCAGGCATAATTTTAGGCGAGGCAACATTTGGAAGCGAATCTATCGTAGCCGACAACTGCTATACGACAACTATATATCCGTGCGACACTAAATTTGATGATGTACATCAATGCACTTCAGATCAACTCAACTCCAAGAAATTCTACACCGAGACACTCGGCTGGAGCGAGGATATTTGGGACTTCTCCGAGCTTGATTTTGAGAACGGTAAATATCCGACGTTGAAAAAATAAGAAAACGGGTATTTGATTTCCCGTAAACATAGCCTTCCCCAAGGAGGGGAAGGTGGCACGAGCTTGCGAGTGACGGATGAGGATGCTACAAAATCGATTTTTGATTAAAAATATGTTGTTAGTATCACGAACATCCTCATCCACCGCTATCGCGGTCCCCCTTCCCCCACTTGGGGAAGGCAAAGAAAAATCCTTCCCGATGGGAAGGATTTTTTGTTTTGCATATATTAGTTGTTTGCCGAATTCATTTTAAGGTACGCGTTGATAAAGCCGTCGATATTTCCGTCCATTACAGACTGAATATTTCCGTCCTCGTAGCCTGTGCGCGTGTCCTTTGCGAGAGTGTAGGGCATAAATACGTAGGAGCGTATCTGCGAGCCCCACTCAATATTTGTCTTGTTGCCTTGGATCTCCTCGATGGTGTCAAGTCTCTCGCGGAGCTTTATCTCCATAAGCTTTGCCTTGAGCACCTTCAGCGCGGTTTCCTTGTTCTGAAGCTGGCTTCTTTCGGTCTGACATCCGACAACTATTCCCGTGGGCTTGTGAACTATACGGATAGCAGAGTCGGTCTTGTTGATGTGCTGACCGCCCGCGCCGGATGAACGGTGCGCGGTTATTTCAAGGTCCTCTTCCTTGAGAACTATGTCGTCAACCTCGTCAAACTCGGGCATTACCTCGATGGACGCAAAGGACGTCTGACGTCTGCCTGCCGCGTCAAAGGGGGAGACACGGACGAGTCTGTGAACGCCGTTCTCACTCTTGAGGTATCCGTATGCATTGAGCCCCTCAACCGTAATGGTCGCGGACTTTATACCTGCCGCATCGCCGTCAAGCCAGTCGATGAGCTTTACCTTAAAGCCCGCCTTTTCTGCCCAACGGTTTATCATTCTGTAAAGCATCTGCGCCCAGTCCTGCGCCTCAGTGCCGCCCGCACCGGGATGGAAGGATACTATGGCGTTGTTTTTGTCGTACTGACCGCAGAGAAGGACGGATATTCTTTCCTTTTCTGCCTCTTCCTCTATTGCCGCAAGCTCGCTCGTGACCTCCTCGACGCTGTCCTCGTCGTTCTCCTCAATAGCCATTTCAGCCAGAGCTATTGCGTCCTCAAGACGAGAGCAGAGTCTTTCGTATCTCTCAATAGTGTCGCGGGATTGCTTTATCTCCTGCGTTATTTTGTTTGCCGCGCTCGGATTGTTCCAGAAATTAGGATCAAGAGTTTGCGCCTCAAGCTCCTCCGCCTTTTGCTTCAGGTCGGCAATACGGAGAGCCTGCTCAAGCTCCTTGACGTCCGCGCGGAGCGCTATAAGCTTATATTTTGCTTCTTCAAGTGCGATTATCACGTGGGTAATCCTCCTGTAATTATGTCGTATTTTTGTTTTTGTATTGTCGCTTGCTTTATCATAGGCGTATTACATGGGTAAATCTCCTAAAATCAAGTCATAATTTTCCATTTTACATTCAACTTTTATATTATATCATAAGTTTTAGACATTTGCAAGAAAAAATTTTATAAAATTGAAAAATTGAGTTTAAGCTATGTGTGTAAAGGAAAATATTACCTAAAGACACAGAAAAAAGCGTGCGTCGGCACTTGACTTTTACACATAAACTAATTATAATGATATTGTATTATTATATCATATCGAAATCATATTTGATTTTGGAAAGGAGAACAAAATGGTAGTAACAAAGAAATCCATAATCGGTGATATCCTTGATTATGACACGGGAACAGCAGAATTTTTCTTTGAGATAGGCATGCACTGTCTCGGCTGTCCTGCTTCTCGCGGTGAGTCCATTGAGGAGGCGTGCGCAGTACACGGCACTGACCCCGATGCGCTTGTAGAGAAGATTAACGCGTATCTTGGAAATAAGTAATCGGTCATAGGGCCGGCGGCTTGACGTTTGTCCGCCGCCGACCCCTTTTTCTTTGAAAATTACATTGTTCGGTGGGACTATGCAAAAATACATACTTGACAAACGACTTCTTGCGGCGGCGAGCTTTGTGCCGCAGGGGGCGATACTTGCGGACATAGGCAGCGACCACGCGTATCTGCCCATACATCTTGTGCAGGCGGAGAAAATACAGCGCGCGCTTGCGTCTGATATAAACCTCGGCCCTGTTGAAGCGGCAAGGAAAAATATAATAGCCTACGGAGTGGGCGGCAAGATCATAGCGCAAAAGGCTGACGGGCTTGACGGAGTTGAGAGCTTCTCGCCCGACTGCATAACAATACTTGGCATGGGCGGCGAGCTTATAGTCAGAATAATTGACCGCGCGCCGTGGGTAAGAAACAAAAAAATACGCCTCATTCTTCAACCCATGACGCACGGAGAGACACTTTCGCGTTATCTGTGCGAGCAGGGCTTTGAGATAGTGGACGAGACTATTGTGTGCGACGGCGAACGAGACGACAGAATTTACAGAATAATTGTTGCCGAGTTTGACGGCGTGAAAAGAGAGCTGACAGATGTTGAGCATTATATCGGCAGATTAAATCTTGAGCGCATGCCCGGCGGCACACGACCCTACATAAAAAGACTGCTTTATATGCTTGAGACAAGACGCCAGGGAAGACTGCTCGGCGGACTTGACTGCTCGGCAGAGGACAAGCTGATAGCCGAGTTTACAAAATATATTGACGGAGAAAAAATATGAAAACACTTGAATTTTACAAAGAACTTTGCAAGATAATACCCCGCGAGCTTTCGTGTGAGTGGGACCGCGACGGACTTGAGGTCTGCCCCGATGCTGAGGCTGAGGTTAAAAAAATACTTATCTCGCTTGACGTGACAGACGAGGTCATCGACCGCGCTATAAAAGAAAAGGCAGACGTAATACTTGCCCATCACCCCCTGTTCTTTAACGGCGTTGGAGTGCTGAGCATTGAAGCTCCCAACGGCGAGCGTGCAATAAAGCTTATCAAAAACAATATTGCCGTAATGACGTTCCACACGCGTCTTGACGCGGTCGATGGCGGTGTGAACGATATACTTGCCGCAAGGATCGGTCTTGAAAATGTTGAGGTCGTTGGCGACGACCACATAGCTCGTGTCGGTTATCTTCCCGAGGAGATGGATGCCGACGGATTTGCGCGTCTTGTAAAATTTGCGCTCGGCGCGCCTTGTGTGACTCTTTCTCCTTGCGGGAAAAAATCCAAGAAGATCGCGCTTATAGGCGGCTCCGGAGGGGATGAGATACACGTCGGCAAGGCGGCTGGCGCCGATACATACCTCACGGGCGATATGAAATACCATCAGACCTTGTCTGCGGGCGAGAATGATATGAACCTTGTCTGTGCGGGACATTTTTATACCGAGTATCCCGTAACCGAATTTTTGTCGGAGCAGGCAAAAGCTCTTTGCCCCGACGCAGATATTGAGATTTTCTTCTCTGACAGAGTGGAAGTTATATAAAAGGAGATTGAAATGACATACGTAGTATCAAATATTCACGGCGATTACGAGAGCTTTAAGGCTCTGCTTGAGACTATAAAATTCAAGGACACCGACGTTATGTATATCCTTGGCGATATCGTGGACTATGGCGAGGGCTCAATGGAGCTTATAAACGATATAAGCGTCAGATACAACGTCTACTGCGTGGTAGGCGAGCACGATTTTCGCGCTCTCAGAATGCTCTCGGGCTTTTCAAAAATGCTTGAGAGTGGCGAGAGACCCACGTCGGAGTTTATCTCCGAGATGACCGAGTGGTCGGCAGACGGCGGAGCTATAACGCTTGAAAAATTCCGCGAGCTTGACGAGGACGCACGCGAGGGAGTTATAGACTACCTCTCGGATATGGCGCTTTATGAGGAGGTCACGGTTGGCGGTGTTGACTATCTGCTCGTTCACGCGGGAATTGCGAATTTCACGCCCAATATTGACCTTGACGAGCTTTCTCCCGAGGACTTTTTCGGCGAGGTGCTCGACCTTACAAAGAAACATTACGACGACAAAATAATCATAGTAGGTCATAACCCCACCACCTCCGACAACGGCGGCGAGGACAGAATATTCTACGGCAACAACTCCATTGATATTGACTGCGGCGCTATGCGCGGCGGCAGACTTGGCTGTCTTTGCCTTGAAAACAAGAAAGAATTTTATATCTAAATGATTAACATAAAAAAGAACGACCTGCTCACCCTTGACATAACCGATATGAACAATCTCGGCGCGGGAATAGCTCATACAAGTGAAGGTATGACCGTGTTCGTGACGGGAGCGGTTATTGGCGACAAGGTGCAAGCAAAGGTCATAAAGATCACGAAAAACTACCTCGTGTGCAGGCTTGAGCAGATACTTAATCCATCGGACAAGCGCGACCCTGCGCCCCTGTGCGACGCGCCCGCGTCCTGCGGCGGTTGTTGCTATCGCAATCTGAAATATCAGCACGAGCTTGAGATAAAAAGAGATTACGTAAAAAGTGTCTTTCGCAAGGCGGGACTTTCTGACGTAGTAGTTGAGGACACTCGCACGACAGGGCAGACCTCGGGCTACAGAAACAAGGCGCAGTACCCCGTGCGTCAGACAAAAAGCGGTATTAAGGCGGGCTTTTTCGCGGCGAAAACTCACACGCTAATTCCTGCGGACAAGTGTATGCTCCAGCCCGAGATATTCTCGGAAATTGTTGCGTTCACGCTTGATTTTGCAGAGAAGAACGGCATATCGGCTTACGACGAGGAGACCTGCAAGGGAACACTCCGACACATATACATCCGCGAGGGCAAACAGACGGGCGAGATCATGCTCTGCCTTGTTATAAATGCGGATAAGCTACCTAAGGCGCAGCTTTTTGCAAGTCAGGCTATGGAGAAATTCCCGAGAATCGTCTCGGTTATGCTGAACGTAAATAAGAAAAATACTAACGTCATTCTCGGCGACAGATTTGAGTGCATAGGCGGCAGAGACTATATTGTGGACAGACTTTGCGGTCTTGATTTTCAGATTTCCGCGGGCTCGTTTTATCAGGTAAATCACGATGCGGCGGAAATGCTTTACGGTCTTGCGGCTGAGCGCGCGGGACTGACGGGAAATGAGATACTCGCCGACCTTTACTGCGGTGCGGGAACTATCGGGCTTTCAATGGCAGATAAGGCAAAAATGCTCGTCGGCATTGAGATAGTACCCGAGGCAGTCGAGTGCGCCAAGAAAAATGCAGAGATAAACGGCATAGAGAATGCTCACTTTTTCTGCGGAGACGCGTCCGAGACGGGAGGTCTGCTTGCAAATGCGAAGAAAACTCTCGGCGACTTTACACCCGACGTCGTAGTGATAGACCCACCGCGAAAGGGAACTACTGTTGAGCTTATGGACTACCTTTCAAACATCGGCGTAAATAGAATAGTTTACGTCTCTTGCGGCCCAGACACGCTTGCCCGCGATTGCGCGTATTTCAAGAGCTTGGGATATGAGATTGGAACAGTCACGCCTGTTGATCTTTTCCCCGGCACAGGGCACGTCGAAAGTGTCGTCCTTATAAGTCGGCAGGTCAATACGCACAACATGAAGCTTCATTCCTCGCCGTTTGAGATGATAAAAAGCGGCAAAAAGACAATAGAGCTTCGCTTGTTTGACGAAAAGCGTCAGCAGATCAAGGCAGGGGATAAGATTGTTTTTACAAACACCGCAACGGGTGAGAAACTCAGCGCAACAGTCGTGAATTTGCACCGCTTTGATAGCTTCGAGGAATTATATAAATCACTTCCTTTGCTGAATTGCGGATACACGACCGAGGATGTTGACAAGGCACAGCCATCTGATATGGAACAGTATTATTCCTTGGACGAACAGAAAAAATACGGCGTCGTGGGTATAGAACTTTGCCAGGGTTAAAATGTTGGCGAGTGTGTAAACGTTAAGAGAAAATAAAATCAATTTGAAAGGATCTGGCTTGCTCAAGAGGGACAGACAACAATGATTATTATAATTCCGGCAATAATAATTTTATCTCTTTACATCACAAATATAGTTATTAATGCAAAATATGAAAATTTTATACAAGAGCATAGCAAGGCTGTAAGAAATCTTCAGGGAGTTAATCAGTGGTATACATTTGCCACTGTGCCAAGCTTTGATCTTGTCCATGCATATGATAATGAGAAATTTTACGCAAACATTTCTCCCAAAGATTATCTTGTCTACCAGCTTATGTATATTCAAAAAGACGTCAAGCAGGCAATGGCATTGGTTGAGGAAAACAAGATAAAGTATGCAGATTATCAAAGAGTTATTGACAGTGTTCGGTTACTTGATCAATATGATACCGATAAGATTCCAAAGCTTCGACGATATCTCAAAATAAAAGAACAAAAAATGTTTAACAAAAGCATTCAAACACCTTGTATACACTTCACCATTAAGGTATATATCTCGCTAACAAATATAAAGGGAGCACATAAGACGTGTAAATCGGAAGTTTTTGATGCCTATACAATTAATTCTATTATCGACAAATTAAATAATAAAAGTAATGGCTTTTATTTTGATAACGACATTTGGGAATCAATTTGCCGCGTTGAAAGGGGCAAGGTGACAAATAAGATACGATTTGCGGTTTATAACCGTGATGGAAACAGATGCCGTCGCTGCGGTTCAACTCGTGATCTTGAGGTGGATCATATATTTCCAATTTCAAAAGGTGGGAAGTCGAATTTTGATAATCTTCAGACCTTGTGTCACAGATGCAATTCCTTAAAATCCAATATCGTGCAACCAAATACGCGCAGCCATTATTCCACGAATAATAGTGATGTTAAATTTTGCGCTCTGTGTGGAGCACCGCTCATTCTGAAAAAAGGCAAATACGGTAGCTTCTACGGTTGTTCAAATTACCCGACTTGTAAATTTATACATAAGCTATAAAAATCATTTTCAGGGATTTTCAATGAAAAAAACACTACTTACAACCCCGCTGTGTGATCTGCCGCAAGACATTGAACGGCTTATTGCAGGCGCAGAGATATACGACAGCTCCTGCTCGCCCGAGGCGAGAGTATACTTTATTGACCGCGACCATGGATGCTTTCTGAAAAGGTCGGCGGTTGGAGCGCTTACAAAAGAGGCGCAAATGACCGCGTATTTTTACAAATTAGGCCTTGGCGCGGAGGTGCTGAAATATGAGTCGGGCGAGTATGATTGGCTTCTGACCTCGCGCGTTATGGGCGAGGACTGCACCCACGCGGACTATCTCTCGCACCCCGAGCGACTTTGCGATACTATTGCGACTGCCTTGCGCGGACTACACGAAATGAACGCGTCGGACTGCCCGGTGCCTGACAGAACGGCGGAATATCTCGCGCTTGCGGAGAAAAATTACATAACGGGCAATTATGATAAGTCGCATTTTCCCGACAGCTTCGGATATGCGTCTGCCGAGCAGGCGTGGGCGGTGCTAAATGAAGGCAAGTCCGCGCTGAAAAGTGACGTTCTGATACACGGCGACTACTGCCTGCCGAACATTATGCTTGATAGATGGAAGCTTTCGGGCTTTGTGGATGTCGGCAACGGTGGCATCGGGGATCGGCACATTGACGTGTTTTGGGGAATATGGACGCTGTGGTTCAATCTCGGCACGGACAAATACCGTGACCGCTTTATTGACGCTTACGGCAGAGATAAAATTGACGAAAATATACTCAAAATCATCGCCGCGGCAGAGGTTTTTGGGTAAGGATAAAAAAACACGATAACTTACAAGGGAGAAAAAACATGAAAAAAATCATTTTTGACACAGACATCGGCGGCGACTGCGACGACACAGGCGCGCTTGCTATAATACATCAGGGAGTAAATTCGGGACTTTGCGAGCTTCTTTGCGTGAGCGTCAGCACCGCAGACCCTTGGGCGCCCGCTTGCGCGGACGCGATAAACCGCTATTACGGTCACATCGTTCCCATCGGACAGACGACCGTTGCTCCTGCGGGCGACGTGACAATGGATATGATACTTGCAAACTACGGCAAGCACACCGCCGAGACCTTCGGCAGCGACTATCTCCCCGGCGGCACAAAAAAGGCAGAGGATGCGGTAAGACTTCTCCGCAGAACACTTGCCAATAACACGGGCGACAAAATTACGCTTATGGTCATAGGCTCTTGCATAAATTTCGGCAGATTGCTTGAAAGTGAGGGCGACGACATATCCGACAAGACGGGACTTGAGCTTGTGCGCGAGCAGGTAGAGCTTGTCTCCCTTATGGGAGGACTTTTCCTTGACGGCAATATGCAGACAAATATGCCCGAGCTGCCCGGTGAGTACAACCTCAGAACAGATATAAGAACGGCAAGATTGGTATTTGAAAAATGCCCCGCGCCTATCGCGATATCCCACTTTACCGTGGGCGACGTTATATTCTCGGGCACGGCGATTATTGAGACTCAGCCCGACAGTCCCGTGCGCGAGTCCTACATATATCACGTAAAGGGCAAGAGAAACAGCTGGGACCCCATCTCCGCGTTTTACGCGGTTTACGGCTGCGGCGACGGTGTGTTCACAGACAACCGCC
>JAZNWS010000001.1:0-14736 GCA_045593485.1 Eubacteriales bacterium | reverse complement strand
GATATAATCATATATGAGCCGTAGCAAAATGAGAGAAGGGATCTTTTGTAGCGGCATTTTAATTTGACAAACTGAAAAAAAGTGATATAATAAAGGAGGAATAATTACGGAATTTTCAATAGAACAACTAATTAATAAACTCAATCCTGACAGGGATCTTCGTGGAGAGAGTACAACGTGGGCGAATTGGATGTCGCAGCTGACACCGACAACCTGTAAATTTTGTGTAGATCAACATGGAAAGATCTTTGATATTTCAATCTTGAACAATGAAGTCGAGGTTGAAGCTCATAGAAACTGCAAATGCGTATACGTTCCAATGAGAACGAAGACAGTCGGCACTGCTACCGATTTGGGAATGGACGGTGCAGATGCCTATATAGCTTATTTTGGGCGTTTGCCCGATTATTATGTGCCATTTGATTTTGCGGAAGATTCTGGATAGCGAAACAAAAAAGGGAATTTAGACAAGGTGCTTCCGGGGAAAATGATAGGTGGAGATAAATACAAGAATAAAGACGGAAAACTTCCACAATCTCCGGGTCGAGTTTGGTATGAGGCAGATATAAACTATGATGGCGGATATAGAAATCGTCAAAGAGTTCTATACTCGAATGATGGATTGATTTTTGTAAGTTATGACTACTATCAGACCTATTATGAAATAACAAATTAAGGAGAGGACTGCGTACGAATTTAAAGAACTTTATACAATAGATTTTTCAAATGTAAAATACTATATGGAAATACATAATACTATTCAAAAAGAATTAGATTTTCCCGAATATTATGGCGGTAGCTTAGATGCTTTATGGGATTGCTTGAGGGATATGGTTGGCGATCCTATTCATATTGAGATAATAGGACTTGAGGTGATTGAGCGCAAGTTTGGCGATTATGCCGGTAAACTAATTGAAACATTTAGGGAATTGAAACATTATCGTAATGACAAGTATTCACACGAAATAAAAATTGAAATTGTTAGCGGAGACACCAGAATAGCTATAGAATGAAATCGTGCTAAAGCAGAAAGGCATAATCTAATAAAAACAAGAGCAGGCCGCGCGCCGCGGTCTGCTTTCTATTTTGTTTAGAGACGGGACTGTTGACTAATTCTGAAAAATATGTTATACTCAACATATAAAACATAAAGGGAGCATTATTATGGCAACACCAATGTTAATAGGAATCGCGGGCGGCACGGGCTCGGGCAAATCCACCTTTGCCGGCGGACTCAAGAAGCTTTTTCCCGACGATATAACCATTATTTCTTACGATAATTATTATAAGCCGCAGGACCATCTTACGATGGAGGAGAGAGTCAAGACAAATTACGACTGTCCGGATGCGCTTGATACGGATCTGCTCGTAAAGCATCTTCGCCAGCTGCTTTCAGGCGAGTGTGTGGATGTACCGAATTACGATTTTTGCATACATACAAGATGTCCCGAGGTTACGCGTCTTTGTCCGACCCCCGTCATTATTATTGACGGTATTCTGACCTTTCACGACGAGAGATTGCGCGAGCTTTTCGATATTAAGATCTATGCCGATGCGGATGCGGACGAGAGAATTCTCCGTAGACTCCGCCGTGACGTGACCGAGAGAGGCAGAGATATTGACGGTGTTATCAATCAGTACGTTAGCACGGTCAAGGTCATGCACGGAATATACGTTGAGCCTACAAAGAAGTATGCAGATATCATCATCAATGGCGGTAGAAACAAGACCGCGCTTGATATAGTTGCCGCAAGAATACAGAAAAAGCTCTCGCAATAAAGCAGAGCTTAGGTAAAATAAAGGAGCAGAAAACAATGTTTTCTGCTCCTGTTTTTTAATTGGATTCAAGCACCGCCACGGAGTTTGCGTCGATTGTAAAGCTCTCGCCGTAGGAAATCTGTGTGGGGTTGTCAAGGCTGTGCGTGTCGTCCACGAGAGATACGTTCCAAGCGCCATCAAGCTGACAGGTGACAGACTGCGCATCACCCGTGTTTACAAGCAGCACGGCGGTTTTTTCGCCGTCTGTTGCTCCGAGCGCGTAAAGGCCGGGAGTTAAGCGTCCAAGCTCGTCCGCACCGTCAAGAGTGATCTGTGAGCCGAGGCGGTAGAGGATATTGTACGCCTTAAAGGTGTAGAATGCCTTGAAGGGCGTAAGCGTCATAGGGTCAAACAATCCGCCGTAGGGGGTGATCCACTGACCGTCGTAATACGCCATAATGTCCACGGGGGAGTGCTGCATAGCTATAAGCATCTTGCCGAGGTTTGACGAATCCATAAGTGTTCCGCGGACGGATATGTCGGGATTCCACTCGTCGATAATACTCTCGGTGTTTGTAAAGCCGTATGCGTCAAGGCGAGCTCTTGCGTGGGCTGCGAATACTGCATTTTCCTCCGCGCCCGCATAAGAGTGCCACGAGAAGAAATCAAGCGGGGATCTGTGCTCGGGGCCCCCAATATATTTGAGAAAATCCTCGAAAAATTCTATAAAATAGTCGGTGCGGGGAGAGGAGTTTGCCTGCGCGGCTGACGTGTTCAGCACACTGTAAAAGCCGCAAGAGCCGTATCCGCCGACCTTTATGTCAGGAAAGCAAGCCTTGAGATGGTTTGACGCGACCTCGTAGAGCCTGAAAAATTCCTCCTTCGTGCCGAGCCACATAGGACTGTCCGCGGGGTTTGGCTGATTGTCGGGCTCGTTCCAGATCTCCCAATACTCAATATTAAACTCAAATCCATCCGCCCATCCGCAGTTATAGTGAGATATTATATGCTCGCAAACTCTCGCCCATTTTTCGTAGTCGCGGGGAGGGAATATGCGGCGCGGCTTGATAATCTTCTGCTGATTTTCAATGCTGCAGCCGAGTCTGTAAATAGGGCGCGCGCCCGCCGCGATGAGACTCTTTATAAGATGATCTGTAAAGGCAAAGTCGTAGGACGAAGGGTCATTTTCGTCCGCGTCGAATTTGGGGAAGATGTTGTCAATATCCACGAAAACACCGCCGCCGAACTCGCCGCCCGTGTCGTGCAAGCGCGAGAATGGTATGCCCGCCTCGGTCAGATAGTGGAACATAGAGCAGTCCGACCACAAAAGAGGCGCGTTGCACACGCCGTGCAGGGGTTTTATTTTTTTGTCGGAGATTGAGTTGATTGAAAGTGTAATGCTCATATCCGACCTCCTTTTTTCTTACTAAATATATAATACACTAAAATTTGCATTTTGTCCATAGTAAAATGTAATTATCTATGGGGGTTTTGGGTATTTGTATATTTTGAAAACTTGACAAAGGTAAAAAAATAATTTATAATATAAGCATGAAAATCTTTAATGAAAATCTCTATTTTATCACCACAGAAGCGGAACGGTTTTGTGAGATAATAGCTTACCGCTCAAACAGGGGACAATTTAATATTGGAGACAATGCGCTTGACCTGCTCGGAGTTGATAGCGAGGAGAGGAGATTTCTGATCCGTAATCTGTTTTTGGGCGGAGAGGACCCAATAATCATAATCTCGGACAGCGGCGCGCTTATATTTAACCGCAGAATGCTTTATTCCACGGGAATTTGCTGTATAGTCCAGCCCGAAAATCCCGCAAAGGCAGTCTGCCATGCGTATCTTAGCGGCGGAATTTGCCCCGCGGTTATGTCTCCAAAAGCTATGGCTATGGCGGATGATTCAGATAATAATGACAATACCAAGGCGTATCTTGAGCTGTCCGGAATTGAGCGGATGCTCTCTATATTCGGTGACAAGCAATTTGCTGGCGGCGATATTGAGCGCACAGCAACCGCTGTATGTGACTGCATAGGCTGCGGAATTGAGATTTTTGGCGAGCCTATGGCTTGCGGCAGCTTTGAAATGCGAGGGATGATTTATGCCAATTCTATATACGCGTTATCTGTATTGCTTATGGCTTTTTTGGCAAAAATCATATCTGATGACAGAATTCTTATATTGCGCCAAAGCAAAAACAGAATAAGCCTTTGTATAAGCACAAATTCAAGCTCCGCTGACTTGACGAGAGTCACGGACTATATTTTGCGCCTTGCAGAGCAAAGAGACGTGGCGGTCTGCTTGAATGCTTCGGACGGAGTATCTCTTGATATATGTCCGTTTTTCCTTGATATAGGACTCACAGGCGTGAAAAATCCCATAACACTTAAACAGGAATGATTTTTTAATTCAAATAATATACTATACGTGAATTGACATAATTCGGAAAGGACAAAATATGCCTAAATACAGACGCGGAAGAATAAACGACGAAATGCAAAAGGAGATCGCGATAGCGATAAGAAACGTAAAGGATCCCCGTGTGGCAAACGCGTTTATCAGCATTACGGGCGCGGACGTCACGCCTGATTTGAAGTTTGCAAAAATATACTATTCCGCACTTAACGGAGATAAAAAAGAGGTAAAGCAGGGACTGCGCGCGGCGGCAGGATTTATTCGCGGTCAGATCGCAAGAAGCATGAACCTACGTATAACTCCCGAGCTTACCTTTATTGAGGACAGCTCTATTGAGTACGGCGCAAAAATTTCCAAGATACTTGAAGGAATAACCGTCACCGAGGATATTGACGCTATTCCTGTTGATATAAAGAAGTCAAAGAGAAATACAGAGGAATTTGAGGACGAGGATGATGACTGATGCACCGATATACAGAGCGGTGACAGTGGAGCAGGCGACGAATATTTTATGCGACGGACAAAAATATATTATTCTTTTCCACGTACATCCCGACGGTGACTCGGTAGGCTCTGCGTTTGCGCTCCGCGCGCTTATATGCGAGACGGGAAGAGAGGCGTTTTGTGTTTGCGCCGACGAGATACCCGAAAGACTGCAGTTTCTGTCAAGGGGAGCGCAGGAGAGCGTTTTGCCCGAGAGTATTCCCGATGGGTTTATTCCCGACAGAATAGTGTCGGTGGACACGGCGTCTCCGTCCCAGCTTGGCAGTCTGTACGACATCTATAAGGACAAAATAGACCTTATGATAGACCATCACGGCAAGGGTGTATATTATGCGGATTACTACGTATTGCCCGAGATGTCTGCTTGCGGCGAGGTTTTGTACGGCTTGCTTGAGAGAGTAGCCGAGAGGTGTGGGCTTGATGCGCTTCCCGTAAGGGTAGAGGAGCTTCTGTACGCCGCAATAAGCTCGGATACGGGTTGCTTCAGATATAACAACACAACTCCCGCATCCCACAAAATCGCGGCAGATATTATAGCGCGAGGGGTTGACACGTCTGATATAAATCACCGTCTGTTCGGTATAAAGACTCTCAAGCAGATGCAGGTCGAGCACGCGGGCTTTGAGCGAATGAATTTCTATGCTGGCGGCAGAATTGCTGTGATCACGTTCCCGTATAGCTTGAAGGAGCAGTATGGGGCAACGGACGAAAATCTTGAGACGCTCATAGACGTTGCCCGCTCTGTCAAGGGCGTTGAGGTCGCGGCGGTTATAAAGCAGTTCGGTGAGGATAATAAATTCAGAGTTTCCATGCGCTCGTCAAGTGATTTTGACGTGTCTGAGGTCTGCGCAAGATACGGCGGCGGAGGGCATTCCCGTGCGGCGGGATGCACGCTGAATTGCGACTCTATTCTCACGGCGGAAATGACAATAGTTTCAGTAGTTGAGATGAGATTTGCGGAAAATGAAATATAAAAAATCCCTGACGCTTTAGCGTCAGTGATAATTTTTTAGTTATACTGTGGAAGCTTATTCAACCGTCTTGTTGATGGTCTTGTCTGTAGTCGAGCCTGCCTCGTAAACAAGAACCTCGGGCTTGTCGGACGGAAGTGTACCAAATGCGTATTCGCCAACACTTTCAATGTTTGCGCCAAGGTTGAGCGTTTCAAGAGCGTCGCAGGACGCAAACGCGGTTCTGCCAACGGTTGTGAGGGTTTCGGGAAGTGTCACGGTCTTGAGAGCCGAGCACTCAAAGAATACGCCCTCGCCAAGTGATATAAGTCCCTCGGGAAGAGAAATGGTCGTAAGAACCGAGCAGCCGTTAAATGCATAGTCGCCGATTTCTTCAAGAAGAGCCTTTTGGGATGCGAAATTTACTACTGTAAGAGACTCGCATCCAACAAACGCGCCCTTGCCGATGGTCTCTACGTTTGCGGGAATCTTTACCTGATACATAGATGAGCAAAGCGAGAATGCCCAATCACCGATTGCCTCAACGGTATTGGGGAGCGTGATGGATACAAGAGTTGTGCAAGCGCTGAACGCCTCGTCGCCAATCTCTACAACAGTACGCTCGCTTCCGGGGAGAACCTCGGGAATGGTTATGGAATGAAGACCTGATACACGGGGAGTATATCCCGTAATTATAGCATAGTCAGTTCCTTTTGCCTTATAGGAAAGCGTTCCAAGAACCTTGCCATATGTGTCCTTTATGTCGTATGTAGTTGTTTCGGTGTAGTTGGTTATTGCGCCCTCGATGTCCTCGTTCTCTTTGCTGCAAGCCACAAAGGAGCAAACTGAGCATACGAGAAGGAGAGAAAGGAGCGCGGCTAAAAGCTTTTTCATTATTGGTGTCCTCCACAAGATTTTCGTGAATGGAGACGCCCTGCATATAAAAGGGCATAATACTCATCATCTAAAAAAATTATACAACAAAAAATAGTCTTTGTCAATAGATTGCTCCTCAATTAAAGGAAATGTTTGCAAAAAAATAAAAAGTAAATGACATAATATTGTATTTTTTTGCTATATGTGATATAATGATGTCAGTTTATATGACGAGAGAGGGAAAATATGTTATCTTGTATTTACAGCGCGGGAATATTCGGCATTGACGGATACATAGTCACAGTAGAGGCGGACGGTCAGCCCAGGCTTCCGAATTTTGAGCTTGTCGGCTTGCCCGATATGGCGGTCAAGGAGGCAAAGGAGAGAGTAAGAACGGCGTGTATCAACAGCGGGTACAGATTTCCCGAAATGTCGTTTATGCTCAACCTTGCGCCTGCGGACAGAAAAAAGGAAGGCTCTGCGTACGACGTAGCCATACTTCTCGGAATTATGAAATGCGCGGGAATAGTGCGCTCGGATATTGACGTATCAAGGGCTTGCTTTGTGGGCGAGCTTTCACTCTCGGGCGCTTTGCGAAGTGTACGCGGCGTGCTTTCTATGTGCGTTGCGGCGAGAGATGCGGGATTTAAGGAATTTTACGCGCCCAGAGAAAATGCGCTCGAGGCTGCGGCAGTTGAGGGAATAGCCGTATATGCGGTGGATAACATGCGTCAGCTCGTATCGCACCTCAACGGCACGGAAACAATGCAGCCCGTGAAGTACAACAGAGATGAATTTCTGGACTCCACAAGAGATTACGGCATAGATTTTTCGGACGTCAAGGGACAGGCGCAGGCAAAAAGGGCTATGGAGATTGCCGCAACGGGCGGACATAACATACTTCTCATAGGCCCTCCCGGTACGGGTAAGTCTATGCTTGCAAAAAGACTTTCAACTATTCTTCCCCCGCTTACGTTCGGGGAGGCTATTGAGACTACAAAGGTACATTCGGTGGCAGGAACGCTGCCCGACGGAGTATCCCTTGTGTCTACGCGTCCCTTCCGCTCGCCGCACCATACTATGAGCGCGGTAAGTCTTGTGGGCGGAGGCGTGAATCCCACGCCCGGCGAGGTTTCGCTTGCCAATAACGGCGTGCTGTTTTTGGACGAGCTTCCCGAGTTTCCAAAGCAAGTGACTGACGCGCTCCGTCAGCCGCTTGAGGACGGAAAGGTGACTATAACAAGGGCCAGCGGACGAGTCACTTTCCCTTGCTCGTTCATGCTTGTCGGCGCGATGAACCCCTGCAGATGCGGATATTTCGGACATCCCACCCGCAAATGCACCTGCAAGCCTGGGGACGTCAAGCGTTATATTTCACGAATAAGCGGGCCTATGCTTGACAGAATCGATATTCAGATAGAGCTTCCGTCCTTGACTTACGATGAGATCTCCGACAGACAGACTACCTCCGAGAAAAGCGAGGTGGTGCGCGAGAGAGTCACAAAAGCAAGAGAATTTGCCCGCGAGAGAATGAAGGGCGACGGAGTAATCTGCAACGCAAGACTTGACGCGTCGGGCATACGCAAATACTGTCAGGCGGACGACGATGCTATGGCGTTGCTCCGTGCGGCATACGATACTATGGGGCTTTCTGCGCGCGGATACGATCGTATAATGCGCGTGGCGAGAACTATTGCAGACCTTGCCGAAAGCGAGCTTATACGCGCCGAGCATATAGCTGAGGCGATACAGTTCCGAAGTCTTGACAGAAAGTATTGGGGCATTGGTGACGAGGATTGATTTTTGCGGGCGGTGTAGAGCTACACCGCCCGCACTTTTTGACAAATTTGCAGCTATTATGCCGAAATCTTGCAAAATTCCGAGAGTTTTATGGCATTTCAACCCTTATACTGAAAGTTTACAATTTGTTAATTGCGAAAATATAAAACAAGTGGTATAATTATCCTAATATTTTGGTTTTGAGGGTGTGAAAAATGCAGCTTAATTCAAAAAAATATTCAAACGATCACGATGAAGCAATAGAAAATATATTTCAGGAGATGCTGACGGACGCGAAGAATGCGTACGTCATACCCCGCGAGGCGTTTGACAAATATCACATCAAGCGCGGTCTGCGAGATAATGACGGCTCGGGAGTTCGCGCGGGTGTCACCAAGGTTGGCAACGTTCACGGATACATAATCAACGAGGGCGAGAAAATGCCCGATGACGGAACGCTTGAGTACCGCGGATACAAGATGAGTCAGCTTGTGCAAAATTTCGTACGAGAGGACAGATTTGGCTTTGAGGAGTGCGCTTATCTTTTGTTTTTCGGCTATCTGCCCACAAAGGAGGAGCTTGAGCATTTCAACGAGCTGCTTGCCTCCTACCGCCGTCTGCCGCCTCGCTTTACAGAGGATATAATTATGAAGGCGCCCTCGCGCTCCATAATGAATAAGATGGCAACGTCGGTGCTTTCTCTTTATTCCTATGACGACAACCCCGACGATACAAGCCTTGAGAATATGCTTCATCAAAGTATGGAGATCGTCGCGCGGCTGCCCGTCATCGCGGCGCAGTCCTACGCGGTATATCAGAACGCGTTTATGGACAAGAGCTTAAACATACATAATCCCCTCGAGGAGCTTTCTACTGCTGAGAACTTTTTGCGAGTGCTTCGTCCCGACTCCAAATACACCGACGACGAGGCAAAGCTTCTTGATCTTGCTCTGGTTATCCACGCGGAGCACGGAGGAGGAAACTGCTCGACCTTTACCTGCCGTACGCTTTCAAGCTCGGGAACAGACACGTATTCCGCAATCGCGGCGGCTATCGGAGCATTGAAGGGCCCCCGCCACGGCGGAGCTAATATAAAGGTTCAGGAAATGTTCGACTGTATAAAGGAGAACGTTGCCAACACCAAGGACGACGGAGAGGTTTCTGATTTCCTTTTGAAGATATTGAAAAAAGAAGCATACGACGGCTCGGGACTTATTTACGGCATGGGCCACGCGATTTATACAAAGTCCGACCCCAGAGCCGTAATGCTCAAGATGTCCGCGCGTAAGCTGGCGTATGAGAAGGGATATGGAGATGATTTTGAGCTGCTTGAAAGAATAGAAAGACTTACGCCCGATCTGTTCAATACCTACAAGGGCACGGACAAGGATATGTGCGCAAACGTTGACCTTTATTCTGGTCTTGTTTACCGCATGCTCGGAATACCTACCGAGATGTATACGCCTCTGTTTGCCGTGGCGAGAGTCGCGGGATGGTGCGCTCACAGAATGGAGGAATATTGCACATCAAGTAAGATAATACGCCCCGCGTATAAATGTATTTCAAAATCAAAGGAGTACGTCTCGCTTGAAGAAAGAATATAATATCAAAAGGACTTGCCTGAGGGCGAGTCCTTTTTTTATGTAATAGAAAAATTTTCCGCGTCATATATTTAATATGAATTTTAGGTGCTTGGCGGGGGAGGGATTTTTATAAGTACAGGTGTTGAAGGTATAATGAAAATGGGGCTGTCGGAGAGTCAGGCTGCGGAGTCCCGTAAAATTCACGGAGCAAACAGAATGACGCCCAGAAGGAAAAAGAGCTTTTTGCGAAAATTTGTCTCCAATTTGTCCGATCCCGTAATAAAAATATTGCTCGGAGCACTACTTATAAATCTTTTGTTCGTGTTTAAAAGCTCAAATTGGGTAGAGTGTATCGGAATAGGTGTGTCGGTGCTGCTCGCGACTCTCATCTCAACACTCTCGGAGCACACCTCGGAGAATGCGTTTGCGAGGCTGGAGGCGGAATATTCGCAAGGGTTGGTCAGAATTATACGAGACGGAACGCTCAAGGAGGCGGCAATAGAGGATATAGTTGTCGGAGACATAGTCAGTCTTTACGCGGGCGAGCAGATACCTGCCGACGGAGAGATAATTTTTGGACGGATATTTGCGGATCAGTCGGCTATGACGGGGGAGAGCAGAGAGGTTGAGAAGTCACCGCGCGACAGCGCCGAGGACAAAACTCCCGCATCCCCTTATTTTTGCTTTCGCGGTTGCACGGTTTTGTCGGGCAGCGCGTATATGAAAGTCGAGAGGGTTGGAGATTCGACCTTTCTCGGCGGGATCTCAAAAGAGGTGCAGGGGGACACGGTAGAGAGTCCCTTAAAGATGCGACTATCAAAGCTCGCAAAGCAGATAAGTATATTTGGATACGTAGCGGCAATTCTGGTCGCGGCGGCTTATCTTTTCAAGACCTTTGCAATAGACTCAGCGTTTGATATGGAGATCGTCAGGTATAAAATTACGAGTTTTCCGTTTTTGCTTGAGCATTTGTTCGGCGCGCTGACCTTGGCTCTTACGGTAATAGTCGTCGCCGTCCCCGAGGGACTCCCTATGATGATAGCTGTGGTGCTGTCCTCAAACATCAAGAAAATGGTCAAGGACAACGTGCTGGTGCGAAAGCCCGTGGGAATTGAGAGCGCGGGGAGTATGAATATACTTTTCACCGATAAGACGGGGACTTTGACTGTGGGCAGACTTGGTGTTGGCGAGATCTTTCTTGGCGACGGACAAATATGCGAGGGTGTTTCAGCACTCGAAAAGCAGTATGGCGGAGTGTTCTCGGAGTATGCTATAAGCGGTGTTTTTAACAGCGAGGCGCAAATAGGTAAAAGCTCGTCGGGAGAGGTTGGAATTCTTGGCGGCAACTCCACGGACAGAGCTATACTTGAATCAATATGCGGGTTGTGCGAGGCAGACATAAGCAAAAGGCAGGAGAAGCTTGTTGACAAGATACCATTTGACAGCGATCTGAAAATTTCCGCCGCAAGGGTGATTGTGGGCGGGAGAAAGAGAGTGTATATAAAGGGCGCGCCCGAAAAGCTCTTGCCGTACGTTAAAAAATATATATCGGGGAGCGGAGAGATACTGCAATTTGCTCCGTCTGTTATCAGAAAAATATGCAATCAAGCCACGGCGCAGGGAAAAAGGGTGCTTATGATAGCAACGTCGGACAGCGATATGCCACTGTCGGAAATTATGCAGAAACGTCCGCCAGAGCTTACCCTTATAAGCCTTATTGTTCTTGAGGATTTTCTGCGCGAGTCCGCGGCGGAGTCGGTAAAGATACTTCGTGATGCGGGTGTTGGCGTGGTTATGATAACAGGGGATAACAAGGACACGGCGGTAAATATAGCAAAGGGCTGCAGCATATATACGCAAGAGAGAAATCTCGCTCTAACAAGCGCGGAGCTATCACAGATGACGGACAGCGAGGTCAAGAATATGCTGCCTCGCCTTTGCGTGCTTGCCCGCGCACTGCCGCAGGACAAGAGCAGACTTGTGCGACTCTCGCAGGAAATGGGTCTTGTCGTGGGAATGACGGGGGACGGTGTCAACGACGCGCCCGCACTCAGAGCCGCAGATGTGGGTTTTGCTATGGGCAGCGGAGTGCAGGTGGCAAAGGACGCGGGGGATATAGTCATACTTGACAATAACCTATCCTCAATTTGCCGCGCGGTGCTTTACGGCAGAACGGTATTTAAGAGCATCAGAAAATTTATCACGCTGCAGCTTATGATGAATTTCTGCGCGGTGGGTGTGTCAATGATATGTCCGTTTTTGGGTATAAACTCGCCCGTGACTGTTGTTCAGATGCTTTGGATAAATATTATAATGGACACATTGGGCGGCCTTGCATTTGCGGGAGAAGCGCCGCTTGAGTCGAGCATGAGGGAGATGCCAAAACGCCGTGACGAGCAGATACTTAACTCTTATATGATAAACGAAATTATATTTCTCGGTGGGTTTACTATCGCGTTGTATCTGTTCTTTCTCAAATGCCCGTATATTACCTCGCTATACAGATACGAGCCGAACAGTCTGTATCTGTTGACCGCGTTTTTTGCCCTGTTTATTTTCTCGTCGGTGTTTAATTGCTTTAACGCAAGGACGGACAGAGTAAAGCTCTTTTCGGGACTTGGGAAAAATAAGGCGTTTATTCTCATAATGAGTGGGGTGCTTTTCATACAGATCTTGTTTATATACCTCGGCGGGCCTGTACTTCGCACTCTGCCGTTGACGCTCAAGGAGCTTGTAATAACCTTTTTGCTATCGCTTTTAGTCTTCCCCGCGGAGCTTTTGAGAAAGCTTATTTTGAGATTGTTTGGCAGAAAGAAAGGGTATTAGTTTTTTGTGATACTTTCTGTCCGCGGCGACAGAAAGTATCCAAAGAACGCCGCAAGGGGCGGGAGGTTGCGATTCCTCCCGCCCCTTTGAACCCCACCCACGCAAACGCTTACTACGTCACTGCTTATCGCAATTAAAGCGGATGCTATATTACCTCACCCTTCATACGAGTTTGCTTGCAAACTCGCGGGATAGGGAGATTTTTAAGAGGGAAAGGGGTAGTCGGGTGCTCGTAGAGCAAATTTCACGGGAGTGAAATTACGACGTCTTTCCCTCTTAAACGGTGTTCTTTGTTTACTTTCTGTCACTGTAGACAGAAAGTAAAGGAAAAAGCAAATGGATATGTAAGGCAAAAGACTATCCCTTTTGCCTTGTTTTTCTCCCCCACACTTGACAAAGCCTTTACATTTTATTATAATATAATTGTATAACTATATTATAATGGATAGATAGGCTTAAAACATAGAAACGAGGGTAAAAATATGACAAACAAGGAAAGATTTATTGAAATTTTCAAGTCAAAAATAACACGCGAGGGTTCAGACAAGCTGCTCGCGTATCTCTGCTCGGACTCCTGCGACTTTTTTACCGCGCCCGCAAGCACACGCTACCACGGCGCGTACGAGGGAGGACTTCTCGAGCATAGCCTTAACGTCTACGACTGCCTTTGCGACATACTCTCCCGCCCGAGAATAAAAGAAATGTATGGCATACAGTTCTCCGAGGAGAGCATAGCAATCGCGGCGCTTCTCCACGACCTCTGCAAGACTAATTTTTACAAGGTCAGCTTCCGCAACGTCAAAAACCCCGAGGGAAGATGGGAGTCCGTGCCGTATTTCACTATTGAGGACACGCTTCCCTACGGTCACGGCGAAAAGTCGGTATATATCGCGTCGGGATATATGAAGCTCACACGCGATGAGGCGTTTGCTATCCGTTATCATATGGGCTTTTCCACCAACGACGACCCCGGCAACGTAGGCAGAGCGCTTGAAATGTTCCCCTTGGCGTTTTTCCTCAACTGCGCCGACTCCGAGGCGGCGTATTTTATGGAGGGCTCACCCAGGAACTGACAGAAAGGAATATATATGAAAAGAGTATTTTTAATAGTCCTTGACAGCTTTGGCATAGGCGAGCTGCCCGATGCGGCAGACTTTGGCGACAAGGGCACCAATACACTGAAAAGCATAACCACCTCGCAGTATTTCTGCGCGGATAATATGATAAAGCTTGGACTTGCAAATATTGACGGTGTTGACTGTATTGATGCAGTCGACGCGCCCATAGGCGCATACGCGCGCATGAAGGAGAAATCCCGCGGCAAGGACACGACCGTGGGACATTGGGAGATAGCAGGAGTTGTATCGCACAGTCCGCTTCCCACCTATCCCGACGGCTTTCCGCCCGAGGTAATAGACGAGTTTAAACGGCGGACGGGCAGGGGAGTGCTCTGCAACAAGCCTTACTCGGGCACGGACGTCATTCGTGACTACGGCAAGCAGCACATGGAGAGTGGCGATCTTATAGTTTACACCTCTGCGGATAGCGTTTTTCAGATAGCCGCGCACGAGGATATAGTGGATATTGAAACACTCTACGAGTACTGCAGAATTGCCCGCAGAATACTCTCGGGTAAGCACGGAGTGGGCAGAGTTATCGCGCGTCCGTTTATTGGAGAACATCCGTTTACGAGAAGCGCCAAAAGGCATGACTTTTCGCTTGAGCCCACGGGTGAGACTGTTCTCGACCTTATCAAAGCATCAGGCAAGGACGTAATTTCCGTCGGTAAGATATACGATATATTTGCAGGCAGAGGCACGACCGAGAGCTATTACACGCACTCAAATACCGAGGGTATGCAGAAAACGCTTGAGATCGCGGATAGAGATTTTGACGGTCTTTGCTTTGTCAACCTCGTTGATTTCGATATGGTGTACGGTCATAGAAACGATATTGACGGTTATGCCAAGGCTATCGCTGAATTTGACGCGTGGCTTCCGAGGTTTACATCAAAAATGCGCGAGGATGACGTA